>JBDNFP010000483.1:0-3275 GCA_041689775.1 Spirosomataceae bacterium
ACGTCAGAAAGTTTGGCCAATATTGGCCCGAGTGTCTTTTCGATGCTCATGGGTCGTAGGGGGTGAAATGCGGATTTCAACCTCACGACCCTTTTTGATCTTTACCAAATCAATGCCCGAAAACTGCTCAGACTATTAATAGTATAACCGGGATCCTATTGCCGTAATGCTTCGGTATTGGTTTCGATCGCGCGGGCGGGGATCGGCCAAAGGTGTTGGTGATCCAACATGGGGTTTGGCGTTATGGGGTTGAACTTCCTTACCCGCTCCACGAGCGTACCGAGTTCGCGCGCCCACTCGACGCTTGAAGCAATTTTCCGACGGACTATCAGTAGGATTATTCCGTCAGAAAACTAGCAGTGGGTTAGTGGGGAGAATACCAACAATGGCGTTAGTTATACGCTAGATTAGACTCCTTATTTCTTTCCATTTAGCATAACAAATAGTAGATTTGGCTTAACCAGCTATATAAATTTACCGCTAAATTGAGATTATCCCACGATTGGAAGCCCTTGAATTTTCTAGATTATGAACACATTACACCACCGCAACCCAACTCGTATGAATACTCATAGTAGAATTTTTACTCTCCTTATTCTATTGCCTCTTTTTTCATGTGGACAAGGAGAGTCACCCGCCCCGACCCCATCCCCTGTCAGCATACCACCCAAGCCCGACCCAATCAAAACTCCCCCTTTCAGTGGTACCATTTTCCAGGATCCTGATATTATAACGGGTACGGACATCACTACTTTTAAGAGCTTGGTTTATAGCGGCCAAGAGAACCGGACCATGTATGATAGAAGAGTGGCTGATTGGGTAGTTGTGAAAGCGTTTCTATTCAACGCAACTTTTGAGGACGGCCTGAAATTCGAAGTACAGGTCAATCCAGAATTCCAAAGTGAAGAATTGGCAAAAACCGAGGCAGATAAATACGCCAAGGTGATTGGTAAACTACCTACCGCCTTGCGCCAGGATGTTCAGACCGTTTGGATACACAAAGGGAAACAGCTATTTGGCGGAGGAAATAACAATATTCTGATTCATACAGAACAAACAGTTGACTATGAGAAGGATGGGATTTTAGAAGAAACCCTGGTGCACGAAGCCTCACACACTTCACTGGATGCCAAGCACGCTACCGCTACCGGATGGCTAGCGGCTCAGGTGGCTGATGATAACTTTATCTCGACCTACGCACGTGACAACCCTACCCGGGAAGATATTGCGGAGAGTTTCTTGTTGTACATGGCTGTCCGCTACCGATCAGACTGGATTTCTGCCTCGCTTAAAACCACCATCGAGCAAACGATGCCCAATCGTATCGCGTATTTCGACAAGCATACTTTAAATATGAGTCCGATTAAATAGTAGTTCCTCAGCGCAAGGTAGTCTTGGGTAAAGAGGGGAAGTTACCGCTCGGGAGTCGTTCGTTTAAGCGGGCTAGGATGTTAAATACTTGGAGAAATGGTTTATATTCATGTACATTTCTCCAAGTATATTTATGGCGCAAGTAATCATTGGTTGGGCAGAAAAAAAAGTCAAACTGGATAAGATTCTCAGGTCGAATCAGGGGGAGTTCCGGGCTTTATACGGTCGAAGGCGGGTGGGTAAAACTTTTCTGATCCGCCAATACTTTATTCCAACCGTTTTTTAACAAGAAAAAGGATTCAGTATACAAGCTGACGGATCTGTATTCCTTATTTTATCTTAAATTCATTGAACCCAACAAGGGGGCGGGAAATAAAGTATGGGAGCAGCTGCCGCAGCAAAGCAGCTACGGGGCTTGGAGCGGATACGCCTTCGAGAATGTCTGTATGATGCACGTCAACCAAGTAAAAGCAGCATTGGGCATCAGTGGGGTGTATACCAGACAAAGTTCGTGGAAATTCAGGGGGATGATACCCTGCCGGGGGCTCAGATTGATATGCTCATTGATCGGGCCGACCAAGTCATCCATTTGTGCAAAGCCAAGTTTACCCGGGATAATTTTACAGTAAACAAGTAATATGCGGCTCAGTTGAGGCTGAGGAAAACGGTTTTCAAGCAGGCTACGCAAACCAAAAAAGCGGTATTTGTGACCCTGCTCACGACCCATCCCGCCCTGCAGAACAAGTACTATCTGGAAGAAATTGACAGCGAGATAACGCCAGACGATCTATTTTAGGAAGTGTAGTCCGATGATACTGTAATGCCTCTACTTCCTTGCTCAACGCATTGCTAACTATTTAATCACGATGGAGAATTCAAGAGTACACAAAATGTCCTTTGCCAGTGTGTATCCGCATTACGTCAAAAAGGCGGAAAAGAAAGGGCGGACGAAGGAGAATACCTAAATGCGATAAAAACCCTAACCAATTTTAATGATACCACAATTTCGGACTGGCTAAATATTAGTGTTAAAACATTTAGAGAGTATAAAAAGCCCCAAAGTTCAGTGAAGGTGAACGTTAAAGAGCAAGTGCTATTGTTGTTATCTTTGATTAAACATGGGGTTGAGATTTTTGGATCTATGAAAGAATTTGAGAGCTGGTTGAATCAGGAGAACTTTTATTTTGATAACAAAAGCCCTGTTTCTTTCTTGAATACAATAACCGGAAGCCCTGTTTCTTTCTTGAATACAATAACCGGAATAAAGTTCATTGATGATAGATTAACGGCTATGCAATACGGTGACAACGTTTAATTATGGAAGTAGTTCGAATTTCAAGCGAAGTATATTCAAGAACACTTTCTTCCTCTGGTATCGCTAATAGGTGGAATTTAAAGGGCCAGAATGTTTTGTATACCGGGTCATCCCGGTCTTTATCTACCTCAGAATTAATTGTACATAGAGGCGCGGTAAAACCTTTACTGCCCTATAAAGTGATGGTAATTTCAATTGCTGATGACGATTATTTAATCAGGCAAATTCAAATTAAAGATTTGCCAACCAATTGGCGTTCATTTGCGGCCTACTCGGTCTTGCAAAATATTGGATCAGATTGGTACCATGCCCAAGAATCATTGGTTTTGAAAATACCCTCGGCTATAATTACTACTGAATATAATTACATGATCAATACTGAGTATCCTGACTTTCTTAGCAAGGTTGGTTTGGTACGCTCAGAAGATTACTTTTGGGATTCCAGGCTACTTTAAAAACTGCCGCTAACAATACTGTTTTTCTCGAGCAATTTGGGAGATTTATCATGAAAGAAATCAGAAAAATAAGGGTAATAGGACTTTCGCAAATCATGCGAATTTAATAGTTGGCCGGGTCAGTTGCGTGCGCA
>JBDNFP010000484.1:0-2357 GCA_041689775.1 Spirosomataceae bacterium
CCACTTCGAGGTTGGATTTGACGGCCCCGATCAAATTCTTTTTGATTGAGCGTACGTAGTTGATGTTTTGGGAATTGGTGAACCAACTGTCACAAAGTACTAAGGCGAATTTGACGGTGTTCTTGTGGGCGGCCCGTAGCACGTCACGGAACATGTCATTCTTTGTGCGCTCAGCACGCCAGCATTCCTTGCGGGTTTTGATGATGCATTGCAAAGTCTTGAAAACCAGTTCAAAGCCTACGGGGAGTTGGACGCCGTTGCTACGGTAGAGCAGGCTGACGAAATTGATGCCGTTAATGTACCTCTTTGCAATGGTCGTAATGAGGGCATATCAAGCCATTGGGGTCAGTGTAGGGTTTCTCGCTGATGCTATCATCAACGATGAGTAGTCCATCGTCAGATTCCATGCGGCGCACGTCACCCTTGACCAGCTTCCATAGTGCTTTACTGTCGTGGTCAAGTTGGTTGACAAAGCGCGTTACGGCATCGTGGCTGAAGGCATTGTAAAGCAGAGCTGACAAGACAGTGGCACTGGTTTGACCCAAGGAACTGATCAAATAATCAGTAGATAGATCAAGGTCTGTTTGCATCAACCAAATTTAACTCCCTTTTCTTAGTTCACACAATAGCTTTGCGTAACATCAGTTACTACTTTGTAGAGAATAAAACTTGCCGATACCGAAGAAACGCTGATGGGATACCTCTGGCAATTAGAAAGAGCATTTATGAAAGATTTGCTTGATGCTTACCCGAATCCCAAACCTGCCACCACCACCGTGGCTACCCTTCTCCAGCGGATGATTGATAAGAAGTTTGTGGATTATACCGAGTACGGCAACTCGCGGCAATACTACCCTTGGTAAGCAAGCACGACTATTTTTCCAATCACCTGGACGGACTCATTACCAATTTCTTCAGAAACTCCTCCGCCCAGTTTGCTTCTTTCTTTACCACCTCATCCAACATGACGAAGGCAGAACTAGAAGACCTAAAAAAGATCATTGATGAACAAATCAACCTCAAAAAGCCCTGATTACCTACCTACTTAAAATGACCCTTTGCTCCGGATGCCTACTGTTGTTCTACCGAGCCGTCTTGGAACGAGAAAGCCTGTTCCACTTCAATCGGTACTACCTGCTGAGTACCTTGGTACTTTCGGTGGTGGTGCCTCTCATCCCCATGGATATTTTCACCAATCAAGTCATCTTTGAGCCTCCGGCCTCAGCGGTTCAGCTGATGGATCGGGGCATTCAAGCTCGCTATACAATAGCGTTATTGCCTGAGCCGATACTACCGGAAAATTTTAAGTGGGGGGCACTTCTGGCGGGTGAATACATCCTCATCTGCGTAGGTTTACTATTTCGATTTGGCAGTGATATTCTTTGGCTCGTAAAACAAATCCGCACCAACGAAGTACGCAATGCGGGTGGTATTACGCTTGTTCTCCTGGAAAGTCCTACGCCTCCCCATAGCTTCCTGAATTTCGTTTTTCTGGACAAAACCGAGTACTTAAACGGCAACGTAGAACGGGACATAGTAGCCCACGAACGCGCTCACGTGATGCAGCGGCATAGCCTCGATATTATGCTAGTGGAGTTTTTGAAGGTGCTCTTCTAGTTCAACCCGGCTTTCTATCTCTACCGAAATGCCATCGCCCTCAACCACGAGTTTCTGGCCGATGAGGCCGTACTTACTACTTTCAAGGATAGAGCCACTTACCAGTACCTATTACTACAAAAAGCCATTGCCACCTCCCATCAGGCCTTTACTAGTACCTTCAGCTATTCCTTCACCAAAAAACGATTCGTCATAATGAACAAACACACCTCCAGTATCCGCGCGTTTCTGAGTCGGATGGCCGTAGTACGTAGTATTTTTTAGCTTTCTTCGCTTTCAGTGATTTGACCCTAGCGCAGATTACGACGCCTCCACCGCCGGTACCGGCAATTACTAGTCAACCTGGATTATCACCAAAGCAGATGAGAGAATATAAAGGTCTTGTAGATAAATACATAGAAATTAAAGCCGATTATTAAAATAATCAACTCTCCATCACAAGCTCATGGTTTACGTTTGGAAAAATTATTATCCGAAATGACCCAGAAGCAGGTTAAGTCAGTAGACTACCTAACACTTAGTTTAGGACCAACTCCAAAAAAATACCCTCGGAAATAGATTTCGAGAAATTCAAGGATCCGAATTTTTATGGGATTTGGATCAATGAAAAAAGATCCCTAATTCTGAATTAAGTAGTTGGCCATATTTAAACATATATTTATTTAATTGAGAAGTTGATGGAAAACTCCGACCCTCCGTATTTTTCAAGAATATGATTTATCCTCATGTGAAGCGCCTCC
>JBDNFP010000485.1:0-2023 GCA_041689775.1 Spirosomataceae bacterium
CCCTTAATGTTTACCATAGATTAAATGCCCAGTACCAATTGTTACTGTTTGAGCATTATAATTAAACATATACTGGTTTAGCTTTCGTCAATTCAGATATAGTTTGAACGTTGAATTTGCTATGAAAAATTACAGTAATAATTTTTATATAACCCCAAATCTGCTCGTTACCCAGGAGGAAACGGAGATCATTGATTGTCTCACCGACCATAACGAAATGCCCACGGATTTCGAGGAAAGCTGTGTTCGTTCATTCTTTATGGATAAAGACTTTCACTTAGTGCTTTACTTTCCGCAAAAGGAAGATCCGGGGTTTCAGATGTTTGTTATCCAGGACTTTTCCGTCCACGTCGAAGAACTACTTATTCTCAGGGACCTTTTTGGCCAGTTGATCCAACAAGGCCAGAATGCCCTCTTCATGCAAAAAGCCCACTGCGTGGTAGATGACATTATCCAAATGGCCCACACCTACAAAGCTCTACTTCATGGTAGGGATATAATGCCGGAGGACGATTACCTCCCAGGCAACTTTTCTACCTACTGATAATAACAAATCAGGGCGTGAGAATTTTTCCTCACGCCCTGATTTGTTATCTAAATGCCTACCTCGCATTTATACGTTGAAGCGGAAGTGCATGATATCACCGTCTTTTACGGTATACTCCTTCCCTTCCACGGCCATTTTACCCACTTCCTTTACCCCAGCTTCGGTTTTATACTGCACGTAATCTGGTATTTTAATTACTTCCGCCCGGATAAACCCTTTCTCAAAGTCTGAATGAATTACTCCGGCCGCTTGCGGTGCCTTCCAGCCCCGCTGAATAGTCCAAGCGCGTACTTCTTTTACACCCGCCGTGAAATACGTAATAAGATTCAATAGTGCATATGATTCCTTGATCAGCTTGCTCAATCCGGACTCTTTCAAGCCATACTCACCCAAAAACATCTCATGTTCATCGGGATCCTCGATTTCAGCAATCTGCTCCTCGATGGCTGCACAAAGTACAATTACTTCCGCACCTTCCTCTTTTACGGCCTCCCGTAGCTTTTCGGAGTACTCGTTTCCGGTCAGCATACTGGCCTCGTCTACGTTGGCCACGTACAGTACCGGCTTGATGGTCAGCAATTGAATATCTCCAACGGCTGCTTCGCGTTCTTCCTCCGTAAAAGGCAAACTACGAGCGCTTTTTCCAGCTTCCAACGCATCTTGGTATTGCTTCAATATAGCAAGTTCAGCTTTCGCCTTGGCGTCGCCAGTCCTTGCCGCTTTATCTACTTTTTGAATTTTTTTAATGACTGATTCCAAGTCTTTCAACTGTAACTCGATGTCAATAATCTCCTTATCAAACACAGGATTTACCCGTCCTTCTACGTGTACCACATTTTCGTCCTGAAAACAACGAACTACGTGCACAATAGCATCCACTTCACGAATATTGGCCAGGAATTTATTACCCAACCCTGCACCCTGACTAGCACCTTTTACCAACCCAGCAATATCAACAAACTCCATAATTGTTGGAATTACCTTCTGGGGTTTGACCAGGCTCGTAAGAATTTCAAGGCGTTCGTCCGGTACCGTCACTACGCCCACGTTGGGCTCTATGGTACAAAAAGGATAGTTGGCGGCTTCTGCCTTACCACTCGAAATGGCATTAAATAGCGTGGATTTCCCTACATTTGGTAATCCTACAATTCCACATTGGAGACTCATTTTCTATTTATTATTTACAATTTTCAAATACACCTTACACGGTCCCCGTTTGTATGCTCACCCGAGGCTCGCACCAAACGGAATCGCAAAATTACTACATAGTGGGCTAAAAACTAAAAAGCCTTCGGAAGGATATCCCGAAGACACTAAATATTTGTAAGTAGTATGACTCTAACCTACTCCCACTTTAACTCCGTTCCGATTATTTCGTCGAGCTCTTCGGCTTTGGCGTCATACTGAGTAAAGTCAAACTCAGGTATCAATTCGGTTTTAACGTGATTAACCGATTCCTGCAAAGCTTCGATAAAC
>JBDNFP010000486.1:0-15153 GCA_041689775.1 Spirosomataceae bacterium
AGCTAATATTCTATATATCAAATACTTAAAAAAAGCTAACAGCTACAAACTAATAGCTGTTAGCTACTTAGGAATAAAAAAACACCTTTTGGATTACTAGTAGCCTACCCTACCCCTTCACAAACCGGATCAATATAATCTCAATCAGCAGAAACGCCAGGGCGCCAATCAGGAAGTACTTCCAGAGGCTCGTGCCCAGATTTTGCTCTTCAAATTCACGGGCAAAGGCCGAGTCGTCTATTTTATCAAATACCTGAATATTGGATTTACCGGCAAAGGCGGTGCGTAATTCTTCGGGCGAATAATAATCCAGCATCGACTCGGAGTTGTCGTGATTGAAGGCTAGTAGCTGCTCAACCTTACCGTCATTCACCAACTCGTAGTACCCTGCGTCTACAGATTGCCCTTCGCTTAGTTGGTTACTCTTGGGTAGCTCCAGAATCAATTGGTTTCCAACCAGACGTTGTTCCGGAATCAGCTCCGTTTTATCTCGTCGCAGTTTGTACACCGCTCGGGTATTCGGGTCAGTTACCGGTACCGACAGGCTATTTTCGTCAAAGGTGTAGGCGGTTCGTTGCGCCCGAACGCTCAGCGCCGCGAGCTTATACATGACAGGCACGAAGAGCGCGTGCTGAGCCACATTTCCGTAGGTAGCTAGTAATGGTGCCGAAAACAGGTATAGTTTTCCCTGACCCACTACCGACTGACTCAGGTAAGCTTGCCCGTTGCGGAGGGATAATAGCGGGACCCCACCTGCACTCCACTTCCAAGTATAAGCCGCCGAAGGAAGGTTTAAATTACTTTCTTGCCGGATTGACTCTTCAAATACATCACTAAAAAATGGGTTATCCCGGTCTGGCACATTGAGCGGAATCGGCTGCGGCACACCCTCAGCCGCCGATAATCCATTGATGCCAAACCCACTTAGAAACGAACCATAACCCGCCACATCGGGCTGGGTGGGCGGAATTACCACCAGGCTCCCCCCCTTTTTCACAAACTCATCCAACGTAGCACCTAATGAGCCCGAAGGTTGCTCTACTCCTTCCAATACGACCAGGTCGGCAGAACGAAGCAAACCAACATCTACATTTTGCACATTAAAGCTACGCGTCAGGAATAGGCTATCGTTATCAAAAACATTCTCGATGTATTGGTCGCCGCTGCCCTGACCGTACACGTGCACAATCTTAATGACCGGGGAAGCATTTAATACAAAATAGTAGTCGTTATCAAACGTAATCGGAAAATCATCAAACGTTACCCGACCTTTTTTATAGCCCCGGCCTTTGAGGCTAAAATTAAAACGGGCAATGGCCGAGCCGTTGGCGGGTACATCCACGGAGGCAGTCGAGGCCTGAGTTTCGTCCAAGTACAACTTTACCACGGTGCTTTTAGCTTCCTCCACGCCGGAATTGCTCACTTTTACAAACAAGATATTATTCTGCAATTCTCTGATAAAGGGCGTGTTGAGCCAAACAGAGTCAACAAAGATGTTTTTTTCGGGCGTAGCTTGCACCGGTATCACAAACAGTCGGTCGGTTGAATCGACGCTGAGGGCTGATAAATTCCCGGACGTACTTTTTTGAAAATCAGAGAACCAAAATAATTGGTTCTTGCCCGCATTGACGTGCCGGGCCATGAGGTTTTGCTGGCGGCGGTATACCTCCTGCATAGATCGCGGCGTGTGCGAAAGATTGATGGTTGTCAACCGGTCCCTGATTTTCTCACCGGTAGCAAGTCCCTGTTCTTGCGCGGAAAAATCATTGGTCAATAGTTGAAGTGAGGTAGCATTCTTGAACACTCCCAGAAGTTCGCTGAGTCGTCCGGTAGCAATATCGAGGTAGCGCTTACCATTCTCCTCGTTCTGCATACTGTACGAGTTGTCGAGGTACAGGCTAGTTACGCCTTGTCGGCTTAATCCCATTTCGCTTTTTCCGGGTAAAAAAGGTTGCGCAAAAGCAAGAACAAGGCAGACCAAGGCTAGTACGCGAGCCGCCAGGATTAACCAATGTTTTATTTTTCGGAAAGAACTCGTTTGGGTTTCAACGGCTTTCAAAAAAGCTACATTAGTAAAATAAACCCGCTTAGTGCGCCGAAAATTAAAAAAGTGAATGGCGATGGGAACCGAAACAGCCAACAGGCCCCACAGAAACGACGGAAAAAGAAAATTCACGTGATGCTAATTTTGACCGGGTCGCCGGTGCGATGATAGAATGATAGAATAAGTGAATAATGTAATGGCCAAATGCAGTACTAGTTTGTACCCTACTTGGTGATAATGAAAAGGCGACTGGCTATTTTACTGAACACAGACTTACTAAATATATCATGCACTCATTCTATCATTCAAAATTGATATTTAACTCAACGGTATTTAAAAACACAAATTACGTCAAAATACCTTAACCCGTTTTATTTCGTCAGTGTTTCTGCGAAGTCAAGGGCTTTTTCATAACTTTGTGGCCATTTCCTGCTCGGTTGCACAAGGTCAAAGACCTAGAAATCTAAACTTTAATACCCCTATTTCTGATTGAAAGATGGCTAAAACACCAACTAACAAACACCAACCCATGTATCAGCAGCCGGCAAACCCAGCGGCAGTTCGCACGAAAAGGTACGCACTTGATACAAAAAAGTACATTATGCTAGCCATGCGGCACTTCATCAAGTCGCAGCTCAAATGGATATTACTTCCGGTGGCTCTTATCCTGGTCAATGCCGTTGTCAGCCTGACCGGACTATACCCCAACATCTGGATTTACATAGTGATTCTGGTCGGGGTAATACTTTACCTTTTATTTTGGGTCATCCAGTTTACGGGTATTACCCAGTTGGAACAATACAAGCCCATGTTTGAAAAGTATATCTACGAAATCGACTCACGCCAGATTCTGATGAAAATGAATCAGAAAGAAGGTGGCGTCATGAAGTGGGATATGATTAAGGAGTGCTACAAGGAAAAAGGGGCCTACGTCATGGTGCTTTCACGGGGACAATTTATTTACCTGCCTTTTACCGTTTTTAACTCCGATCACGATCTGAAAATGTTGGAGCGGATTTTAAAACAAAAAGATTTGATTACCGATGTAAAGAAGTAATCAACGCTACTATAAGCAAAAGAACCCGGCCTTGGTCGGGTTCTTTTGCTTGGAATCTATTACCATCTAAGGTATGGATTCTCCGATGGGCGAATCGTCAAATTTGACATCACCAACGACGTACTGCATCGCATCAAGGAAAAACAGAAGTAGTTTGGGATTATCATAACTTTGGGCATTGTGCGACGGGGACGCATAAAAGACTCTACCCTTACCGTACCGCTTGATCCAGGAAACGTACTTTTTAGGCTCCGGGTTTTCGCCTTTCAACCCTACGATCTCGTTAGTATTCAAATAAAGCAATGGTCGGAAGTTTTTATCTTTATAGGCTACATTAAACATATAAGCCTCGTCTACGTGGCTGAAACCTTCTCCGTCAAAAGCCTGCACGAGTGGGTGTTTTGGATCGACTAGCTTCACGTGCAGCATTTGCTGCTTTGGATGGTAGTCGAAACTCCCCCCCATCAGTTCACTAAAAGCCTCCGATTTATTCTGCATCACTATTCCGCCGTGAAGGGTCATCAGTCCTCCCCCTTTCCGAACGTAGTGTAACAGATTACTCTCCAAATCTTTCGCCCCAGCGATAACCTCGCTTTCTGATAAGGCCTTATTCTCACTCAACTTGTCACGAAACAGATCACGATAGTTCGGGATAGAGCAGTTATTATTCAGAATAACGGCGTCAAACTCCCGCAGTTTATGTTTCTCAAACATGGCGATATCATTACTCTGCACCACTTCAAAGGCTCCGCTTTTTTCGGCCAGCGTTTCGATAATTACGTCCGTATTAGGTACTACCCAATGGTTGAAGCCTGTGAAGAGCGAAAAGAGCAATACTTTATGCTTTTTCTTGGCCGGATAGGTGGTTTTGGAGGGGGCTAATTCCATAATTTTGGCCTTCCAGGCATCCGTCACTGGTATCGTTTCCAGGGTTTGGGCGTGGATAGCCGTCCCAAACAGGACCGCGCTGCCTAAGGTCAGGAAGAATGATTTTCTAATGTTCATCATAGTCAAGATAGTTAGGTACCAGTGGCGGAGAAGTCGATTTTTTCGCTCCCACCACATCTTTATTCAAAAAACGATTTAGTATCGAAACCTACTCCAAGCCAAAATTATAATTGGGGTGAAAATTGCGATTCGGAACTCATGAGCTTCATTGGATAACATAGGTTGGGACTCTTCCCCGTCAATGCAACGCTTTCATTTGAATCCTAAATTACGATTTAGGCCTAGCCAAGTTATGGGCAAGCCAATCAAAATCTTTACTTTCGTAATTGATAAGACGCTACTCAATCAACAAACCCTAGTCGTGAAATACATCCCACTTTTTATCTTTCTCGTTTTGGCATCCTTTGTACAAGCTCAACAAAAACCCGTTACCCTCGAAGAAATCTACGGTACCAAGGCCTCAACCTTCGATCCGGAATCCGTAACCGGTATCAATTGGATGAAGCAAGGTGGTTTTTACACTTCGCTCCTTCCCCGCAAAGTAGTCAAATATAGCATCGCTACCGGAGAAGCGGTGGAGACTTTATTTGACGAAACTCAGATAGTAGTCACCGGTACCAACACAAGAATTGAGCTTGAAGGTTACGAGCTTAGCTCCGACGAGCGAAAGCTGCTACTGATTACCGAAGAGGAACCCCTCTACCGTCGGAGTTCCAAAGCCGAAAACTATATTTACGATTTGGACACGAAGACGCTCGTAAAGCTATCCACCAAAGGCAAGCAACAGTTCGCCACTTTCTCGCCCGATGGAAGTAAAGTCGCTTTTGTTCGGGAAAATAACCTCTACGTTAGCGACCTGACCACCAAATCCGAAACGGCCATTACTACCGATGGAAAGTTTAACAATATCATCTACGGGGCCGGCGATTGGGTGTACGAAGAAGAATTTTCGCTTTCCAAAGCATTTGAGTGGTCGCCCGATAGCCAAAAGTTAGCCTTCTACCGATTTAATGAGAGTGCCGTAACGGAATACAACATGCAAACCTGGGGCGAGCTTTACCCCAAGGATTACAAATTTAAATATCCAAAGGCAGGAGAGCCTAATTCGGTGATTGGTATTCTGGTGTATAATTTGACTACCCAAATGACCAAGTCGATGGAGATCGGGAATGAGACTGATATCTACATTCCCCGTATCAACTGGACCCGCAACTCAGACCTACTTTCGATCCGGCGCATGAACCGCCTGCAAAACCGGCTGGATATTCTTCATGCGGATGCCACAAATGGTACCAGCAAGGTAGTTTTGAGCGAAGAAAGTACTACCTACGTAGACCTGACGTTTACCGACGATCTAACGTACCTGAACAACGGTACTCAATTTATATTTTCAAGTGAAAGAAGCGGCTATAAACATCTTTACCTCTATACCCTAGATGGGCAACTGGTAAAGCAGCTAACGTCCGGTACTTGGGAAGTAGATGATTTTATCGGTATCGACGAAGCAAATACTATCATCTACTACACCTCCACCGAGGTTTCTCCGCTGGAACGGCACTTGTATAGCCTTGACATATTAGTACCCAAGCGTATTACCAAACGGTATAAAGCCCCCGTTCCGGTGAGGATGACCGACAAACGCGGTACAAACCAAATTATGATGAGTCCCGATTTTCAGTATTATATCGAGAACAACAGTTCCGCCGAGACCGTACCTACCTACACCCTCCGCAAAGCACCTTCCGGCGAAAAAGTGCGGGTGTTGGAAAGTAACGAGAAACTAAATACTACCATCGCGGAGTACCAGGTCGTAAAGCCCGCCTTCTTTAACTTCACCACCGAACAAGGCACCAATCTTAATGCCTGGATGATCAAGCCCGCTAGTTTTGATGCCAGCAAGAAGTACCCTGTGTTGATGTTTGTGTATGGTGGTCCTAGCTCACAGACCGTAACCGACAGCTGGGGTAGCCGGGATTTTTACTGGTATCAGATGCTCGCTGACAAAGGGTATATTATTGTATCGGTCGACAACCGGGGCACGGGTGCACGAGGGAAAGAGTTCAGGACGGGGACCTACGCCCAACTTGGTAAGCTCGAAACCCAAGATCAGATCGAAGGCGCTAAGTACTTGGGTACCCTACCTTATGTGGATAAGGCCCGAATCGGAATCTGGGGTTGGAGCTACGGTGGCTACATGAGTTCTTTGTGCATGACCATGGGTGCGGACTACTTCAAGGCGGGGATCGCGGTGGCTCCCGTGACTACGTGGCGCTACTACGACACAATTTATACGGAGCGCTATTTGAAACGCCCACAGGACAACACCTCCGGCTACGACGATAATTCGCCTATCACCCACGCCGCTAAGTTGAAAGGAAAATTCTTATTGATCCACGGTACCGGTGATGATAATGTGCACTTCCAAAACTCCATTGATTTTTCTGATGCCTTGGTCGAAGCCAACCGTGAATTTGAAAGCTTTTACTACCGCAACCGGGCCCACTCCCTGCGGGGTGGAAATACCCGCTATCATTTGTATAGCATGATGACGAAGTTTTTGAAGGAGAATTTGTGAGTAAAATCATCTAATTAGTAAAAAAGCATCCGGATAATACTTTGTCCGGATGCTTTTTGATCTTTACCCCCGCCACAGCCCCATAAATCCCCTCAGTATCCTGATATTTGCACCAAAATTGAACGAGGATGGAGTTACGTAACCAGCAGAGATTATTTCTAAGCATTTTCTTTTTTATTTCGGGCTTTACTTTTTCAACCTGGGCTTCCCGAATCCCTACCATCAAAACCTTTTACGGTTTCAATGAAGCTGAGATGGGAACGGTACTTCTGGCCATGCCCATTAGTTCGCTCATTGGGCTTCCTATTTCGGGCTGGCTGATTGGGCGGTTTGATAGTCGCATTCCGCTGGCGGCATCTTTTGGTATCAACTCTATGGCATTGGCTTGTATTGGTTTCGCCCAGACTACACCTATCCTGATCGCTTCGATGTGTGTATTCGCCTTCACGATGCGAATTTTCAGCATTTCCGCCAATACCCAATCCATCGCCCTGCAAAAGCATTTCAGTAAAAAAATTCTGGGCGCGTTTCACGGACTTTGGAGTACGGGTGGCATCGCCGGAGTCGGGTTTTGTACCCTCATGGTGGCTACTGATACTTCAATCGAAGTTCATCTGACCATCGTGGCAGCACTGGCGTTTATCATAACGCTCTTTTCTTATCGTTTTCTATTACAGCAAGATCGAAGCAGTCAAGGCAATAAACTTATTCTGGGTAAACCAGACCCTTATATCCTCTATCTAGGCATCCTGATTTTTTTCGCCGCCGTCTGCGAAGGCGGGATGTTCGATTGGAGTGGTATCTTCTTTCGGGAGGTACTTAACGTGCGGATTTTTACCTACGGCTATCTGATTTTCATGATCTGCATGGCGCTTGCCCGGTTCTTCTCCGACCGCATCATTGATCGGTTGGGGATGGCTACTACCTACTTGCTCAGCTCCATACTCGTCATCATGGGTATTAGTCTAGCCGTGGCTTTCCCTACTTTTTGGACCTCACTACTTGGCTTTTCGCTCACGGGCTTTGGTACCGCGGCCATAGTACCCATGACCTACGCCCTGGCTGGTGGTTCGAAGAATTACTCCCCCGGAATGGCCATTTCGATCATAGCAACGTATGCCACCCTCGGTATGCTGGCCGGGCCTCCACTCATTGGGTACCTGGCGCATGCGTTTGGGCTGCGGGTTTCTTTTATTGCTTTTGCCCTATGCGGACTGGTTTTTATCCCGGTTTCCCGGCTTTTCTTTCAACATAAACAGCGGGAAGACCAGCGGGAAATACCTACTCCTGAATTGGTTTAAACCGAACGTTCGATGCTCAATCAGCACGTTTTTGTTAAGCAAGGGCATGATTTTTTGGGAATGTTTTATTAGAAAGCACTCTTAAAACCACTTTCAATGCCACTACTCGGAAATTTTATCAAAAAGACCATTGACTTTGGCGAAGCCTTAACCACCTATGAATCAGCCGCCATAGAGCAATATCAGGTCTTACTTCAACTACTGGCCGAGGCCAAGACTACCTCCTTCGGCGTACATTATAAGTTCAACGAAATACTGAGCAGCAAACATATCGCCTCGGCATTTGCGGAGCGAGTACCCATTCACGATTACGATACTATTTATGACACATGGTGGTACCGCACCGTCCAAGGTGAAAGTAATGTCTGTTGGCCCGGTAAGCCCGACTACTTTGCTATCAGCTCCGGTACTACCAGTTCGAGCAAGCATATCCCCATCACCAACGAAATGATCCTAGCCATTAGAAAGGCTGGTATCGGCCAGGTACTTGCCCTTTCAGAATTTGATTTACCCCCGGAGTTTTTTGAGAAAGAAATTTTGATGCTCGGGTCGAGTACTCAACTCAAAGAAGTTGACGGCCACTTCGAAGGAGAGATCAGCGGAATCAGCGCCTCGAATATCCCCGGATGGTTTGAGTTTTACTATAAACCTGGTCACGAAATAGCTTCTATTCCAGAATGGGATGAGCGGGTAGAAAGAATAACTCAGGAAGCGCCAAAATGGGATATTGGTAGTATATCAGGGATACCTTCATGGGTAGAACTATTGCTCAAAAAAGTTATTGACTACCACAAACTATCCACCATCCATGATATCTGGCCCAACCTTACTGTATTTACATCCGGTGGAGTAGCGCTGGAACCCTACAAAAAAAGCTTCGATGCCCTGACGGCCCGGCCTCTGGTCTTCATTGATACCTATCTGGCCTCGGAGGGGTTTCTTGGGTTTCAGGCTAGGCCCGAAACTAACGCCATGAAACTAGTTTGTAATAATGGCATCTACTTTGAGTTTGTCCCGTTCGAACAGCGCTACATGGAAGACGACGGTACCATCAGTCCGGATGCCCCCGTTTATAACATCAGTGAGGTTGAAATCGGGGTTGACTATGTGCTCCTGATTTCTACGGTAGCCGGGGCTTGGCGGTACATGATTGGGGATACGGTACAGTTTACGGATGTGGAAAAAGGGGAAATCATCATTAGCGGCAGGACAAAGTTTTACTTAAACGTAGTTGGTGAGCAACTTCCCGTCAATAAAATGATGGATGCCATTCAAAAAGTCGGTGATGAACACGGAGTTTCCTTTAAAGAATTCACCGTTGCCGCGGTGCGGAGAGATGATGGCGAATACATCAACCGTTGGTACCTAGGAAGCGACGATGAAGTTCCTGATTCAAGTGCTATTTCTCCATTACTCGATGAGACGCTGCGCTCTTCAAACAAAAACTACGATGTAGCCCGAACCAAAGCCTTGAAAGGGGTAGAGACGAAGGTAATTCCCACGGATATTTTCTACCAATGGAGCGAAAAGACCAAAAAAAAGGGTGGACAAGTGAAAATCCCTAAGGTCATGAAAGAAGGAGAATTCGTAGAATTTGAGAAATTCGTAAAAGAGCAATTTAGCTAAGGGTACTCTATTTCTGACGGTACTCGTCAATAAGTAGCATAGTTTCCTCGGGAGAGAGATAAAGTTTCCTAATCTTATTCTTGTAGCGTTCGGGTAAGTCGGCATGGTCGAGAATAAAATTCTTGGTTGCCACTATTTTATCACCTAGTCCGTGACCGATGGCAAACAAATCTGCCTTTCGCTCGGCTTCCATGAGATAGCGCCGGGAGGCCAAATAGCATAATCCGTAGCGCACCATTTCCCAGCTATTTCGGTGAATATAATCCATAATATGTCCCAATTCGTGCCCAATCCAACCCACCAGGATGTTGCGGGGGATGTTCTCAATGGGTATCTTCACCAAGTCACCGCGAAAGTACCGGCTGATTCTGATCACGTACTCTCTTTTTTTCCAAGGAATTAACATCGAGATAAATTTGGGCTGCGCCTGCATCACCGAGTTTTTTATGGCTGGATTGACCACCACAAACCGTATGGTGGTTTCCAGCAACTCAGGATAATGCGCCAAGGCCAGTAGAATTTCCTCCTGAATTAAATCAGGAATCACTTTCTGCTGTCCAAAACGAATGAGCGTTGAATAAGTGGGAAAGTAGTCTTTGTGCATGGGTCTGGAAATTAATTTTGGAATGAACAAACAGAACTCACTCCAAAAAAAATCGAACCACCGACGGTAATTTAGAGTACTTTCGAAGTAGCTACCGCGATCACCCGCCCCTGATCACCTACCGCGTTATAAAAATGATAGGTAACACCTTTCCAACGAACCACCCACGGTTTATGGGCGTATTTTTGATCGTACGCTTCCGAAGGAGCAATTAAATCTTCCCCTTGCCAATCGGTCCAGTGAATCAGATCGTAGGAACAGGCAAAACGCTCGAAGGCACCCGGTTTCCAGAATGCTCCGAAGTAGAACATCACGTACAGCTTGCCCATCCGGGCGATTTGGGCATCGCCACAAATACCTTTATAGCGGGTAATGACGGGATCGCTTCCGATACGTTCCCAGTGCGTCAAATCATTGGAACCCGCCATACCAATACTCTCGTACTTGGCCGTATCACCCTTTGCATTGTAGTATATAAGGTAGGGGAAGTCCGTTACTTTCTTCGTATCTTGAATTATGACACTTTTATAAATCTTATTCCGCTCAAACCATCGGGCGTCGGTATCATTGGGTAGTAAAACAGGCTTTTCCAACCGGGTCCACTCCTGCGCTGCGTTTACCTCATCCGTATGTGCCATTCCTACGCCCAAAGTACCCGCTTCGTAACCTTCGCTAGCTCCCCCCAGATACGACATCCAGTACTTCCCCTTGCTCTTTTTCGCCTGATAACTACCTCCCCATTTCGTATTAACGAGCGCCATATACCCTGCTTTCTGATTCGCATCCCAGGTATCCTTGGTGAAAGAAAGAATACGGCCTTGTGTGTTCCAGTGTAATAAATCCTTGCTCTTGGCCAGCCAAGTTTCGTAGCCCTGCCCATCAAACACAATGTAAGTCATGTACCAACGGGACTTATACCTGAATATTGAAGGACTATCCACCATCTTAGTACTATCCGGATGCCTGTAGACGATTCCGTATTTAAAAGGAGTCTTCACTTTCTGAAACACTTCTTCCATTTGGCTGGTTGGTATACTATCCTCTATCAAAGGTGACTTGCCGAGACGGCAACCTTCTAATGCAATCAGAAAAACGCAACCCAGAGCAAGCAATAGCTTATGGTTCATAGAAATTGATAATTGAAATGAGGCAATTATGGTGCACGGATTGAATACTTAGTCCTTCTTATATTTTATTTCTAGGGGTTCTTTGCTATTTTGCACCTGTTTATGGCCTTATCAACGTATTAAAACTAAGACGCCATTCTCATTGAACTCCCCTTATTCGTGCCATGTCAAACCGAGTGCTTATTCTATTCGCCCACCCTTTGTTTGAGAAGTCTCGTATCAACAAAGAACTAATCAATCACTTACCTACCGAATCAACTATTACTTTTCACGATCTCTACGAAGAGTATCCTGATTTTAACATTGATGTAAAAAAGGAAAAAGAGCTTTTGCTAGCTCATGATGTCATTATCTGGAATCATCCTTTTTATTGGTATAGCTGCCCGGCGCTGCTGAAACAATGGATTGATATGGTGCTGGAAGTGGGTTGGGCCTACGGACCCGGCGGTGAAGCACTGAAAGGCAAATATGTACAACACGTAATTACGACCGGTGGCTCACAGTCCACGTACGAGTCTGATGGCTATAATCGCTACACCATCAATCAGTTTTTGGCCCCGTTCAGCCAAACTGTGTCCCTGTGCAACATGCATTACCTTCCACCTTTTGTTGTGCATAGTACGCACCGACTAACACCAGAAGAAATCAGGGGGCAAGCCGATGAATACGCTGCGCTCCTCTCGTACCTGCAACATGAGGCTTTGGATTACGCCCGACTTTCCCAGTATACCTACATCAACGATTTGATAAAAGACACCAAAAAGTTATGAACAGTAGTTTTCTCTCCCAGGCCCTCGTCTACCTTTCGGCCGCAGTCATCTGTGTACCTATTGCCAAAAGACTGGGTATGAGCTCAGTACTGGGCTACCTGCTATCAGGCATTATTATTGGTCCCTTCGTACTAGGTTTCGTTGGTCAGGAAGGCCAAGATATTATGCACGTGGCCGAATTCGGGGTTGTCATGATGCTATTCCTGATCGGACTTGAACTTGAACCTGCTGCCTTCTGGCAAATGCGGAAAGCTATTGCCGGCTTTGGTTTCAGCCAACTCATAGGCACTACGCTCCTGGTGCTAATTCTGTTTGTAGCCCTTGGGTGGAGCTTTTTAATGGCGCTTGCCGTGGCGTTAGCGCTGTCTATGTCCTCCACGGCTATAGTATTGCAAACGTTAAAGGAAAAGGGCTTATCCAACTCCATGGCTGGTCAGGCCTCTTTCTCGGTACTACTTTTTCAGGATATTGCTGTTATCCCTATTTTAGCAATCTTACCCCTTTTAGCTACCACTGCTGTGGCACCCGTGGAGTCCGGCCATCATTCTTTTATTGAAAGCTCTCCTGGCTGGTTGCAAACCATTGTCGTAATCGGAGCCATGGGTTCCATTTACCTCATTGGACGGTACATGGTAGTGCCGCTACTCCGCATGGTGGCCAAAACCGGCCTGCGGGAAATGTTTACGGCCTCTTCGTTACTACTAGTTGTAACGGTAGCTTTTCTGATGGAACTGGTGGGCCTGAGCCCGGCCCTTGGTAGCTTTGTAGCGGGCGTAGTACTAGCTAATAGCGAGTTTCGGCACGAATTAGAAAGTGATATTGAGCCCTTCAAAGGTCTATTATTGGGTCTTTTCTTTATCGGTGTGGGGGCTTCCATCAATTTTCAGCTAATGTCCGAGTCTCCGGCGCAGATCGCCATGCTCGTGGTGCTGGTTATTCTCATTAAGTTTCTGGTCTTACTGGCCATTGGTAGGGTATTCAAACTCAAACACGATCAGAATTTCATTTTCGCTCTCGGCCTGAGTCAGGTCGGTGAGTTTGCGTTTGTATTACTTTCATTTACCAATCAATTACAGATTATTGATGCCGAGTGGTCGGGAAAACTGACCGCCATTACTGCCATTAGTATGATGACCACTCCGCTCCTACTCCTGTTCAACGAGCGCTTTATTTCTCCCTACTTCGGAACTAAAAAATCCATTAAAGATGAAAAAGAAGCAGATGATATTGACAAACACGAGAAGGTAATCATTGCCGGCTTTGGTCATTTTGGAAGCACCGTTGGGCGTTTACTTCGGGCCAATGGCATCGAGGCCACGATTCTTGATAATAATTCGGATCAGGTAGAGCTACTCCGCAAAATGGGCTTCAAGGTGTACTACGGTGATGTGACACGACTAGATCTCCTTCAATCGGCGGGAGCGGCCGAAGCCAACCTATTCATTACCGCCATTGATTCACCCGAAATCAATAAGAGTATAGTTCATACGCTCAAGAAGCATTACCCTCATCTCAAAATTATGGCCCGCGCCCGCAACCGGGTAGACGCCTACGAGTTGATGGAAATGGGAGTAAATCACATTTACCGCGAAACGCTGCATACCTCCGTCAATATGGCGGTAGATGCCTTGACTGAACTTGGTTTCAGAAGGTACAGCGCTACCCGGCAGGGACAAAAATTTATTCAATACGATGAAATGGGAATGAAAAACCTGGCTGATGCCCGTCATGATCAAAAGGAATATATATCCAATATTCGCCAGCAGATCCGGTTTCAGGAGCAACTCCTACAAGAGGATCTTATTCAGAATTTTGCCTCCGAAGATCACTCCTGGGACGGTAATTTTGTGCGGGATAGTATGTTAAAAGTGAATAAGCCCGAACATAGTGGTAAGGATACTAGTACCAAGTCAGAGTAGTGCTTTGGGGGAGAAGGGCTTGTTTCTGGAAACTATGATTAAATATTCATAAGTATATTTTGGCCAAAATATTCTCTATTTATTTGATTATCAACTTTTTGATACATATTAAATACCAACTAATCGCTGTTGACCGCGTGGCGGTCCACTTATCAGCGAATAGCTAATTGAGGCCCGTGAAATATATCACCCGTACCGTTTGGGTTCTTTCCATCATCAGCCTCCTGACCGATACAGCCAGCGAGATGCTTTACCCGATCATGCCCATCTACCTGAAATCTATCGGTTTTTCGGTGGTACTGATTGGCATGTTAGAAGGTGTGGCCGAAGCCACCGCCGGACTTAGTAAAGGGTACTTTGGTAAGTTGTCGGATGCTACCCAACGCCGGGCTCCCTTTGTGCAGGTTGGTTACGCATTGAGTGCTATCTCCAAACCTATGATGGCCGTTTTTGTATTTCCCCTTTGGATATTTCTGGCCCGAACCATAGACCGCTTTGGCAAGGGAATCCGAACCGGCGCCCGGGATGCCCTGCTTTCGGATGAAGCTACTCCACAAACCAAAGGGAAAGTGTTTGGCTTTCACCGTTCGATGGATACTTTTGGAGCAGTTTTGGGTCCCTCTTTGGCCTTAGCCTACCTCTATTTTTACCCAGAAGATTACAAAAACTTATTCTACATCGCTTTTGTACCGGGCTTGTTAGCCATCCTAGCTTCCGGCTTCCTGAAAGATCAGAAAGAGACTCTTTCAAAACCAAGTATGGCCACCCCCTTCTTCTCCTTTCTACACTATTGGAAGGAAAGTCCAGCTGAATATCGGAAAATAGTAGCGGGACTTTTGGTTTTTACCTTAGTAAACAGCTTCGATATATTTCTCCTTTTAAGGGTAAAAGAGGCCGGACTGAACGATACCCAAGTCATTGGTCTATATATTTTCTACAACCTGATTTTTGCCTTATTTGCTTTCCCTGTCGGTATACTAGCCGATAAGGTAGGGCTCAAAAAGATACTTCTCTTTGGATTAGCAATTTTTGCGGTGGTTTATATCGGCATGACTCAGGCTACCCACCTGATCGGTTTTGCGGGCTTATTTTGCCTGTATGGAATCTATGCCTCTGCTACGGAGGGTGTTTCCAAGGCCTGGCTATCCAATATAACCGAACGCAAGGATACCGCCACAGCCA
>JBDNFP010000487.1:0-8389 GCA_041689775.1 Spirosomataceae bacterium
AAAACAAAAACATGGGCAGTGTTTTGTGTAGAATCCCCTCCTGGGAAGCTATACTGACCACGTAGAGGCCATAGTAAATAAGCGGCTGAATAAGCCCGAGGGACATCGCGCCCAAGCGGTAGATTCGCGTCAAGGGCGGCCACAGTCGGGCTCCGTGCAGAAAGGTAAACTCAGGCTGGGCAAATTGATGGTTGATAAATTGTGCTCCGAGTAAGGTGAAGGCACTCCATATTACAAACAGGGTAAGCATACCCCACTCATCCGTTAGAAAAAACGCCGCAAAGGCATAGTGCTCCCGGCTGGTCAGAAACCCGAAAATCAGAAAAAGTACTACCAGAAAAAAACCGGCGCGCCGCCGGAAAAACGCCCGAACCGTAGCAAGCAACAGTACTTTCATGGAAACTTGGAGGAGGATAATGTACCCGATTGCTGCTGAACAAGGGTACGGTTCTTGATCGTATAGGACGCTGAAATTTGTAAATCCTGGTCTTCAAAAGGCTGATGGGAAGACAAAAGAAATGTAACGCCTTTGGAACGGTATTCCTGTATCAACCTGAATAAATTTCCGCGTGCCTCAACGTCGATCGTGATGAGAGGTTCATCCAGAATAATAACCCGGGGTGTACCCAGGAAAGCCAGCGCCAGAGACGTTTTCTTGATCATACCGCTTGAACATGTCCCCATTGGCTGGTCCAGAAAATTAATACCCAAGGCTTCAACCAATGCATCAACTTGCCCGGCGGGGCTACGTTGAGCTTCGGCCACAAACCCTAGCAAATCGGCGGGTGTCAGAAAGGCCGGGTAAAGAGGTTCAGCTTCCCCCAGATTGAGCCGCAGTCTATACTCCACGGGCTGTTTTTTTAGATCAAACTTACGATCCAAGACAATAGTCCCCTCAAAGGGCAGCATACCGGCCAACGTACGAAATAGCGTCGACTTTCCGGCTCCGTTTTCTCCCTGAATCCAGTAAATACCGTCTTCAATGCTCCATTCCGGAATAGCAAGCACCTCGGATGCACCGTAGCTTTTATGGAGATTAGTCAAGGATAAAATCATTAGGCAAAAGAGTAAAAAGGCTAAATAGTGCTTCAAAGATGCAAAATCTAAGAGAATATAAGGCTTCCACTTATCATATAATTATCTAATAAAAACGTTAGATTTGTACAAAGATTATGAACCTAAACACCGTATAAACAGTACAATGCAAGCCCTCATCAACTACTTTGATACGATTCCATCCTCCCACCGTTCTGCTATTCTTATTGGAGGGATTACCCTGTTTTGGCTTATTGAAGGAGCGGCACCCCTGTTCCGCTTCAAGTACAACAAATGGAAACATGCCGGAATCAATATCTTTTTTACCGTCACTACCATTGTCATCAACTTCTCAATGGCTTTCATCCTCGTCAAATCGAGTGACTGGGCCATCGCCAATGATTTTGGAATTTTGCAGTGGCTACCTGCCATGTCACTAGGGGCCTATGCCTTAGTAGGTATGATGCTCCTGGACCTGATCGGAGCTTGGTTTGTGCACTGGACAGAACACAAAGTAAAATGGATGTGGCGCTTCCACCTGATTCACCATACCGATACGCAGGTAGATACTACCACCGCCAACCGTCATCATCCGGGCGAAAGTGTATTTCGGTTTATATTCACTACGGCCGCGGTCGTCATTACCGGCGCACCCATGTGGATGGTTTTCTTCTATCAGGCCCTTTCCGTGGCTTTATCACAATTTAACCACGCCAACATTAACCTACCAGAAACAGTAGACAAAGCACTGAGTTGGCTGATTGTTACCCCAAATATGCACCACGTACACCATCATTATGTGCAGCCTTACACCGATACTAACTACGGCAATATTTTTTCCGTATGGGATCGCTTGTTTGGAACGTTTGCGCGGGCAGATGGCAGTACCCTTATCTACGGTATTGATACCCACATGAAACCCGAAGAGAACGCCGAAGTGAAGAATTTGTTAAAAATCCCGTTTCAGGATTACCGCACTCCGGTGGGGGCTAAGTTTGGCGAGAACTGATACATTAACCGGAGCTCTACAAGTCCCAGTACCTTGGGGTTTTGGGGGTCCGGTAAATACTTTCTTCGCAGGTTGTACAAGGAGCTGGCAATCCGGGGCGATCGGGTAGTTGAGGAGGACAGTTTACAAATTCTGACGCAGTTCGGTCGACGGTATAGCTTACGCGCGAAATTCCTACGGCGCTAAAAAAACCAAGTACCTGCTCATCCGGTTCTTCAAGGCAGGTAATGTTGCCGGGAATGGCCGAGGGAGCTACATCAAATACCCCACCGGTATTTTGTAGCAGCTGTCGTATAGTTTTCCAAAAAACGTATGCATCCCGGGAAATGGCCTGTTGTTCTACTTCCAGGTAGTACTTATCTCTACACTCAATGGGTACGGTAGCTACTTCCTCCCGCACAATCTTTTTGCCGTTGATCAAAGCATCATTCGCAATATTAATACAGCCCACCCCCGTACAGCGTACAATATCCCAGCAGTTTCCGCAGCATTCCACCCGGTACAGCGGAGTACCGAAGCGGTCGTTAATGCTACCACAAGTGGATGCTCTTTTGTAATGCAGGGCATTCCATCGGTAATAATTACCCGATTCGGCAGGATCCTGCGAGTCAATGAATATTTTCCAACCCATTTGGCGGCTCCGATTTGTGGCGGGATCAATACCATTATAGGGTTCCTCGTAAATTCTTTCAATCGGCTGTACGTCCAGTATTTTCTCCGCTCTCGACTCGTAGGTTTTACCATCTACCTCAAAGTGCACTACGTAGGATCGGCCAATTACACCCTGCAAACTTTTGGTTTTGTACTGCCCGGAGTTAGTCGTTTCAACCAAATCTTCCCGTAGTCCCGTATCATCGGTAATAAATACTTTGGCGTTTTTAATCCCTACGCTATACCCCGCAAAGGAATAATTGGCCGGTCTAACCAACTGAATCACGTAAGGTCCCGGCTCGTTAGAAATAAAGCCCTGCACCACCACGGCATTGGGTTGATCTTTAAAATCAGCCTCAAAAGGAGTAACGCAGCTTGCCATCACCACCAGCATCCAGGTTAATGATTTGACAACAAACGCATTGATATACTTAGTATTTATTTTCACGTGGTAGGATTCAACTATTTCAAAACTAAAATTTCTTTGCTCCCTAAAACTTAAAATTATAGGTCAGAGAGGGGAATATGGAGGCAAATATAGAAAGCTTGTAGGCTTCCGTATCGGCGTAGGGTCGTAGGCTATAAAACACCGAAAAGGCGTTCTTGCGGGCGTAGACATTGTATATGGAAAACACCCAACTGCTCTTCCATTTTCTATCGGGATGTAAATCAGGATTCTGATCGAAAGTAATGGAGAAGTCCAGCCGATGGTAGGCCGGTACCCGGTCTTCATTCCGGTTGAGATAAATCGGGATATTAGCCCCAAAAATAGTAGGGTCGTACAAAGTATATCGGCCAAAAGGAAACGTAGCCGGTCGGCCGCTACTCAAGGTAAAGTTAAAAGCAACCGAGACCATCAGGTTAGGTCGGAAGACGGTCATGGCGTTGAAGGTATGCAGACGGTCGAAGTTAGCGGGGTACCAGTTACCGTTGTTGATGCGCTCCTCGCGATACGGACTATCCATCTGCAAGAAGGTCCGGGCGTAGGTGTAGCTTACCCAACCCGTCCAGAATCCGGTATTCTTTTTGGCCATCAATTCAAGTCCGTAAGCTCGTCCTTTCCCTTGCAATACCGCTGTTTCCAGCGCTGGGTTGAGCACAATATCGGCTCCATCTTTGTAGTCAAGAGCATTTTGAAGCTGTTTGTAGTACACCTCGGCGGAGGTTTCGTACATGTCATTTTTTAGATTACGGAAGAGTCCCAACGAAACCTGATCCGCAATCTGCGGCTTTATGTTAGGACCGCTACTGGTCCAGCGGGAGGTAGGAAGTGCCGCTGTAGTGTTGGATACCAAATGAATGTACTGCCGCATCCGGTTGTAGCCCGCTTTCAGGGACATTACCGGGCTCAAAGTCAATCGAAGAGCGGCCCGTGGTTCCAGGCCACCGTACGAAGAAACAATCTCATTCTTCCCATAAGAGTCACTTTCGGTAATGACATCTTCGGCCAACGGATTGCCCGCTGCGTAACGATTGATCGTGGCGGCTCCTACTCTGTAAAATTGAGAATAGCGCAAACCCAAAACCACCGACATACTTTCGGATAGTTTTATTTCATCTTCCACAAACGCCGATGCCTCCACCGACCGTTCGCGTTGAATTTCTAACGAGAGTACATTTGAAAACTGACCTGGCGTAAGGGTATTGGGCTGAATACCGTACCCAATGATACCACCACCGGCCTTAAATCGGTGCTTTTCATTTTCGCTATTCGTGTATTGAAATTTTAAGTTTTGGTACAAGACCGAAGACACCAGATCGAGTGCATTGGCCGAATCGGGCACGGAAGTACTCGCCTGATATCGGCTCCAAACCGCCGCTGCCTCCCAGGTTGTTTTTTCACTTGGATTATATTGCCAGCGTAGGGTTCCGCTGGTCGTACCGTAGCGAAACAGCGAAGAAGACGCATTTACATCCACCGTAGAAAGTGAATCAGAGGGGATCTTGAAGCTATCACTACTATGATAGGCCGAGAACGTCAGCTCGTGGCGACGGTTGATAACCCAGTACCATTTATTGGTTATGTCGTAGAAATTGGCTTTGGTATCCCGCAGGCTGGGCGGACCAATTTTAAACAAAAAGTCATTAAAAGAGGCTCGGGCAGCTACGATGGTAGACAGCTTTCCGGGAACAATGGGGCCTTCGAGAGTCAAACGACTAGAAACCAGTCCAATTCCCCCGCTACCGCTAAATTTTTGCGAATTGGGGTACTTCAAGCGAACATCCAACACCGACGAGGCCCGCCCGCCGTACTGGGCTGGTATTCCTCCCCGTTGAAGAGTCACATCCCGGACGGCATCCTGATTAAAAACCGAAAAGAAGCCAAATAAGTGGGAGGTGTTGAAAAGGGGAGCGTCATCCATCAACACCAGGTTATGATCTACACTACCTCCCCGAACGTTGATACCCGTAGTACCCTCTCCCACCGTAGTCACACCGGGTAAAAGTAGTAGGCTACGCATTACATCTACCTCGCCCATGAAGGCCGGAATTTTCTGAATACTACGGATATTCAATCGCGAAGCACCAATTTCTACTTTCTGAACGTTTTCTTGGGGTTTTCCGGTGGTTACCGTCACCTCTTCCAACAACTTGGTATCCTCCTCCAATTGAATGTCCAGATTCTGCTGACCGGGCGCTAATTCTATATCTTTGAAGATGGGTAAATAACCAATGGAACTGAATTTAACGGAATACGTACCTGTTTTGAGCGAAATAAAATAAAAACCATTCTTGTCGGTTTGAGTGCCTTTCCGGACATCTACCACGAAAACGGTTACATTGCTCATTTTATCTCCGGCGGCATTAGTTACCGTACCAAACAGGGCGGCCGACTCGGTATTTTGACTTTTCCCAATATGCTGGATTCCAACAAATAGACATAGTAAAGCAATCCAGCGCATCAATGATTTATTTATAAATAAAGGAGAATGGGTATCACAAAGAGCTGAGCTGATTAACTATACGTTTCGATAAAAGCCCTCGTTGCAAGCTACTGTAACTAAACCTTAGAATCTTCCCAATGTTTTCTTTTTTCGTGAAGGTATTTTTCAATTTCGCTCAAAGAATAAGCATTGAAGGTCCTATCGCTGGTCAACCCACCTTTGCGCCCAATGGATACACCGTAGTGCATATCATAGTAGCCTTTCATGGCGTGGGCATCCGGATTGATACTCAGTAGCACTCCTTTTTCCAGGCAGTACCGAATCCAGCGCCAGTCTAGGTCGAGGCGCCACGGGCTGGCATTAATTTCAATGACCACGTTATGTTCTGCGCAGGCATCAATGATCACTTTATGATCGATGGGATAGCCATCACGAGAGAGTAGTAAACGCCCCGTAGGGTGACCTAGAATGGTCGTAAAAGGATTCGAAATAGCCGTCAATAAACGACTGGTCGCTTTTTCAAGGGTCATGGTTAGGTTACTATGCACCGATGCTACCACGTAATCAAAACTAGCCAGCACTTCCGTGGGGTAGTCCAATGCTCCGTCGCCTAAAATATCTGATTCAATACCTTTTAAGATCTTAAAGGGTTTCCCACCGTCCGACGCAAACCGCGCATTCAGCTGATCTATCTCGGCGTGCTGCTCGCGTACTTTCTCTGCTTTCAGACCGTTGGCGTAGGCCGCCGTTTGCGAGTGATCGGCTATACCCAAGTATTCAAAACCTAATTCCCGGCAGAATACCGCCATCTGTTCCAGGCTGTGCTGCCCATCGGAGTAGGTACTATGGTTGTGGAGAATCCCTTTTAAATCCTCCCAGGTTACGAGATCATCGGGGGTATGCTGAGTGGACCAGTCAAATTCGCCGTAGCCTTCTCGCATCTCAGGCACAATGTAGGGCAGCTGGGCTTGCTGATAGATCTCTTCCTCCGAACCGACGGCTTCTCTCCGGGCAATCTGCAGTAAGGTTAACCCGTTTTCCGCTGGGTAAGCCAGGTGGTGCTCCGCGCTGGTCTGAATGAACAATTCATTTTCCATTCGCTCGGGCACTACCGCCGTAATCTCAATTAGTATTTCCTGATCAAAGGCCTTTCCGCGCCACACGAAGGGAGAAGACGCCTTTTTATCCTGCACTAAAAAGTCTAACCCAGCTAGTTTTTTTTGCACGACTACGGGTGAATTCGACCCAATCAATAAGCAAATACACTCAACGGTTTCTGTTTTTCTACGCACTTCACCGGCAACAAGTACTTTTTCAAAGTGTTTTGTCAATTCCTCCCGGAGGTTCTCCGCCAAAGCCGCTGCTTTATCCATCCGTAGCTTTCCTGCCTGACTACGAATGAAGGCTAACGAGTCCAATATTTTTTGTTGGGTGCTGCCGCCAAACCCTTTTAATTTGGCAATACTACCATTCTGACAGGCAATTTCGAGTTCGTGGAGGGTTTCCAGTCCCAGTTCGCGCCACAGTACCGCAATCTTTTTGGGGCCAATCCCCTTTACCTTAAACATTTCGAGCACACCGGGCGGCGTTTTTTCGAGCAGCTCATCCATTTCCTGAAAACGGCCCTTGTCCACTATTTCCAGAATTTTACCGGCTACGCCTTTCCCTACTCCGGGAATTTTGGTTAATTCTCCGAAGGATAGTCCGGCTATTTGTTCGTTCGTAAGTTTATCAAGATTGAAAGCGGCGGCGCTATAAGCTCTTATTTTGAAAGCGTCCGCTTCGTGGAGTTCCAACAGTCGGGCTGTTAGTTCAAGGGTGTCGATTATTTCAGAATTCGTCATCAATGTAAGCATCTTTTCGGTCTGTACTGTACGCAAATATAGCCCGAATATATCAACTCCTCACCCCGCTTGGAAGTAGTTTGACCTCTCCCAAACTAATTTTGAACACAAAAGGTAAGGTCCAAGCAGATTATGGAAACATTATACTGGAAAGTCTGAATACTTATCCCACAAACCAGCCGACCGCACCTTGACTAGTCTCTTTGGGGTGGCCTCTACCTCTACACAATTCTTTTTTCTTAGGGCTTGTGTCAGGAATTAATGCCATTGAAAGTTTGAAAAACTACCCCGCCGGTAAAATATATTTAACAACACCAGTTACCTCTCAACCAATTTGGATGAAGTTATTATTTCAGTGGGTAGTCGAAACGCGCAGCGCACCCTCACCGATAGTCCCCTTCCGATTGATATTTTGTCTTCCCGGGATATTCAGTCAACCGGACAAACAACCTTCGACAAGGCTTTACAATACCGGGTACCCTCATTTAATACGGTTCAAACGCCGGTAAACGACGCGACCTCTTTACTTGATCCTTACGAAATAAGAAACATGGGACCGAGCAGAACGCTGATTCTGATCAATGGTAAGCGAAAGAATATGAGCTCACTCCTGTATACCCAAACTTCGCCGGATAGAGGAGAAACGGGGGCTGATATTTCGGCTATTCCCACCGATGCGATCGAAAGAGTGGAGATTCTACGGGATGGTGCTTCGGCTCAGTACGGGTCTGATGCCATTGCCGGGGTGATGAACATCATCCTCAAAGATGATGCGGAAGACGGAAGTGTTACTTTCAGGTCCGGTATCACTTCAAAAGGTGGCGGGGGCATTTTAGGTATAAGTATTCGTTGTAAAATAATTTATGTTATTTTTATTATCTTCGTTCCATGGGACGAGTCAATATACCAATACTTAGTGAATCAGCTAAATCAGCCTTGGAACAAGGTCAAAAGAATGGTAAAAC
>JBDNFP010000488.1:0-6301 GCA_041689775.1 Spirosomataceae bacterium
GTATGCTTTCCTTCATTCACGGTCACCTCCCCGTTGACCAAGACATACTTAAACCCAATCGAATAGGCATGCGGGTTCACAAACTCAGCGGCATCAGAGACCGTAGCCTCGTCAAACACCACCACGTCAGCGGCCATGCCGGGCAATAACAAGCCGCGGTCGCGGAGGTTAAATTTCTGGGCGGGTAGTGAAGTCATCCGGCGAATGGCTTCTTCCAAACGAATTACCTTCTGCTCCCGAACGTAGCGGCCAAGTACTCGGGCATTTGTACCGTAGGCTCTTGGGTGAGGCATCCCGGCACCGAAGCGCGTGATGCCCGCATCGGAGGCAATCATATTAAACGGATACTGCATAATACGTACCAGGTCTTTTTCGTCCATGCTGAAATATACCATCTGCGTACGGTTCACAGCCTCTACCATTTCCAGAATCGTCTCGGCCTCCTCCATCGGCTTGGCCTTCCGGCCTTTCAATACGTTAATCTGACTGATGGTTTTGCCGTCAAAAGTACTATCCGGGGCATAGCGAGCTACGAACGCGTAGTCGTAGTTTTTAAGTTTTTTCTTTTTAAGCGAAGCCACCATCTCCTTCTTAATGTTCAGGCGCATGGTCACATTGCTCAGCCGCGCGTTCAGTGAATCCCGTCCGCCGCTGAATGCCCAGCTAGGTACCGTGGTATCGAGCGTAGTACTACTAGCTATGTAGGGATATTGATCAATCGTTACGTCCAGCCCCTCACGGCGGGCCTCCTCTACCAACTCGATGGTCTCGACCGAACGTCCCCAATTGGGCTTGTAGGTAACTTTGAAATGAGAGATTTCAACGGGCATTCTGGCCTCACGACCGATCGAGATCGCTTCCTTAACCGCCTTGTCTACGTTGTCGCCTTCGTTGCGAATGTGCGACGCATACACCCCACCATGACGAGCCGCTGCCTTCGACAATGCTAGCACTTCGGGAGTTTTGGAGTAGGTACCCGGCACGTAGATCAGCCCGGTAGAGATACCCACGGCACCTTTCTGCATCGCTTTTTCTACCAGCGCCTCCATCTGCGCTAGTTCGGTGGGTGTTGGGTCGCGCTGGACTTCTCCCATCACGGCCCGACGAACGGTATTGTGCCCAATCAACGAGGCTATGTTAATGGAGGTTTTCAGCGAATCCATTTGGGAAAAATATCGCCCTATATCCAGGTTAGAACTACCGCAGTTGCCCGTTACTACCGAAGTTACTCCATCATAAATAAAATTATTGGCCGTTGGGGTAGCTACCTCGGCGCCTTCAATGTGAGCATGGACATCAATAAAGCCAGGTGCTACCACCAATCCTTTAGCGTCAATAATGCGCTTTGCACTTACTTGCGTCAGTGAGCCAATCGCTATTATTTTACCGTCTTTGATCCCCACATCACCATAGTACCAGGAGTTGCCGGTACCATCGATGACCCGGCCGTTTGTAATGAGCACATCCAGCGATTGAGCATAGAGCGGAAACGAAAAAACAGTGTAGGCTAAAATGAGGTAAAGGATAGCACGCATATTCAGTAGCAAGTTAGATCAGGGGTAGTTAGCAGGCATTAATACTTTAACCAAAAAGTAGCTCAGATTCTTCAATAATCAAAACAGTATTTTGAACTCTCTTTGATAAATCGAGTTCTCTGTCCCTATTGCTAGTAGCCAAAAACGTACCGAATATACTGGTTAGAAAAACTTACTTACCTACTTTGAATAGTGTTTGGTAAAGGGAATCAATTACTACCTCTACCAGACTACTTTAATTTGTTGCTTCATTTTTTACATTAAAAATTTAACACCCAATGACAACGAAACCATTTATTTTACTGGCCTCGCTGGCCCTATTTACCGCCTGCTCGTCTTCCGACAAGGAAAGTACTGATGATAGCAGTATGGACTCTACGGCAGTAGCCAAAAGTTCGCTGGAACAGGTATGGAGCACCGACACTACCTTACAAGTACCCGAATCGGTCCTATTTGATGGTGCCAATAATGTACTTTACGTATCACTAATTGACGGAACACCCGACGGAAAGGATGGCAAAGGGGGTATTGCTAAGGTAAGTACCGACGGCTCTATCATTGATGCCAACTGGGTTACCGGCCTTAGCGCTCCCAAAGGTATGGGTATGGCCGGTGATCAGCTTTACGTTACCGATTTAACCGATCTGGTGCAGATTGATATTCCATCGGGTAAAATCGTCAAAAAGACAGCCGTTGAAGGCTCTGTTTTTCTTAATGATGTAAGCGTAGGGAAAGACGGAAGCGTATATTTCAGCGATATGCGTACCGGGAAAATTCACTTGCTGAAAGACGGACAGGTATCTACTTATCAGGAAGGCATTACTAAGCCAAACGGAGTTCTGGTAGTTAGCGACGGACTACTGTTTACCGAAAGTGGTAAACTGCAAAAACTAGATGCTCAGAAAAACAAAACTACCCTAGCCGAAGGAATGGATGGTAGTACGGATGGTATTGAAGAAGTTGCACCCGGGGAATACCTGGTTTCATGCTGGGCTGGTGAAGTATACCACGTGATGCCCGATGGCACTACCACCAAGCTACTCGATACCAAAGAGAGTAAAACTAACTCAGCCGATATTGGCTACGATGCTAGTAAGAAAATAGTGTATGTACCAACGTTCTTCAAGAAGAGCGTGGTGGCGTATCAGTTAAAATAGGCTTTCGGCTTTCAAAAAAATCGTTAACCGAGAAGTAAGTTCCTCACTTATCATCAATCATTACAAAAAAAGGCACCTTCGTTGATTCGAGGGTGCCTTTTCAAAAGTTAGCCGACGGCCGATAACCGACTAAATGTTCTTCTTCTTCAACTCCTTCACGGCGAAGTCGGCCGCGCGGGCGGTTAGGGCCATGTAGGTGAGCGAAGGATTCACGCAGGAGGCAGAAGTCATACTGGCTCCGTCAGTCATGAATACGTTAGGTACAGCGTGTACCTGATTATTACCATTCAATACCGACGTCTTTGGATCACGACCCATACGGGCGGTACCCATTTCGTGAATCGCCATACCGAGGTAGGAGCCGCGGTCGTAGCTCTTTACGTTTTTCAGCCCTGAGCTTTCTAACATTTCAACGGCATCATTGGCCATATCAACGCGCATCTTCTTCTCGTTTTCCTTCAATTCGGCATCAAACACGGCCAAAGGCATACCCCACTTATCCTTTTCGGTAGCGTGTAGGTACATACGGTTCTCGTAGTAAGGCAAAGTTTCGCCAAAGGCCCCAATGCCCATTTGCCAGTTGCCCGGCTCGGTCATTTCATCTTTGAAGTCGGCCCCAAAGCTAAGCTCCGCAATACCCCGCTTCCAGTCTTCCCGGCTACCGCGTCCCTGATACCCAAAGCCACGGAGGTAGTCGCGCTTATCGTTACCGATATTGCGGTAACGTGGTATGTAAATACCGTTGGCCCGACGACCGGAGTAGTACTTATCCAAATCACCTTCCCACTCGCCGGCTGCTCCGGTACGGAAGTGATGGTCCATGAGGTTATGCCCCAGTTGCTCCGAATCATTACCCATTCCGTTAGGGAAACGGTTGGACTTAGAGTTGAGCATAATGGACGTTGAACCCAACGTACTACCGTTCACAAAGATGATCTTGGCATTGTAAATACGCTCTTCCAGCGTCACGGCGTCTACTACGCGTACGCCGGTAGCCCGCTGCTTGTTCTCGTCGTAAATAAGGTTGGTCACCATGGAGTCCGGACGTAGCGTCAATAGACCCGTTTTGGCGGCCGGGGGTAAAGTACACGATTGCGTACTGAAATACGCGCCGTAGGGACAGCCCAACGAGCACTTATTGCGGTATTGGCACGGGGCGCGACCCGAGCCGAGCTGCTCTTTGCGAGCCTCGGAGAGGTTCGCTACGCGGCCAATCGTCATGTTCCGGCCGGGGAAGTTTTTCTCGATCCGCTTGCGGACTTCCTTCTCCACGCAAAACATATCCATCGGAGGCAAAAAATCACTATCAGGCAGCTGGGGCAATCCTAGCTTTTCGCCCGAAATACCAGCGATTTTTTCTACATAAGAGTACCACGGAGCGACGTCCTTGTAGCGAATCGGCCAGTCAACGGCAATTCCTTCTTTCAAGTTAGCTTCGAAGTCAATGTCCGACAATCGGTAGCTCTGCCGTCCCCACATAATCGACTTCCCCCCCACGATATTAGGCCGGTACCAGTCAAAACGCTTTTCCTCTTTGTAAAGAGAATCCGTATCTTTCATCCAGAACTTCTCGGTCATTTCGTTGTAGGGGTAGTCGCGCGAGAGCTTGGGATGGGTTTCTTTTTGATCTTCGGTAAGCTTACCGTTGTATTTCAGCTCCCAGGGAGCTTTGGTGGCAGTATCATAACCCGTTACGTGTTCAAGTTGCTTGCCACGTTCGAGCATGATTACTTTCAGACCTTTTTCGGTCAGTTCTTTGGCGGCCCAGCCACCAGATATACCCGAGCCAATCACGATGGCATCGTAGGTCATATCTTTTTGGGCATCTATATTTAAATAGGACATTTTTTGTTAGGCTGTTAGCAGTTAGGTGGTTATCAATTAGGTCTTTAAGACTTTGGGAAATAGCTGTCAGGTACAATGAAAGATCTGAATAGAAAACACATAACCTATAAAGCCCAGGCTTTCTGACCTTTCTGGTAGGGGATGCAAGCTTCCAGGCGGCCCGGCACTTCCACGTATTCGAGGGCCTGAGAGGCGCCAACTTCGGAGGTAAAGTAGCCCGTTACGGCCAGCTCCTTCATGCTACGGAAAAATGCCTGATCCGTTGTGGTCAGCTTTTTAACCATCTCAATTTTCTGATCATTGCTGAGGGCTACAAATCCTTTGTCGAATGCCGACTTACTGTCGCTATCAAACCTAGCTAGTCCGGCGTAGAATTTCTGCTGATCTTCCATCGGATAGCAGTCGCGCATTACACGTACGATGAACTTCTCGGCTCCGGCGGCTTTCGCTCCGGGCGTTGAGGTAGTAGGGATAATCACATCAGCTATCTCGGCGAGCAGGGCTTCCTGCTGGGCGGTAACCTGTACGCTCTCGCCTAGGTTGGTTTTTTGGCCAAGAATCCCCGCCATAGCCGGGGCCGATAACGCCCCTCCCATTAGCAAACTGATTCTTTGAACGGCTTCTCTTCTATTCATTTCGTTGTTGGGTTTATATAGTACTAAGCACTAAAATACAAATTAGTTCTTCTTTACTCTCGCTCACAAAAAAATCCATGCTTACTGGGTGACGAGTAAACAGGGAAACGAGCCGAAGTGCAGAAAAATTATTCCAGGATAATCCTTTTGGATTCAACCTTAGCTTCTTTTTCTTTGGTAATATGTAGTATGTACGTCCCTTTGGGAAGTTTTTTTACGTCAAATGTTATTTTGCGGCTTTCTTTCGCCTGTTGTTTTGTGCTTTCTTTTCTTAGATCAATAGTTCTTACTGGATCATTACCTCCGTAATCCGATTCTGAAAACAAATTAATTTGTTCGGGTAATCCATCGCTCTCCACTTCTCCTTCAAACAAGATGGTTATTTCTTCACTCGCTGGATTTGGAGAAACAGCATACGCATAATAGCCGCAGGAGTTAGCACTAAATACATAATAACGATCAATACTTCCGCATGTATTAAAGGGAGTGTATTGTACTACAAATGTTCCCTGATAACTCCCAGAATATACAGTGGCACCATTTAGAGAAGAAGAATAAATAGAGGCTCCACTAGAATTAGAGCTGAGAGACCAAGAAGCACTCGTTACCCCACCCACTTCTCCTAACATACTATATTGATCATTTAAACATACATCATACGGAACGTAAGGGGTAATGGTGTTTCCGTATACTCTCATAACCGAGACTGAGGGTGGACCCGCCCAAACGGACTTCGTAGCACTCAAAGTACCGCACCCATTGGCAGTTGTTACGTTTGCTGTTGCATAAGATGCCTGACTGTTTGAGTTTGCCGTTATTTGAACACTATTCGAACTACTACTACCAGAAAGATTGGTAGACCAACTTATCTGTTCACCAGATTGGTTACCAGAAAGAGTATATGTTTTTGTTTGACCTTGGCAGATTATTCCATCGCCTGTAACTAATAAATTAGGAGTGTTGCGAACGATGTTGATATAAACCGTTTGGTAGTGTCTATAAAGGATTGATCATGCAGCGACGGAGTCGCCATATGTTCCTGTTTTGAAATAGTGTTTGTTGATGTACATACCAATGACATTGTCATGAATTTGCTCGTTTTTAGAAAAACATATCGTCCTGCGACTCA
>JBDNFP010000489.1:0-1083 GCA_041689775.1 Spirosomataceae bacterium
CCCAAGCATTCACGATATAAAGTCCATGATTACCTCGGCTTTGAGGACTAACTCCCCTACGTTTTTTACCATCAAAACAAATTTGTTTTTCGGCTAAAACATCTACAATCTCTTTGCCATACGCAGATAAACAGCCTCTAAAAACCTCACAATCAATTGATTGGAAAACTATATTAAAGGTGTCGTGAGAGGGAATACCATTCGACAACCTTAGTAAATCAGGTAATACATGACCCTTAGTTTTGGCAAAAATTACCATGTCTTCATAGTTTTCCCCATTACTTAAATAGGTACACAAACCAATCAATAAAATATCCGATAATTTGTGCTGTACTTTATGCTGCTCTCGCCAGTCTGATATATTTAGAAAATACTCGTTTATCTTTGTCATGTACTGCAAAGATAAACATTCTTTCAATTGACAGAATTCTCATGCGTTTGCCCTGATTAAAAGACGGTTATTGAAGGTATGCTAAGAAAAATAGTTTAATTTTCTAAAACGGTAGGGTAGCAGATCCACCGAAGTTCCTATGTATTATTACTAATTATCAATCCAAAGTATGAAATCCTTGTGCATGTGTGCGCTGGCCCTTGTGGGTGTACTTGCCCTTTCAACCATAACTATGGCCCAGGAAAGGGTATTCCCGGTGGTGAAAAGTTCCGGGGGAGTTTTTAAGGTACCCGAGGCCGTGGAGGTAGCTGATCTAGCGCTTGATTACAAAATAGTGGGCGACTTGATGGTAGGTCCTGAGAAACCCAGCGAAATCAATCCTGGATTGGAGCGAATAGCTCGCCTGTTTAACGCCTATTCAGAGGCAGGTATCGCTCCCGAGAAGATAGGGGTAGTGGTAGTAGTCCATTATAAAGGAACTCCTCTGATTTTGAATGATGAGGCTTACAAGAAGGAATTTGGGGTAGCCAACCCCAATACGGCGCTAATCAACGAACTTGCGGGTAAAGGTGTGGAATTTTTTATCTGCGGGCAGTCGCTCAGAATGCGAGGGTACACCGATACTCCAAAAAATCCAAACATTAAGGTGACCCACGCTGCTTTGATCGCCACTACGACCTTTCAATTGAAAG
>JBDNFP010000490.1:0-14662 GCA_041689775.1 Spirosomataceae bacterium
ACTTGGCTTTCAAGCCGAGGAAAACCCGATGCTGGCGCTCGTCCAGTTGACTGTAATATCTGATTTCGTCTTCGCTGATCAATGTAAGTTACTCGTGAGGTGAAAAGCAATTTTACCAAGTTATTTTTTAATCGTTACTAAGTGAAACCGCCCCGTTTTATCGTCCCTATATTATACAGTGTTTTTGATCTGATCTACTTTGAAATAATATTCTGATCGTTTACTCCCAACTTACTATGCTAAAAAAAAGCCTTTCTGTTTTCACCCTTGCCGCCTTACTTGTCATGAATCAAGGATGTAACACTACCAAAGAAGCTACCAAAAGCTCCAAGCCCCTACGGATCATTGTGTTAGACCCCGGTCATTTCCATGCTGATTTGCTCCAAAAAACTTCCTACGAACAGGTAGACTCAACGGTACATGTGTATGCCCCCGAAGGAGCCGAGGTAAAAGCCTACCTCAGCAAAGTAGACCAGTATAATACCCGAAGTGAATCTCCTACCAACTGGAATGAAAAGATATACACTGGCCCTGACTACCTAAAAAAAATGCTGGCCGAGAAGCCCGGCAATGTGGTGGTACTCGCCGGAAATAACCAAAAGAAAACCAACTACATCAAACAGTCCGTTGATGCAGGATTGAATGTATTGGCCGACAAGCCAATGGCAATCGATGCGGCTGGTTTTGAACTTTTGAAAGAAGCCTTTGCTTCCGCTGAGAAAAGCAACGTGCTCCTGTACGACATCATGACGGAGCGGTACGAAATTACTAACGCGCTACAAAAAGAACTGGCGAAGCAATCCGCTATTTTTGGTGAACTTCAAAAAGGTACGCCCGAACAACCTGCTATCAGCAAAGAGAGTGTGCACCATTTTTCAAAGATTGTATCAGGAAGTCCGTTGGTTCGTCCGGCTTGGTTTTTTGATACCAAACAACAGGGTGAAGGTATTGTCGATGTCAATACGCACCTCGTTGATCTAATTCAGTGGGCAGCTTTTCCGGAAGTAGTTTTGAGCTCGGCGGATGTTACACTCACCTCAGCAAGACGCTGGACCACTGACCTTACACCCTCGCAGTTTAAGTTGGTAACGAAGCAAGATACCTACCCTACCTACCTTTCGTCTTCGGTGAAAGATAGTATTTTGAGTGTCTATGCCAATGGAGAAATAAATTACACCTTGAAGGGTATCCACGCTCAGGTGAAAGTATTGTGGAATTTTCAGGCTCCTCAGGGCGCAGGAGATACGCACTACTCCGTCATGAGGGGTTCAAAAGCCAATCTGATTATCCGGCAAGGGCAAGAGCAAAATTACAAGCCAATGCTATATATCGAGGCCGTGGGTACTGATGCTGGTTACGCACAGGCCATGGAAGCAGACTTCAAAACTGTGGAAGCGATGTACCCAGGTATTGAATTGAAGAAAGATACCAATGGCTGGCAGGTGGTGATTCCGGCAAAATACGATAATGGCCACGAAGCCCACTTCGCGCAGGTAGCCCGCAAATATATGGATTACCTCAAAGCAGGTAAACTCCCCGACTGGGAAGTACCTAACATGATCACAAAATACTACACAACCACTCAGGCGTTACAAATGGCGAATCAATGAGTGAATGATAGAGTGAGTTTATTCTATCATTCACTCATTCAAAATTAATTACTACTGTTCGTTCAATCCCCACTTATAGTCCATGTAGGAGATATTATCTGACTCCAATTTGGTAGAAGCGTACTTATTGATCCAATCCTTAATCGGCATTTTCTTTTTGAAATCGCCGCCGTACCAATCCATGATTTTTGTTATACTGGCTTTGTCCTTCGTAACCACATTTTTGGTGGCATCATTTAGGAAGTCACGTCCTTGATCATCCAGTTGTTGGTTTAGCTTTGCCGCGGTAAACGCTTCATTACGTAAGGGCGGGCAAGACATGGCGGCACAAACTAATGCAAAGTGAATGCGGGGCTCATTGAATTGCTTCCGGATAATACCGTGCTCAATATTGTTCAAGTCCATTTTCTTACCCCCGATTTCAATAAACTTCACATCCCAGGGAGTATTCACGAACGGGATCTTAATGGTAGCTCCGATATCCTTAATACTTTTTATTGGATAGTGTTCCAAAATAAGCTCAATGGTATAAGCATTGTAGGCATTGATCCAGTAAGCTAACTGCTCATTGCCGCTCCATTTTGAATTAGGTGCGTTATTACTCACTAGTTCCAGGTACTTTTTCAATTCAGAACGGTCGGCCTTAAAGCCTTTGTAATCAACCATACCTTTGTTATTGACGTGCTTTTTCAAAAGGTTGTCCCATATAGTATGTTCGATGGGGGCAGCCGCCGAAGTGGGTGCTGTGGTACCACAGGCGCTAATGACAAGCACAGTTAATACGGTGTACATTACTTTTCTAAGATTCATAGTTTGTTAATTAAGGGAAGTACCTATCACATGCAAGGGACGATTAGTACTACATTGATTTTTGTGTTCATTTTTATATACGTAAAAAGCATGCCAATAGTTTATGATCATTACTACACTCCTATTTCTCAGGCTGCAAACCCTAAACGCCATCCTCTTGTAGGTATAAATAGCTATACCCACCTCAAAGTTAGCCTAAAACAAGATTATTTCATTTTAGAATAGAAATAAAAGTATGTCCACTTCGTTTGCTATAACAAATCATTTTTCGATACTTTTACACAAGGATTAGCTGTCTTCCTCCTTCGCTTTCTCTTAATTAAACAGCCAATCCAATTTATGACTAGATAGTTTATTAACCCTATTTATGCGTTCATATAAAAAATATGACGATGAAGAATTATTCAATTTGATTAGTCAGGATAACCCTCTGGCATTTGAAGAGTTGTATACCCGATACTATACATTCTTGCTCAATAATGCCTACAAGAGATTGCGGGATAAGAATCAATCAGAGGAGGTAGTACAAGAGTTATTCGTGAACTTATGGGTAAAACGCCATAAGATAGGGACTCCCCAGAATAGTAAGGCTTACCTCACTACCGCCATCCGAAATCAGGTAATAAGTAGTATACGCAAGAGTAAGACCATGAGTATTGCCGATAATGTAGACCTTCCTGACCTGCAACTAGCCAGTGAAAACGGTACCGAAGATCTTGTAAAATACGAGGAGTTAAAGGCTGCCTATGAAAAAAGTATTTTAGCATTACCCGAAAAGTGCCGCCGGGTCTACCAACTTCACGAGAAAGGACTAAGTATCCACGAAATAGCCGATCAACTCTTAGTTTCGCCCAAAACCGTAGAAGCACATATGCTTAAAGCCCGAAACACATTACGAAAACGACTGGGAGGATTTATCGCCATTTGCCTGATTATCCTCATCCACACTTATCTGTAAATGAAAAAAATTAAAAATATTTCCATAGCGGCTAAGGTCTAGGCGACTGTTATGCGTCTTACTTACAGATCAAACATTGATTTATCAGGCCGTCTGACTGACACACATGAAAGACCATAGAATTTCCGGCGAATTGCTGGATAAATATTTGGATAATGCCTGCACCAAACAAGAAATTCAATTGGTAGAGATATGGTATAACTCATTTGAGAACGAACCAAACCTACAAACTGTTTTTCCAGAAGTAGTGAGTTTCAGTTATCGTGGCCAATTGTTTGACCGAATAAAACAAAGAATCAAAGAGCAAGAATTTTATCCCGAAAATACGGAAATTGGCCGTCTGAAAACTTTTTCACCAGCAATCTGGTACGTAGCAGCAAGTATTTTGCTGATTTCGGTAGTAGCTTTTTGGGTATTTAAGCAATCACAATCCGAAAAGGTATCCACGAACGTAGCAACGCTTCCACCAAGATTGCTTTCAAATACCGGAGCTACGATTATGGAAGTAGTGCTACCCGATAGTAGCGAAGTATGGCTTCAACCCTCCTCTACTTTGTCCTACGGCAGTTCCTACGGAGAAGTAAACCGGGAGGTTACCTTGGAGGGGGAAGCATTTTTTGTGGTATCAAAAAACGCCCAAAAAACTTTCATTATTCACTGCGGAAAAATGACAACTGAGGTACTTGGGACGAGCTTTAACGTACGGGCTTACAAAAATCAGGATCGCTTTAAGGTATCGGTGGTTATCGGAAAAGTAGCCGTCAGCAGCCCAAAGCAAAAAATAATATTAACCGCTCAGCAACAGGTAACGTATGATCCTGTTTCGGGGCAACTGACCGAACATCGCAAGGCTGCTTCAAACATACATAAAGAGTGGGGAAAAGCTTCAATCAATTTCGAGTGGGCATCGGTTTCGGAGGTGGCGAAATCACTAGAAAAAACGTTCGGGGTTGAAATTAAATTCGAAGACCCCAAACTTAAAAACTGCTATTTAAGAGCCGACTTTACCAATATGCGTTTACCTATGATTTTGGACTTGCTTTGTAGATCAGTTGATGCAAAGTACACCTTGAAAGATGATGTAATCGTAGTATCAGGTCCCGGATGCTAGAACATCTGGAATTAGCTTAAAAAGTTCCAAATTTTTAAACTTGGAACCTGTCCCTAACCTTTGACTCATAATGTGTTCACACCATTCACTGAATTATTCCTAAACCTACTATAACAAAGTTAGGAGTCTTCACAGTGAAGGCTCCTAATCTTATTTACTCATTTCAACTTCACTCTAACTTGCCGGTAAAGAGTAAAGTCTACAATTAACATTAAAGCAACTAAAAGTATGAAAAAGTAAAGAGAAAAACCAATAATTGATCATTTAGCGATCATGCGTACAGCTATTGTGCAGGCGATGGGGGTGTTGGGGTGTATACTTTTAGTATTCACTAATTTTGTGTTTGGACAGTCTGTACTAACACAAAAAGTTAATTTAGAGTTAAAAAAGGCAAATCTCCGTGCTGCCCTCCAAAGATTGGAAAAAAGTACTGACGTCAAGTTCATTTACAGCAGCCGAGTAGTCAAGTCAGGCGTAAAAGTAAGTTTACAGGCACAAAACCAGTCACTTGCCAAAGTATTAGATAACCTACTAGCTCCCGTTGGTATCGGTTATAGAGTTGTTGATACTCAAATCCTTCTCTTCAAGCTACCGAAGCCAATCACTTCCATCAAGTCTACTTCCGAGCCTATTAAACTTCCTTCCATCAGGGATAAGCCGCAAGAAATAATTATTCGGGGAAAGGTCGTTGATACCGAGGCCACCACCCCGCTCCCTGGTGTCAACGTAGTCATCAAAGGAACCAGCCAAGGCACAACGACCGATATTAACGGTTTTTTCTCGCTCAACGTTCCTATTACCAATACCCAGCTTGTTTTTAGCTTTGTAGGGTACGAGAAAGTAGAATATCCTATCAAGAACTCAGATGAATTACTTATCCAGATGCGGCAGGATATCAGGCACTTGGAAGAGATGGTGGTTATCGGATATGGCGCAGTAAACAAAAGTGACCTTACCGGCTCAGTAAGTGTAATAAAGAATGATAAGCTACTCGACCGTCAGGCTACCAACGTTGGTCAGGCTTTACAGGGTCGTTTTCCAGGGGTAGACGTTTCGCTGAATTCCTCGACCCCCGGCTATCAGCCCCGGATTCGGATTCGGGGAATCGGCTCCATCAATTCGGGTATTGATCCCTTGTACGTGGTTGACGGAATCATTGGGGTTTCAAACGTTAATTTGCTTAATCCAAATGACATTGAATCGATCGAAGTACTGAAAGATGCCTCAGCTACGGCTATTTACGGAGCAAGGGGCGCCAATGGCGTCATTCTGATAGCGACCCGACGCGGCAAAGCGGGAAAAACGCAGGTAACCTACGATACCTGGGGTTCTTACCACACTCCCGCCCGGCATCTTGGTACTTTATCCCCCGACGAATTCATGTTGGTTTACAATACTGCTTTTGACAATGCCCAGAAATATGATCCGGAAGGGTTTGCCGACGGCAAGTATATACGTAATACCCCAACTGATTTCCCGAACCTGTTTGACTCTCAGGGCGAGCCCCTTTACTCAACCAATTGGGAGCAGGAAATATACCGGCCTACCACTTCACAGAACCACGAGTTCGGAGTACGCGGCGGTACCGACAAAAGCGCACAAAGTATTTCCGTGGGCTACACAGATCAGGGTGGTATCATGCGTGGATCAGGTTTTCAACGCTATTCAGTAAAGTTTACGCTTGATAATTCCATCAACAAATGGTGGAAAATCGGAGGAAGTATATTCCTAAATAAATCAACACAACAAGAAGTAGATGATGCTTCCGGTGGGTTAAACGTACCGCGGATGGTTATGGAAGCACTTCCCATTTTACCGATTAAATATCCGGATGGTAGCTGGGGTCGCAACAAAGACTGGCCCGGAATGGAAGGTGGCGAAAATCCGATCCGACTCATTGAAGAGCGAGACCGTGTTAATAACCGTCTTCAGATACTGGGGCAGGTATACTCTTCTATTCAATTAGGGAAAGGTCTGAACCTACAAACAAATGTTGGCTACGAATTACAAAACAGCAAAAACAACTTCTACTCCGGCCGTAATCTGAACGCACTTTCGGCCGATCAGAAAGGAGTGGCATCAATAGCCTCTAGTAATGAGAATTACTGGCAGTTTGAGAACTACCTCAATTATAATAAGACATTTAACACTAACCATACTTTCACGGCTCTGGCTGGGTTATCCTGGCAGGAGCGCTCCTGGGAAATGTTCTCAGCCTCCTCTGAAAACTTCATCGATGATTTCTGGGGATGGCATAACCTAGGGGTAGGTACGATCCTTAGAAAGCCTTCTTCTGAAGATGGAAAATGGGCGCTAAATTCTTATTTCACGCGACTCAACTACAACTTTAAAGGTAAATACCTTTTTACTTTCACCAGCCGATACGATGGGTCATCCAAGTTTGGCATAAATAACAGATACGGTTTCTTCCCTTCCGCCGCCATTGCCTGGAATGTAAGTGAAGAAGAATTTCTCAAAAATAGCAAACTGGTTTCTAACCTGAAACTACGGGTCAGCTACGGAAAAACCGGAAACCAAGAAATTGGTCAGTATGCCTCACAACAGTTTTTGAATACCGGCGATGTACTACTAGACGGCAAGCGGCAAACAGGTATCTGGCGAGGGTCATTCGGTAACCCCGACCTTCGTTGGGAATACACCAATCAGTTCGACATTGGGGCGGACATTGGCCTGTTGAACAATCGGATCAATATAACAGTGGATTACTACCATAAAGTAACCAAGGATCTGCTCCTGAACGCACCGATTCCCTGGTCTACCGGGCTAAGTTCAGTAACCCAAAATATTGGTTCGGTAGAAAATAAAGGTTTGGAGGTTGCCTTCGCGATTCGCACTATTACGAACCAATTTTTTAGCTGGACGACCAACCTTGCGTTTTCGACTAATAGAAATAAAATATTAAAACTAGGGGTAAATAATGATGATATTTTTCCGGGTCCGCGGTTTCTGGGTGAGACTAACATATTGCGGGTAGGCTATCCCATCGGCACTTTCTGGGGCTACAAACGACTCGGTACCTGGAACACCAATGAAGCTGATATGGCCGCGCAGTACAACCGCAAACCCGGCGATTTACGGTGGGCCGATCTTAATAATGACGGTAAAATAGACACAAGTGATGAAACCATTATTGGGCGTGCGTACCCTAAATGGACCATGAATATCAGCAACGGATTTCAACTAGGTAAATTTGATTTAGCGTTTGATATCCGTTTTGTCATGGGAGTTAATTCTGTTAACGCCACAAAGCACTCCACCCAAGATCGCCAGGGTATTGCCAGTAGCTCTCCGACGGCTTTGGGCGCCTGGCGGCCCGATAATCAGGATACTTATATTGCCGAAATACGACACTATAACGCCGGGTACGACACCCATATGGACGACTGGTGGGTTGAGAATGGCGCCTTTATACGCGGGCAAAATGTAGTGGTAGGGTATACTCTTCCTCGTTCTATTGGCAAAGTTAATTTTCAACGACTGAGGGTTTACGCCAGCGCCCAGAACTTCTTCCTTTGGGATTACTACTCCGGCTATGATCCCGAAGCTCTGACGGGCTTCGGAAATCAACTTACGCAGAATATGGAATTCTTTCAATACCCAAGGCCCCGTACTTTTAACCTGGGCCTTAACGTTACAATCTAGTACAATAGATCAATTTAGCCAGGGTTTATGAACAAAACACTAAGACTATGCATGCTCGTTTTGGCGTGGCTGTCTATCACATCCTGTGAGGATTTCTTACAGGAAGACCCTACCGGGCGGCTAACAACAACTTCGGAGGTCTCTAGCCCAGAGATAGTCCGGGCTTTTGTGGATGGAGCATACTCCAATCTGGGGACCTTCAATAACGCCAGCAGTGGCTGGGGGGGTAATAACGCCTCTCTTATTGAGTTTCTGACGGGAAAAGCCAATGGAAATTCCCAAACGGAGGCCTTCAAATTCTACAACCTCGAATACGACGCCCGGGCCTTTTACATTGATAGTTGGTGGGCAGGCATGTATTCTGGTATTGCCCGAGCCAATCTGTCTATTCAGAAACTAGGCGAAATACCTTCTCTCGACCCTGCGTCCCGCCGGGATATGCTCACGGAGGCAAAAACATTGAGGGCACTCTACTACTTTCAACTAGTCAGGATGTTTGGGGATGTACCAAAAATTACCAGGCTAGTAACCGAACTGAGCGATTTACAAACACCCCGCTCGCCGGTCAAAGAAATCTATGATCAGATTATAATCCCTGATCTTCTGGAAGCGGAAAAATCTTCACTTCCCTGGCGTCAGCCAAGCGGTCGGGTATCGATGGGCCTCATTAAAAGTTTACTCGCCCACGTGTACCTTACCTATGCCGGATACCCTGTACAAGGAGGTGTACTCTACTATGCAGAATCCGCCCGGCGGTCCAAAGAAATCATTGAAAGTGGTACGTTCTCTCTGTTCGAAGAATACACCGACCTGATTAATCCAGCCAATCGAAACCTGAAAGAATTCATATTTCAGATTCAACACGAAAAAGATATCAGGACCAACCACATGACCCCGGTAACCCTTCCTACCTTACGGGGTATTGCCTCCTACTCCGACGAGTATGGTGGACTGATACCTCGCAAAGAGTTTGTGGAAAGCTACGACCCTCGGGATAAGCGGATCCAGGAAAAACAGTTTTACTATACCTTTTACAAAGGGCACCCTTCCGACTACCCCATTGGCGACGCCCGACGTGAGCGACTGGATCTGGGAGGGTACTACATCTATAAGTATTTCGATAAAGCCGCCATTGATAATGATGCCAGGTCCAATCTTAACTACACAATTTACCGATACGCAGACGTCCTGCTGATGTACGCCGAAGCCTCTAACCGAGCCGAAGGGGCTCCCAATACCATGGCGTTCAAAGCCCTTAATGACGTACGAAGCCGGGCCACTTTGCCTCCGGTAACAACCACCTCGCTGGAAGAGTTTGAAAAAACCGTTTGGGCGGAACGCTATTTTGAACTAGCCTACGAAAGCAAAATCTGGTTTGATATGCTCCGAACTCATAAAATACGCAATGACCTCACTAAAAATTGGGATAATTTTGTGGGCCATACGACGGTTTACCATAAAACTTTTACGGCCAAAAACCTTCTCTTACCCATTCCTCATCGCGAAATTGACAACAACCGCAACCTTATTCAAAACTCTGGTTTTTAAGCGTCAAGAATAAAGAAGCCGTACCTTGCGGTACGGCTTCACTCCTATTTTACGGGGCGACTATCTACCTTCAAATAGGTTACCAAGCCCACCTAGCACGGAGCCACTCTCTTTGTTGGCATTTCCACCACGGGGCGAAAGACGGTCAATCAATTTAGAAATTGGCATTGACTGAATCCATACCCTTCCTGTTCCACTCAATGTGGCAAGGAATATACCTTCCCCACCAAACACCATGGATTTAAGACTACCAGCCCGTTGAATATCAAAGTTTATCGAAGGCTCAAAAGCTACTACGCAGCCCGTATCTACGCGTAAGGTTTCGTTGTTTAGCTGGCGCTCCATCATTACCCCACCAGCGTGTACAAACACCATTCCATCCCCACGGAGTTTTTGTAGTATAAACCCTTCCCCACCAAAAAGGCCGGAACCAATCCTTTGGTTAAAATGGATTTTCATACTAGTACCCAACGCAGCGCACAGAAAGCCATCCTTTTGTACGATAAGTTCATTACCATACACTTTGCTGAGATCCATCGGCATAATGGTACCCGGATAGGGTGCAGCAAAAGCGACCTTACGCTTCCCGTAACCACGGTTGGTAAAATGGGTCATAAACAGCGATTCTCCCGTAATAAGCCGGGTGCCCGCCTGAAAGATCTTGCCCATAATGCTCTGATTCGCTTCCGAACCATCGCCCATTTTGGTTTCAAACTGAATACCTTCTTCCATGTACAGCATGGCACCCGCCTCCGCAATTACGGTTTCGTTGGGGTCTAGTTCTACTTCTACTACCTGAATATCTTCTCCGATAATCTTGTAGTCAATTTCATGTGACATCATACCTAAAACAAAGTTGGTTTAGTTAATTAGATAGTTAAATAAAGACGAGCAACCCTCTCTCACTCTTCCTCAGAGGAGGGCTTTTTCTTTGACTTACGAGATTTACGACCCGGAATATCCTCCCGGTCACGCAGTTTCTTATCGTCAACATTCTTATTCAGAAACTCATTAATTCGATCCATATCAAAACTCGTGGTGATTTCACCAAACGAATTAATCTGGATGTCAAATCCTTCGAGGTCTTTGTGTACACGGGGCTTATCTTCCTGGGGATCGTTCGGATCCGACTGCTTTTTCTTTGCCATACTATTATTTTTTACCCGGATACCATCAAGTCGTCTGGGTTAATTACGTTTCTATCTGGTACTAAATTTAAAGAACCTTGCCACGATTGACAAGGTTCTTCTAGTAAATGGTCCATTTTAGCCAATAATCGGCGGCTAGTAGTGGTAAATGGGAGTGTAAATTGAAACTACTTCAATTTACTGACCGCATTTACCAGACGGCTTACAACTTCGTCCTTTCCCAAAATCTCCATGGTGACCATCAAATCAGGCCCAGCACCAACCCCGGTTACGGCCAGACGTAGGGCCTGCATAATTTTACCCATCTTGATTCCAGCTGATTCGAGAGTCTCACTAAGTACTTGCTTAATGGTATCCCCTGCGTAGGGTCCATCATATCCAGCAAGGGCTGAAGCAAAGGCACCGATCCCACGCTCTGCTTCCTCGTTCCATTTTTTGGCCACTATTTCCTGATCATAGATTTCAGGAGCGCTGAAAAGAAAAGCTGATTCGGTTACGATATCTTTCACAAAGTGAACCCGATCTTTCAAAAGATGGACAATTTGAATAGCCTGCTCGTCGGAGATATTAATATTCTTTTGAGCAAACAAGGGTTGCACCTGAGCGGCCATCGTAAGGTCATCCTTCTCTTTCAAGTACTGTTGATTGAACCAGTTAGCTTTCTGAATATCAAACTTTGCTCCTGCTTTGTGTACCCGTTCAAAACTAAATGCCTCAACTAACTCAACCATGGAGAAAAGCTCCTGCTCAGTACCTGGGTTCCAGCCGAGGAAGGCCAGAAAATTGGTGGTAGCTTCGGGGTAGTACCCTTCTTCCCGGAAACCAAGCGCCTTATCACCCGTTTTGGGGTCGGTCCACTCCAAAGGGAAAATCGGAAAACCTCCCAAGTCGGCATCCCGCTTCGACAGTTTTCCGTTTCCGTCGGGTTTTAGCAACAAGGGCAAATGCGCAAACTGCGGCATAGTATCTTCCCAACCAAGGTAGCGGTAAAGCAATACGTGCATAGGAGCAGAAGGCAGCCATTCCTCACCCCGGATCACGTGGGTAATTTCCATCAGGTGGTCATCTACGATGTTTGCCAAGTGATAGGTAGGCATTCCGTCCGATTTAAGAAGCACTTTATCGTCAATCTGCGAGGAGTGAACCACTACCCAGCCACGTACCATATCATTAAACCGGATATCTTCCTTAGGCTGTACTTTTATCCTGATCACGTAAGGATCTCCGTTATCCAGGCGGGCCTTGGTCTCCTCAGCGGGAAGCGTCAGTGAGTTAGTCATCTGCACACGCGTGATTGCATTATACTGCGCCGCTGGTACTTTGGCCTCTTCCAAACGCTTCCGCATTGCTTCCAACTCTTCGGTGGTATCAAAAGCATAGTAAGCTTTTCCTTCCAGTACCAGCTGCTCTGCGTATTGGCGATACATCTCTTTCCGCTCCGACTGTCGGTAAGGGGCATGGGGACCACCTTTGCCAAGACCTTCGTCAATTTCAATGCCTAACCAGGCCAGCGATTCGAGTATGTACTCCTCAGCACCCGGTACATACCGGGTCTGATCGGTATCCTCAATGCGTAAAAGCATTTGTCCACCGGTTTGGCGGGCAAATAAATAATTATACAGTGCGGTTCGTACGCCTCCGCTGTGGAGAGGCCCCGTTGGGCTTGGCGCAAAACGAACACGGGTGGTTTGAGTTGTCATTCAGTGTTTTATTGGGAAAGTCGGTAGTGGGTGGCTCTTTATGATTTTACCTGATGATAGTAACTTGACACTATCAGTGAGTATAGTCAACAATTTAAACTACTAGCTGCTAGCCATCAACTAGTAATCTTAAAGTTAACTAATCCTGCACGGCAATTACCGAAATTTCTACATTAACATCTTTCGGTAGCTTTGCTACCTGAACTGTCTCGCGCGCAGGAGGTTCATTTTCAAAATAAGCTCCGTATACTTCGTTTACTAAGCCGAAGTCATCCATATTTTTCAAAAAAATACTTGACTTTACAATATTAGCGTACGTTAAGCCCGCTGCGGTCAGGATATGACCAATATTTTCCATCACCTGAGTAGCTTCTGCGCGCAAATCACCGGAAGTTGATAATTCGATAGCAACTTGCCCTGACACGTACAAAACGTTGTCTACCATTACTGCCTGGCTATATGGCCCGATGGGTACGGGTGCCTTTTCGGAAAAAATAATCTTTTTTGCCATTCGTTTCGTAGTTTATAAATTGTCAATTAAAATACAAAACTACCAAAATATGCCGCTTCACGCTCTGATTATTTTTGTAAAAAATCCTATTGAAGGAAATGTAAAGACCCGGATTGCTAAAACCGTAGGCCATCCGAAGGCCGTAGAGGTATACCGCGAATTGCTCAACTACACCCGCACAGTAGCTGAAACGCTACCGGCCAACACCTGCACACGCACGGTCTATTACGGCGACTTCATTAATGAAAATGACCTTTGGAACGGCTGGTCGAAATCCTTACAGTCCGAAGGCGATTTGGGATACAGGATGAAGGAGGCTTTTCGTGAACAATTAGCATTGGGGGCAAAGAGCGTCGTGATCATTGGGAGTGACTGCCTGGCATTGCACCCAAAACACCTAGAAGATGCATTCACCACACTACAAAGCCACGATGTCGTGATCGGCCCCTCTACCGATGGTGGGTATTATCTTCTCGGGATGAATACCCTGCATGAAGCCCTGTTTAATGGAATGCCGTGGAGCCAACCTACCTTACTGGAAAAAACAATGCGTGTATTAGATAGTCAAAGCCTGCCTTATCACCTACTAGAACCCCTTACCGATATTGATGAGTGGGAGGACTACCTAGATGCAAAAGCAGCGTATTCCCAACCCTCCTGATCTTAGATTTCTGGTTAGCCTATTGCTACAACATACACCTTCACGAACTTCGCTTTACCATTTTCTATTCCATACGGCATACCTCTCATTACCATTTGGCTCAAACCATTTCAAACAGTGCTTTTAACTCCGTAGCATCCTGAGGATTCATGCGCCCGGCCAGTACCAATCGCAATTGACGACGACGTAAAGCACTGGCGAAAAGATCCTTATCTTCCCGTGTTTCCGGGATTAACTCCGGCACTTCAATGGGGCGACCATTCTGATCCACGGCCACGAATGTGTAAAATGCCGTATTCGTGCTCATCCGCTTACCCGCCGGAATATCTTCTGCCCATACTTCCAGAAAAACCTCCATGGAAGAGTTAAAGGAGCGCGTTACCCGTGCCTTCATGGTCACGATATTCCCAAGCTTGATCGGTTCTGTAAAGGATACGTTATCAACCGAAGCCGTTACTACAATACGGTTGGAATGCTTTTGGGCGGAAATAGCTGCACAAATATCCATCCAGTGCAGTAGGCGTCCCCCCATGAGATTATTGAGTGTATTGGTGTCGTTAGGAAGTACCATTTCGGTCATGGTAACTTCTGATTCGTGTGCTTTTTTGGGTTTCAACATTATTTAATTTTGAATCAGTGAATGTCGGAATGCGCGAATGTTCATGGGCCAAAATTAGAGATTTTTGTGAGTCATTACTGTACCTGAATCAGATTTCAATAGTCCTAAACCGTCGGTTGACTCGGCTATAACTCACGGAAGTCTTTGGTTTGCCTAGAAAAATCTTAAATTGTAAGAGACTGTCTAAATTTTATAATCGGCGAATCATTATGCGGATCATAGCTAGTTAAATCATGGCCTCGGAGACTTTTACCGACCGCTCATAATCGACACTGAGCCGCCGCTAGTTGGTCAGCCAGGCGAACGTTCGCTCTACGATCCAG
>JBDNFP010000491.1:0-6416 GCA_041689775.1 Spirosomataceae bacterium
AAGCTAACAGCTACAAACTAATAGCTGTTAGCTACTTACCTCCAAATAACTTCCACCTTCCATCTGCCTTTTTCCAAAGGATAATGCATTTCTCTACGGCAAAGTCCTCAGCGGTGTGCCATTCGGAAATGTCATAGTATCTACGTGAGTTCCGGGCTTCAAAAATACGAACGTTATGATTCATTGAGGTTACCCTAAAGGCACGGGATTTAGGTTTGCCGTCAGGGTAGTTTGCTTTCCTTCACAACCTTTACTGCGTAAATAGTGCGTGCCAGAGGGTCTAACCAGTTGATTTTGATCGTATTTGTGAATGAATACAGCGAAAGAATGAGCCATACTTTTTACTACCAAAAGGAGTATTTATTTAGTACTGGCATGATTCTTTTTCAAAACTTCGGTATTAATTCTAATAAAAAATAAACCACAATGAAGAAAATTGTCAAAATAGTATCAGTAGAAAATCTTACGCACGATGTTCTCCACATTGTTGTCGAAAAACCTGAGCAATTAACTTTTGAGCCCGGACAAGCAACGGACCTATCTATTAATAAAAAGGGTTGGGAGCAAGAATTGCGGTCCTTTACATTCACCTCCTTACCCGATGATGAACTGCTGGAATTTACCATTAAAACCTATCCATCACACGACGGAGTTACGAAAGAATTACTTTCGCTCCACCAAGGAGATGAGTTGATCATTCATGATGTATATGGAGCGATAACGTATAAAGGGGAAGGTGTTTTTATTGCCGGTGGAGCGGGCGTCACACCTTTTATTGCTATCCTCAAACATCTCGAGGCAAAGAATGAAATCGGCCATAACAAACTCATATTTGCCAATAAGACCAAAGCGGATATCATTCAGGAAGATAAATTTACTGAATTGTTAGGCAGTAACTTTATTAATGTCCTTTCTGATGAAAAACTTGCCAACTATGAGCATGGTTATATTTCGGCCGAATTGATAAAAAAATATACAGGCGGAAACGTTAACTATTTTTACATCTGCGGACCGGAACCCATGATGGAGGCAGTAGAAAAGCATCTATCATCCTTGGGAATTGCTAAAAATGTGATCGTGAAGGAGTCTTTTGACTAACTATTGGATTTGCCTAAATAGAAAAATCGGTTGAGAGTAAGCCAAATGCCACCCGCCTGATTCTTATTGTCTACGCCTTCCGGATGCTTGTACTGCGTTTATCATCACCTCCAAGAAGACTACTCAATAGTCTTCACGCCACAGGTAACGTGTGTAGAGTTAGGTGCCCTACGACTACTTGTGCACGCGGGACTAGCTTTGTACGAAGTCCTGAAAACCAAAATTCATTGATTATCAGATCGAAACAAGGATAAAAGCGGGAGTTTTCCCTTTATGGTAAAACTCCCGTTAACGATTTTCCTAAACCTTGTAGATCAATGAAAAACAAATCTAGTCAAGATTCTCGCCGCGAATTTCTGGTGAAAGCAGCTACTGCCGCGATGGCTGCTCCGCTCTTACTAAGTGCATCAGCAGAGGCTTCTGGCCGTACCTCCAAACTCCGGCACGCCTGTATCGGCGTGGGCGGTATGGGATGGGGAGACATTAACCAGTTTAAAAAACATCCGGAGGTAGAAATCGTGGCCCTCTGCGACGTGGATGAAAATAACCTGAAACGGGCAGCCGAGTTAGTGCCGAACGCCCGGACGTATACCGACTGGTGGGAAATGTTTCGGATGGAAGCTAACGCCATTGATTCGGTGAATGTAACGGTACCCGACCACAATCATTTTCCCATTGCGTACCAGGCTATCCGGCTTAAAAAGCATGTGTACTGTCAAAAACCCATGTGTCATGAAGTAGCCGAAGTGCGGGAGCTGACCAAAGCGGCCGTGAAAGCTGGCGTAACCACGCAGTTGGGTACTCAGGTAGCCTCTACCTTTGGCGACCGAACCGCAGTACAGTGGATCAAGCAGGGCATTATCGGAAAAATAAAGCACGCCTATTTATGTTCTAATCGACCCGGAGCCGTGGCAAAGTATCGGCTCGTGGGACCTCGCCCGGCCCAAGGTCAGGAGGTTCCGGCGCATTTGCACTGGGATCAATGGATTGGCACAGCCCCCGTCCGACCCTATGCACCGGACATTTATCATCCTTCCATCTGGCGCACCTGGCAAGACTTCGGCACGGGCTGGTCGGGTGACATCGGCTGCCATATTTTTGACGCAGTCTGGAAAGGACTGGGCATGAAGCCTCCGTTGTCGGTACAGGCCGAAGTACAAAAATCATGGGAAGAGTCTACCGAACGTCGGGCCGATACCTGGCCCCAAGGAAACCATATAAGCTGGGTATTTCCGGGAAACGAACTAACCGAATCTGATACCTTACCCGTAGAGTGGTTTGATGGGGAATTTTATCCGCCTCAGGAAATCAGGGATTTATTTACCGAAGGAGAATACCCGGCCGAATCGGCCATGCTCATTGGCACCGAAGGTGCGTTGCTGATTCCCCATCAAAAAATGCCGGTAGTAATCCCTTCTGGAAATGTAAAAACATACAGCAACCCTGCGTTAGCGGAGCGGAACCATTACCATCATTTTGTGGATGCCTGCTTGGGTGGTGAAAAGACAGAATCTCATTTTGCGCAGTCGGGTCCGATGACAGAGGCCGTTTTGTTGGGTACCGTGGCGATACGGGTACCGGGACAATTGTTACAATGGGATTCCGCCCGGATGAAGTTTTCCAACTATCCGGCTGCTGATAAGTACCTGCGTCGTACGTACCGTAAGGGGTGGGAAGTCAAGGGAGTATAAGACGCTGAAACGGCCTCCGCTAACACCGATTTGCAATCCTTTAGGTTTACCCGATAGTAAATCGTGGTTAGTGGGGTGGCGCTCTTTTTTATGACGAAGCCCTGCGAATTCCATTACGTAACGTCAATTATCAACTAATTTTGATTTGTTAGATCGACAATTAGCAAAAAACTTCTGTTTACGAACAGCCATCGATCCGTCCTAAAATCTTTTATGCTTACCCTGCTTTTTGTACCCGGAGCAGTAGCTTTTGCCCAAGCGGCCAAAAGAGAATTTCACGAAATAAAAATTTATACCATCAGTAACCCTGCCCAAGAACAAGGCTCAGACGCCTATTTGAAGGATGCATATATTCCCGCCATGCACCGGCAAGGTATTAAAACCAAGGTCAACGTCCGACGATGCTGGCAAAAAAGTGTACGTTTTTACGCCCTTGAAGTCGCAAAGCCACGTATTGGCTATCACGAAAAAACAGGATGGGGACGCGGCGTATCAAAATGCAGGTAGCGCCTACATCAATGCTAAATTTGATAACAAGCCATTCGACCGTTTTGAGTCTATCGTTTTACTTGCTTTTAGCGAAGCCCCGCAGATGATGTTGCCCAATCTCAACGGCTCGAAAAGCGACCGAATCTATGAGTTACGCAGGACCCACGGAAAAATATTACCTGAATAAGGTGAAAATGTTTAACACGGGCGGTGAAGTAAAACTTTTCAAAAGGTTGAATTTTAATGCGGTATTTTACGGTGAAGTGATTACCGGCAGCCATATACCTAACCTGATGTATATGACCACTTTCGCAAATCAGGCCGATCGCGATGCCAACTGGAAAGCTCTTGTGGATTCACCGGAATGGAAAGTCTTAATAGCCGATGAACAATACAAAAATAATACATCTGAAAACACGCAGTACTTCTTGTATCCTACCGAGTATTCGGATATTTAAGGAAGACCATTCCCAATGGATAACAGGTAGACATCAGGCTATTTTAATAGCTTGATGTCTTTTTTTGCCCGGTCCACTACCGTTATCTTTAGGTTACAGGCTGTTGTGGAAATTTTTCCGAAAGGTGACTGCGTACCTACCTGCTAAATTCAAATCTTCCTGATGCCAAAAGGATTTCTGGATTTCTGGTATAATGTAATGCCCCCTCGCTTTTTAGTAAAGATTCAACCTTAGTAATCCGATGAACCCTTCCATTTTTGAAACAGAACTAGACAAGAATAAGGCAAACTTTGTTCCACTATCGCCCTTGTCGTTTATAGAAAGAACCGCTTTTGTGTATCCCGAAAGAATTGCGATTGTTCACGGTACTATTCGTAGAACATGGCGTGAAACCTATATAAGAGCGCGAAAATTAGCTTCGGCCTTGACAAAAGTTGGTGTTGGTTACGGCAGTACCGTTTCTGTAATGGCACCAAATATTCCGGCTATTTATGAAGCGCATTTCGGAGTTCCAATGACGGGTGCCGTTCTGAACACCCTGAATATTCGGTTAGATGCCCAAACGATTGGGTTTATGTTGCAACATGCCGAAACAAAAGTACTTCTAACGGACAGAGAGTTTTCTCCGGTAATAAAAGTGGCCTTGGCTTCCCTCGAAAATAAACCAATCGTAATTGATATTGACGATGTCTATGCCGAAGGAGGAGAACTTATCGGGGATATTGAATACGAAGATTTTCTGGCTACGGGTGACGATGACTTCGCCTGGCAGTTTCCGAAGGATGAATGGCAGGCAATTTCTTTAAATTATACCTCTGGCACAACAGGAAATCCGAAAGGTGTGGTGTACCATCATCGGGGCGCCCATTTGAATGCCGTCAACAACATATTGGTGTGGAGTATGGAAACCCACCCCGTTTATCTCTGGACATTGCCGATGTTTCATTGCAATGGCTGGTGTTTTCCGTGGACGATTGCTGCTCAGGCCGGTACTAATATTTGTCTTCGAAAAGTAAAAGCGGATGATATTTTCACGGCTATTTCAAAGGAAATGGTTACCCATTTTTGTGCGGCGCCCATTGTACTCGGTCTTTTGAATAATGCCAAAATTGAAGACAAAAAATCTTTTTCTCACAAGGTTTCCGTGATGACCGCGGGTGCAGCGCCACCGGCTGCCATTATTGAAGGCATGGAAACTCAGGGGTTTTCAATTACCCATACCTACGGGCTCACGGAGTGCTACGGGCCGGCGGTTGTATGTTCTTGGCACGACGAGTGGGATGAACTCCCGCTCTTTGATCGCGCTGGTTTGAAAGCCCGGCAGGGGGTTCGGTATCATTTTTTGGAAGAGCTGGAAGTGGTCGATCCTGAAACCTTGGAGCCTGTACCAGCCGATGGTATTACAATGGGTGAAATAGTGATGCGGGGCAATAATGCAATGAAAGGGTACCTGAAAAACCCTTCGGCTTCTGCTGAGGCATTCAAAGGCGATTGGTTTCATACCGGTGACCTAGCCGTGAAACATTCTGACGGATATATCCAAATCCGAGACCGCTCAAAGGATGTCATTATTTCGGGAGGGGAAAATATCTCGACCATTGAAGTCGAAGGTGTTTTGTACCGCCATCGCTCCGTTTTAGAAGCCGCGGTAGTGGCAAAACCAGATGAAAAATGGGGAGAAACGGTCTGTGCTTTCATTTTTAAAAAAGAAGGGGACTCTACCACCTCAGAGGATATTATCAATTTTTGTCAACAACACCTGGCGGGTTTTAAAGTGCCAAAAACCGTAATTTTTTCAGAATTGCCTAAAACATCAACAGGAAAGATCCAGAAATATATTTTGCGGGAAACGGCGAAGAATTTGTAAAAGGATGAAGGGATTTGGTTTATAATTGAGACTCGGCATCTTGATTTTTGCTCCTACACACCCGCTGCCGTTAGTTTTTGTAAACTGACGGCAGCGCACATCGCAAGTTTTCGACTCACAAATTCACCGATGGATTTCTGTAACGCAGGATTGATGAAAAAGTGCCTTTTTTTACGGAATGAGATTAACTCAACTAGCTTCTTGTTTTAATTTTTTTTTACTACTGCCTCAGTAAACGCTTCGAGGCCTCCCACAACCGGTAAGGTCAAAGTTGTTCCGTCTAAATCAATGGTTAATTCAGTTCCGGGTTCTGGGTGTAGGGTGAACTCCCGATCGCTTGAAAAAATCATTAGCCCTATTTGTTGACCCTTTCTTATGATTTGATCATCCGGCATTAAATCGAAAGATACCTCATAGAACTTACCTTTTTTTAGGGGTTCGCTTTTTCGTATCGAACTATGGTTTTGCGGATCGGCCCAGCCACGTGTTATTATGTTATCCGTTATCTTCGTTTGACGTCCCTCATTCCAAGGGAGCGAAACCAGCCAAACCGAGAGATTTGCCGCTGCTTTGCTACTCGACAGTCTTACGGTAACTTTCGTGATGCCAGATAGGTGTACTTCCTTGGTTAAGTAGTCGGCCGTATTTAAACATACATTTATTTGATTGAGAAATGGATGGAAAACTCCGACCCTCCGTATTTTTCAAGAATATGATTTATCCTCATGTGAAGCGCCTCCTTGTTTTTAAAATCCTTCGGGCGCAACCACTCATGTTTCATCTTCCTGCACAAGGTCTCAATCAGATTGAGGT
>JBDNFP010000492.1:0-19255 GCA_041689775.1 Spirosomataceae bacterium
GCTGAATCTAATCCGTGAAATCAGTCGCGATCAGACAACAGCCAGGTCTGACCTTATTTTTAAAATTATGTGCCTGTTTCGATGGGTAAGAAAGCAACTATCTCATTATCAGAACCTAAAAATAGTAGGGTAGAGTACTAAGCAACCTACAAGTAATACCTAATTTAGACCATTTATGGAAGAAAGAAGAGGCTTTTTAAAGAAACTTGGTATTGCATTTATGGGTACGGAAAGCTTGTTTTCTCAGTCTGAGGTAGCGCCAGTGAGCAGCAAACCAGACCAACGCCCCCTAATTGATCGAATGAAAGTAGCTTTTGTCATATTTAACGGCATTACTGCGCTCGACTTTATCGGGTTCTATGACCCCATTATGCGGCTCAAATCACAGGGGTATATTCCAAACCTTAGCTGGGATCTCTGCTCCTTTACCGATACCGTTCATGATAGCTTTGGGCTATCTTTAATGCCATCAAAAGTTCGTCAGTCGCTGGATTCGTACGACATGATATTCATACCTGGCGGACTGGGAACGCGTACATTACAAAATAATATAGATTTTGTTAATTGGCTAAAAACGGCACAGAATGTCCCCCAAAAAGTATCCGTTTGTACCGGTAGCTTACTGCTAGGTGCCGCCGGTTTTTTGAAAAACAGAAAAGCTACTACCAACTTTAAAGAGTACGATACCTTGATGCAATATTGTCCGGATGTATTGAAAGTAAGAATTGTGGAGGATCAGGATGTGATTACAGCCGGAGCAGTAGCATCTTCTCTCGACCTTGGTCTTTACGTTTGTGAAAAGTTGGTTGGTGCGGAGGCACGCGAGGCAATCCGGATGAACATGGATTACCCAAAGATGAAGGTGACCACCAAAAAAGTTACTAACTGAATAATGCATTTAATGTACCAACCAGGTGTGTCTGATTCATCAGGGATAATTGCCAAGAACAGCGTCCTTCCAATAGAGGACCACTACCTGACTTTGAAACCCATTCTAATCGCTTTCTGCATAGCATCCTCGGCGTAGAGCTTACGGCATCATTGGTTTTTGATCCTCCCACAAATTAAGTTAAAATCACCTCCAAGTGGGTAGTTTTGACTTCATTTGGCTTTGTTTAAGGAATATAGAACAACTGATTACAATCAGTTCAATATAAAGCATTAATAGTACATGGATGAGGAATAAAATTTTGGTTTTTCTGATAGTAGGAGGTGGTATAGCCTTCCTGACCCTTACTTCGTTACTGGGGTGGCCGGGTACTAGTAAAATAGACTTTAATACCCAAATTCGGCCTATCCTGAACGCAAATTGCACTTCGTGCCACGGGGGGGTAAAAGAACAAGGGGGGATAAGCCTTCTGTATCGAGAATCTGCCTTATTGAAAGGCAAATCTGGTAAGCCGTGCATCGTACCGGGTAGTCCCGCAGAAAGTGAACTTATCAAAAGGCTTACCCACCATGATCTTGACGAGCGGATGCCCCTGAAAGCGCCACCGTTGAGTAAGGAGCAAATTTCATTACTGGAAAAATGGGTTGAGGAAGGTGCTCAGTGGGAAACTCACTGGGCGTATGTAGCCCCCAAGCCTCAGGAAGTACCCTTTGTGTTGAGTACCTGGCCGACGGCAGATTTAGATAAGTTTGTTTATAAAAAAATGGCGGATGCAGGTATGTCTCCTTCTCCTCAGGCGGACAAAGCTACCTTACTCCGCCGCCTTACCCTCGACCTGACCGGAGTGGCCCCAACCCCGGAGGCGTATACCAATTTCATAAATAACACCTCAGACGAAGCTTACGAAAAAGCAGTAGATAGCCTGTTGGCTAGCCCCAATTACGGCGAACGCTGGACCGCCATGTGGCTTGATCTGGCCCGCTACGGAGATTCGCAGGGCTACCAGAAAGACCGGCATCGGGATATATGGCAGTACCGTGACTGGCTTATTGAAGCCTTTAATAACGATATGCCATTTGATCAGTTCACGGTTGAGCAGTTGGCCGGAGATCTTCTTCCTAAACCCACCACCGACCAACTGATTGCTACGGCCTTTAACCGGAATACCAGCACAAACGACGAAGGTGGAACTGACGACGAAGAGTTCAGAGTAGTAGCGGTACTGGATCGGGTGAATACGACCATGGAAGTGTGGCAGGGTACTACCATTGCCTGCGTGCAATGCCATAGCCATCCCTATGACCCTTTCCCACATAGAGAATACTACCAGTTGATGTCGTTTTTCAATACCACGGCGGATACTGATCTGACCAACGATTATCCCACGCTCAGAAAACTTTCTTCTATTCAGCAAACGAAATTTAACGAGGCATTTCGACAATTTGAATCCATCACCGACACTGCTTCTACGGCCTACCTGAAAGCCTGTGCCGAATTGGATGCTATAAAGCCTTCCAACACCCCCGTCATGGAGGAGCTTCCAGTAGACAGTACCCGGCGTTCTTTTATGTTTGTGCGGGGCAACTGGATGGTACACGGTAAGGAGGTTTTTCCGCAAACGCCGAAAATGCTTTCCCTGATGCCCAAAGATCTTTCGAAAGACCGACTTGGTTTGGCCCGGTGGCTGGTGAGTCCTCAGAACCCGCTAACGGCTCGGGTGATGGTCAACCGTTTTTGGGAGCAGTTGTATGGCCGTGGTTTGGTTGAGACTCTGGAAGACTTTGGTACCCAAGGCTCCAAACCTACCCACCCCAAACTACTCGATTGGCTGGCCTTACGGTTGATGAACGAGCATCAGTGGAGTATAAAAGCAATGCTGAAAGAGATGGTGATGTCGGCTACTTACCGTCAGTCTTCGGTTTTGAATGATGATTTACAAGAAAATGACCCTTACAATTTATATTTAGCCAGAGGCCCACGGGTAAGGCTATCAGCGGAGCAAATCCGGGATCAGGCACTGTCGGTTTCGGGCCTCATGACTAACAAACTATACGGACCAAGCGTAATGCCTCCCCAACCCGACGGAGTGTGGCAGGTAATCAGAAATGTGATCCGATGGCGGTCGGCTCAGGATGAGAATCGATATCGCCGGGCTATTTACACCTACTGGCGAAAATCTAGCCCTTACCCATCTTTTACGACCTTCGACGCCCCTAGTCGTGAGCTTTGCGTTTCGCGTCGGATCAGGACCAACACGCCGCTTCAGGCCCTAGTGACGCTTAACGACCCGGTGTACTTGGAAGTATCACAAGCACTGGCGTGGGAGGTAAAGCAGTCGTTAGGGTTGGCACCTCGTCAGAATATACGACAGGCTTATTTCCGACTTACGGGTCATTATCCTTCCAAACAGCGATTGGAACTATTAGTAAACTACTACCTTACCTCCATTGATTACTACCGGAAAAGTCCGGCGGATGTACGTGACTATGTAACGATGCCCTACCCAAAGACACCTCATTTGGCGGCACTATCAGCCACCACCAATGTAATGCTCAACCTCGACGAGGTAGTTACCAAAGAATAACTAGCACCCATGAAAAAGATTCTAGACGAACTCGAACATACCCAAAGGGAGACTACCACCCGCCGATTTTTCTTACAACAAAGTGTGGGGCATCTCGGGGCTATGGCCCTCGGCGGGATGATGGTGGGATGCGACGTTTTCAAAGGAAAACAGTCGAAAGATGCCATGATGAATCACCTGAGTCATTTTGCGCCGAAAGCCAAGCGGGTCATTTTTATGCACATGTCTGGGGCGCCTTCGCAGTTGGAGTTGTTCGAAAATAAGCCATTACTGCAAGATCTTGACGGTTTAGATTGCCCTAAATCGCTGCTGGAAGGAAAGCGATTTGCCTTTATCGTAGGTACCCCCAAAATGTTGGGGCCCTATGCCAAGTTTGACCGCTTTGGACAAACGGGTAGCTGGGTTTCCAACCACTTTCCCTATTTTCAGCAGGTTGTTGATGAGGTTACCTTTCTGAGGGCCATGCATACCGATGAGTTTAACCACGCTCCGGCTCAGCTTTTTATGCATACAGGAAGTCCGCGGACGGGGAGACCAAGTTTTGGGTCGTGGGTAACGTATGGTTTGGGTTCAGAAAATGAAAATTTGCCGGGTTTCATCGTTCTGGCGTCGGGTGATGCTATCCCGAGTGCTGGCAAGAGTATCTGGGGTAGTGGTTTTCTTCCTTCCCAGTACCAGGGAGTACAATGCCGGTCGGAGGGTGATCCTGTGTTATACATCGGCGATCCGAAGGGGATGCCTCGTGACCTGAAAAAATCAGCGATTCAAACGATATCCGAACTTAACCGGGTTCAGCACGAAGAAATAGGGGATCCCGAAATAATGGCCCGGATTGAACAGTACGAACTTGCCTTCCGAATGCAAACCACGGTACCCGATGCCATGGATATTACGAAAGAACCTGACTATATCCATCAACTATACGGAACCACTCCCGGCCAAAATTCCTACGCCAATAATTGTCTATTGGCCCGACGACTCGCCGAACGAGGGGTACGTTTTATTCAATTATACCATGCCGACTGGGATACCCACGGTAGTAGTCAAAACGAAGCGCTTGAAATAGGATTTGTAAATCGCTGCAAGGAAACGGATCAGGCTACGACGGCCTTATTATTAGATTTGAAGCAACGTGGAATGCTGGATGATACCTTGCTGGTGTGGGGAGGGGAGTTTGGTCGTACACCAATGGCGGAGAACCGGGGCGGTAAAAAAGCGCCTTTCCGAGGACGTGATCACCACAAAGAGGCCTTTACCATGTGGGTAGCTGGTGGTGGAGTCAAAAAAGGTTTTAGCTTTGGAGAAACCGACGAAATCGGTTACTACGGAGTAAAAGACCGCGTTCATATTCATGATTTACAAGCTACCATACTGCACCAATTGGGCTTTGATCACGAAAAACTAACCTACCCTTTCCAAGGTCGGAACTTCCGGTTAACCGACGTCCACGGGAAAGTAGTAAACCAGATTCTGACCTGATTTTCGTTTGTTACAATCAAAGGGAATATAGTAAAATGCGTATTCGATCTGCTTTATATTTTATTTAGGACTTATTCAACCTCTCCATGGAACAAAATTCTTCCCGCCGAAATTTTGTCAAAACGTCAGCGCTGACCGCAGCAGCTGCTTTGACCTTTAAGCCCTTTTATATTCTTCACGCGAAGCCCAAAGCCGACGGTGAAATTATTGGCCATGGATCGCACCGGTATCGGGTGCAACATTCCTGGGGCAATCTGGACTCCTCAAAGTTTCCTATCAACAACTGCCACGAGATGGTTCAGGATAGTAAAGGCCGACTCCTGATGATTGGTGATGAGGTAAAGAATAACATTTTGGTGTATGATCGATCCGGTAAGCTCCTTGATAGTTGGGGACATGAGTACCCAGGTGGTCACGGCCTCACGCTCTGGAACGCCAACGGGGAGGAGTTTTTGTTTATCTGTGATCCTAATCAGGGAAAGGTAGTCAAAACGGACATGACCGGAAAGGTGCTACTGACCATCGAGCACCCGTCAAAAGTAGGAGCTTATAAACCCGAGATGAACTTCAAACCCACCGAAACAGCTATTGGTCCGGACGGCACCATTTATATTGCGGATGGTTACGGCTCGCAATGGATACTTCGGTATACCATGAATGGCGAATACATTGATAAATTTGGCGGGCCGGGTGACGAGGAACATCAATTTGCTACCGCCCACGGGGTAGCCATCGATGCCCGCGATAAGGCCAATCCAACCTTGCTCGTTACATCCCGGGTGCATAATTCTTTTAAGCGTTTTACCCTCCACGGGAAGTACCTTTCATCGATCTTTTTACCCGGTGCATTCGTGTGCCGACCGGTCCTGAATGACGATAATATTTATGCGGGTGTGTGCTGGTCAAGATTGAAATATCTCAACCAAACGCCCAACTCTGGTTTCGTAACGATCCTTGATAAGAACGATAAAGTCATTTCGAATCCGGGCGGTACCAAACCAGAATATCGTAACGGTCAGCTGCAACTTATGGTGCAGGATTACCACCAGCTAATGCACTGCCACGATGTATGCATCGACAACGAGAAGAACATTTATATTTGCCAGTGGAATGCCAAGAAAACCTATCCGATCAAATTAGAGCGGGTTTAAAAAAGTCTTTGTGGAGTGGGAAGCCTGATGCCTTGTTGCCTCGGGCTTCCCTTTTTTATGGATAACTTGTCGATTTGGTGAAATAAAAGTGTAGATTTCATCCCAAAAAGTGTTGATTTCGCCGTTTTGGATTATTATGGTACACAACTAGCTTCTAAATTCGATGATATTAAAGTTGCGCACTAATAGTCTGTGGTATGAACAAAGATTTAGATTCCAAGTGGTCATTGAAGAAAACGGACTCTAGGGTTCTCGTGGCAAAGTCGGAGCCTTTCACCTGTGAGGTGCTGGGGAGCCTACTGAAAAGTGAAGGGTTTGATGTGGTGGGAAGAGCATCCCAGCTCGACGATTTGATCAGTAAAATACAGACTAAAAAACCAACTTGTGTCATCACCGAAGTAGGCCTCATAGGTGACGCTTCACGATTGATAAGCGCACTGAGTGAATTAAAGAAAGTACCCAAAGTGGTGCTGTATGTAAACACGCACGATACCCGGGATATTTCCAAAGTACTGGAAGCAAAGTTTAGCGCCTACTTGCACGCCGAAGATCAACTTGAAGAGTTGTATCGTTGCTTGCAGTCGACCCATAAAGAAACAACCTACTACAGTAGCTGTTTCAAGGACTTGATTCGTGAGCTTGGTATCACCGAGGCAGACAGCGAAACAATTAAAATTATTGAGTCTTTAACCAAGCGGGAGCGGGAGGTGCTGTACTACCTCACCAAGGGTCTTACCGGGCATGAGGTAGCTGCTCAGCTAAGTATGAGTTACAGAACACTGGCCAATCATAAACAAAACATAACCCAGAAATTCGCCTTGGATAGTGGACGCCAACTACTACGTCATGGTCTTCGGATTAGTGGTTTTCTTACCGATCCAAGAGTGGAGAGGTAGAGCTTATAAATTCAGTAGTATAAGGCTTACTGGTGGAGCGATTATTTTCCAGGGCCTCTTTGAAACTTTGCATACGGGCCCGGGGCATGATGAGTTGTTTACCGGGTAGTTTGCTACTGGAAAGCACATATTTACCCTTTTCCCAATAAGCATAGCTTTCGAAAAAGTCGAGGCTAAGGATGTAATTTCGGTTACCTCTGAAAAAGTACTTGGGGTCCAGCTCGTTTTCTAATTCTGCCAGTGATTTTGAGATAGTGTACCTTCCCTTGCTGTGCTCCACGAAATATTCCCCGGTGACGGTCTCGAATAGAAAGCATTCCTTCACGTTGAGCAGGGTATCTCCACTGCTGAGTTTTGCTTCTATCACCTGCGTGTAATTTCGGGGCGTACCCGAGGCAAACGAGGCAAAAGCACTGAAAACCGAATCATTGGAGGAAGATGCTTTTTTCAGATTTTGAAGAAAATCAAGAATTAACGAAGTATTAAGCAAAATATACCCTAGTAGTAACACAAACGGAGTATAACTGATGTAACCTTCAAAGGTATATAAGTAAACAAAGTATTGACTTTTGTAGCGTTCGAGATCGTAGTAAGGGAATTCACGAAGAAAGTACCGGGTGTGCAGCGTAATTGGGATAAAGAAAAAATAGGATAGCAGTAAAACAGGAAGAAATGAAAGCTCGTACCTGACAATTGACTTGGTGGTCAGAGCTAGTTCGTGGAACTTGAAAAATACATGAAATTTATCAAGAAGTACAACAATGATGTACAGGGTTATGAGTTCAGGGACGTAAAGCCCGAAAAACCAATTGAGTACGTAGGAAAGTAATCCAGTAGAATACTTGTAGGCCGAAAGCCGAAAATCAGGATTAATGGCCCAACTTAGCAACTCATAAAGTAGTACAATAATAAAAAGAATAGTAACTCCATTGAATGGCTTTTTCAGGAAGGAACGATTCAGTTCAAGGGTCTTCATTGGCTTTAATCAAGGTTTATAGGTATTTCAATGGCTAACGTAAATCTTAAATTATGTAGACTCCTCTACTATTTCACAAAAAAACTAGTAATTAATGACTACTTCCTAAACCAAATATAGGCAATTATACGGATTATTTTGAGTTGATACTCGTCCTACCTTTGTAAACGAAGGTTGTGCACAGAATACTTTCCGAGTCCAAAAAGCTCACCAGCGTGCACGGTCGTTTTATTTTTCTCAAAACTTTAAAAATTACTATCATGAAGAAGTTCGAAATTAAGTCTACTGGATCATTGACTAATTACATCAAAGATAACACCATTAAGGCCAAAGGTGAAATCACCGCGTTTGTGGTAGATAAAGAATGGAAGGGCAACTCTTGCTTTGGAATTACGCTACCCGAGCGCTCAGTGGACGTATCGCTTTCACTGTAATAAATTTTTCGCCAAAAGTTGAATGTAATGAAATCAAGATCACTTACATCTTATCGCCAGGTAGCTCAGGAATGTATAGACTCCTTTGACAGAGTGAATATGCGCAAAGAAGAAGGCTACTGCGTACGGTCGGGGCTATTTTCTGCAAACCTGACCAATTTTCTGCCAGAAATTCCTGAGAAAGATCATGAAGATCTATACCTTGGTATGATCAGGAATCTGGCTCTTGAAAAGTTTGATCGACAGTTAATGCATCTGAGTGACGTATCGGCATTGGAAGGTGACTTGTCTCTCATTAATAATCCAAAAAAGCCCTTTATTTTTTGCACTTTTCATATCGGGTCTTACCGACTGATCGCAAATGTGCTACTACGTAAAGGCTACCAATTTTCTACTCTGGTTCGTCAGGAGGTGTTTGAGTCGCAACAAGCGGAATTTAAAAGCTATTGCGATGGTATGTACGATCACTTCAAGACTCCCAGTAAAGTTAATATCCTTAATGCTGAGGACCCCCGGGTACTACTGCAAATGACGCGGGAATTGCAGGCCGGCCGCTCCATCCTTGTTTACATTGACGGAGACACCGGTTCGGGAGAAGACCATAAGACTACCGTAGATTTCCTTAATCAACAGGTAAGAGTTCGTAAAGGTATTCCGTATGCTAGTTTTCTCTCAGGAGTTCCTATATTGCCGATCGTACAATATCGGAAAGATAACCTGCAAAATGTATTGCGCGTTGGAAAACCGATTATGGCAGAAAAAACTGAAACCCGCGAAGAGTTCAGTCAACGTTCGCTGAGTAGTATCTACAAGTATTTTGGAAGGTATATTGAAAAATACACCAATCAATGGGAAGGATGGTGCTATATTCATAACTCCATGGTTATTAAACCACAGCAGGTAGCGGCTCAGCCCGAAAGCACTACTATGAGTAAAAGAAAAACGTATCGTTTTAATCAAAGCCGATACCGGATTTTTGAATTGGAAAGTAATTATCTGTTATTCGACCGTGCTGCTTACGAAACGTACGAAATTACTGCTGATATGAAAAAGTACCTTTCGGCGTCGGTTGTGAAAAATCCAAGCAAGACATTAGGAGAAGGTATCTTCGGTGAATTATTGACCCGTAATATCCTGATCTAAGCCACTTAGGTGGCAATATTTAAGATTTTAGTGTGTGTATAGTATGGCAAAACTCCTGTCCCTTGGACGGGAGTTTTTGTTTTATAGCAGTGGTAAAAGCACTCCGGACAAATTTTTTCCTAAATTGAACGTTCATCAAGCCTAATCCAAATTTTGAAAACGATTGTCCTACGTGAACCCGGCCATTTTGAGTTAACCGAAATCCCGTTTGATACCAGCTTGAAGGAAGGGCAGGCTCTGGTGCGGGTAATCTGCATCGGGGTTTGTGGTACAGATCTTCACGCGTTTCGGGGCCGCCAGCCATTCTTTACTTATCCCCGCGTTTTGGGACATGAACTAGCAGTAGAGATTATCGAACTTAAAGGCGATGCTTACGGCTTGAAGGTGGGAGATTGCTGCGCTGTGGAGCCTTACATGGACTGTGGCGAATGTCAGGCATGTCGACGTGGAATGACTAACTGCTGTGAAAAATTGCAGGTACTGGGCGTTCATGCCGACGGAGGTATGGTAGAATACCTAAAACTTCCTACTGGTAAACTGCACCCATCTAACCGACTTAAAAAAGAACAACTTGCCTTGGTGGAAACCCTGGCAATTGGAGGTCATGCCGTTGAGCGTGCCGATTTAGGTCAGGACGACTATGTGTTGGTGGTAGGAGCGGGGCCCATCGGACTATCGGTGATAGAGTTTGTTAAGAGAAGTGGCGCGACGCTCGTGGTAGCTGATATTAACGCTAGCAGATTACAATTTTGTGAGGATAAAATGGGGGTAGAGCATACCTTGTCAATGACTGATACCTTTACGGAGGACCTCAGAAAGCTCTTGGACGGAAACTTACCAACGGTAGTATTTGATGCTACGGGGCACCCAGAATCGATGATGAAAGGATTTGACTACTGCGCACACGGTGGAAAGCTGGTCTTTGTGGGCCTCTTTCAGGGAGATGTTAGTTTTCATGACCCGACCTTCCACCGCAAAGAGTTGATGGTTATGGCGAGCCGAAACGCAACACCGCAAACTTTCCGGACCATTATTAACGCCATCGAAAATGGCAGGATGGATACTACGTCCTGGATCACCCACCGGATTGACTTTGATAAAGTACCTGAAACCTTCGCCAGCCTGCTCGAACCCGGTTCGGGAGTGATAAAAGCAGTGATTGAAATGCCTTTATCGAATAAGGCGTAAGGTTATCCCGTTAAGGGTAAGGGTACCAAGAGTCAGGGATAAGTAGGCCCAGCCAATGGGAATCATGGGCACTACCCAGTAAACGCCTACCAGAAAAGCAATGAATCCGTACCCAGCCATCAACAGACCGTATAGTATGCGAGCCGTTGCGGCTGAGCCTTGCTGTGCGTGGGTAAAGACGGCAAGCGTGGAGGTCATGATAGGAAATGGTGTAAGTATCCCACTCCATTCGGGTCCGAGAATACCAGCTGCCTGAGTCAGTACCAGGACAAACGTAGTAGCCACTAACATTCGGAGTGGAATGTCGTACCGTCGTTTGCGATTATTGGCGGCGAGCTGCTCAGGTTTCGGAAATAAATATAAAATAATGGTTAGTACTATTACATTAGCGGCCATTGCCTCCCATAGAGTTGGAGTAAATTGGAACGAGAGGAGAGCTACCACGAAGAAGATACCATAACTGAACAACACGGTAGGTAGCCACTTCCATCGCTTTGATAATACGGCGTAAGAAAATGCGAATAGGATGGTACCTACCGAACCCATTAAAGCGCTTGGTATGGTTTTGGCCACAAAAGGTGCACCCTGCTCCCATGCCATAAAGAATGAGATAGGCCCGGCTACCCAGGGAAATCCTCCGATCCAGCCCCCGATTCCTGTTCCCCAACGCCTCACGGCCAGGGTTACGCTAGCGATGAGCAGTGGCATCATCAAAACTTTTATTAAAAAAATGGTACTCATCAAAGCGAAGTTCTGAACAGGAAATTCCAAAGGTACTAAACAACCAAAGGCTATTCATGCAGAAAGAAGTTTATATAATTACTTGCAACAATGTTGCATAAGTAATATATTTGTACTTCTATTATATGAAATAAGGAGTTGATGTATCACAAAGTTTTGATTGCCTGTATTCTAGCAGCCGTTGGGTGTCTGCCTATCAGGGATCTTCAAGCCCAAACTCCCGATTGCCATTGTTTTATTAAAGGTGTAGTTAGGGACGATCACACCGGGCAACCAGTCGTCGGGGCAACACTCTTACTGGTTGGGTCCAATAAAGGCGTTTTCACGGATGAGAAGGGTAGGTACCAGTTTTACAACCTGTGTCCGGGTAGCTATCAGTTGGAATGCCGTATTGTGGGGTACCAGCCAAGACGGCAGACCATTGACTTACAGGAAGGTCACGAAGAAAACTTTGCGTTAGCAGAAGAAGAGATACACTTGAAAGACGTTGAAATTACCGCTCAGAGGAACGATGCACCCATAACCCAGCCAATTAATACACTCAGCGGAGCCGATCTTACGCAGACCCGGGGTCAATCTTTGGGGGAAAGCCTGAAAGGATTAACGGGCCTCACTACCCTCCAAACGGGAGCTTCGGTTGCGAAGCCCGTTATCCACGGAATGCACAGCAACCGGGTACTGATCATGAACAACGGCGTGAGGCAGGAAGGGCAACAATGGGGCTCGGAGCATGCTCCTGAAATAGATCCTTTTGTGGCTACCCGCCTTTCGGTGGTAAAAGGTGCCGCCGGGGTACGCTATGGTTCGGATGCCATTGGTGGGGTTATTCTGGTTGATCCTCAGGAGTTGCCTATTGACAAACTTTTAAGCGGGGAAATTAATACTGCCTTCTTCTCCAATGGTCGTCAGGGCGTGGGGTCAGCCACCTTACAGGGTGGTATTAAGGGAGTTACCGGGCTAGGATGGCGCGCCCAGGGAACACTCAAACGCGGAGGTAATATTCGAACTCCGGGTTATTTTCTTAACAACACGGGCAGTGAAGAGCGTAATTTCTCATTAGCTACTGGCTACCGGAAAAGAGGCTTTGGGGCTGAACTTTTTTACAGCCACTTTGCTACTAAATTAGGAATATTCTCTGGCTCTCACATTGGGAGTGTCACTGACTTGCTTACCGTGATCGAAAGGGGAGAGCCTCTGATCAAAAGCGGTTTTAGCTATACTATCGGTCGACCGTATCAGAATGTTACGCATGATCTGGTAAAAGCCGAGGCTCACTACCATTTTGCGGACGGAAACCGTTTGCAGTGGGTGTCTTCCTGGCAATTTAATAATCGTTTTGAATACGACCTGCACCAGCCCCGTAATGACTCGCTCGCGTCGCTCATTCGCCCCGAGCTTTCGTTCCGGCTTACCACGTTCACCAATGACTTTATCTGGGATCATAAACCCCTGAAAGGAAAGATAGCGGGTCAGATTGGCCTTAGTACCTTGTATCAGTATAACCTAATGAGCGGCAGGCCCTTGATTCCAAACTTTGATCAGTGGAATGTTGGCCTGTTTGCGATCGAACGACTTTTGAAAAACGGCTGGGAAGTAGAAGCCGGACTTCGTTACGACTATCGGTATCTGACTACCTACCGGATCGTAAACCGGGTAAAGGTAACGGACGAGTTTCGCTTTCATAATGCCTCCGGCACCTTAGGTGTTGGCCGTAATCTGACTAGTAAATGGTCTCTGAGGCTGAACGCCGGTACCGCCTGGCGCGCTCCCAACGTCAGTGAGCTATTTAGTGACGGTGTACACCACGGAGCGGCGGCGTTTGAGGAGGGAGATGCCAGCCTGAAACCAGAAAAGGCTTTTAATTCCATCGGTAGTGTCCGATATAGTGTCGAAAACCTTACCGTTGAGGTAGGAGGGTACTATAACTACATCCGGGATTACATCTATCTCAAACCTCAGCCAGAACCTATACTTACCGTGCGGGGAGCGTTCCCTTATTTTAAGTACACCCAAACGGATGCCACTTTCAGGGGAATAGACGCGACGGTCGATTGGAAGTTGTCCGGCCGTTGGTCGGTTGGCAGTAAGCTTACCTATTTACGGGTCAGTGATGTGCGTAACAATAGCTATTTGGTGATGATCCCGGCTAACCGCTGGGACAACCAGCTAAAATTGAATCTTGACGATCTAAACTGGGGCGAGAAAATGTACTTCCTGATCAGTAATCGCTGGGTGGGGGAGCAACGTCGGGTTCCTAAGGCGAGTGATTTTGCTCCACCACCAACGGCCTATTCACTCTGGAATGTGCAGTGGGGAGCCACATTCGCCATGGCCAAAGAACGGAAACTGGAACTTACCCTAACTGCCGATAATGTACTGAATACCTCGTACCGAGACTACCTAAACAGATTCCGGTATTACGCCGACGACATGGGCCGTACTATTTCTCTGCGGGCAAGGTTCTCCTTTGGCAGTTAATACCTAAATAATCTAACCATTCAACAAAATAATCAAGCAGTAATGATGAAAATGAAAACCGTACAAGCAATTGTGTTAATGGCCGTAGCCACCATCCTGTTTCAGTGTAAGAGCGCTAGTGAGGTAGAGCCAGATGATGAGAATGAATTGATCACGACAGTGCTGTTGAAGTTTACAGAAACTGGAACTTCCACAACGACCACGGTTACCTATCGGGATATCGATGGCGATGGTGGAAATCCACCAACTCGCTTTGATCAGGTAGTGCTAAAATCCAATACTGCTTATGCCTTAGTAGTTGAGGTGTTAGATGAGAGTAAGAACCCCGCAATTGATATTACCGGAGAGATTAAAGAGAAGGCAGATGAACATTTATTTATTTTTACGCCGAATCCTTCCTCACTTCTGACGTATACCTACGGAGATAAAGATGCGAGGAATTTACCCTTGGGACTGACCGGGGTTGTCAATACAGCAGCGGCTGGGGTAGGGATGTTGAAAGTACAACTACGCCATCAGCCAGCAATCAACGGTAGCCCCGTGAAAGATGGTACCTCCGGTCCGGGTAGTGACGATGTGAATATAGATTTTAGCGTGGAGGTAAAATAAAACTAGTGACTACTACAAGCCGCGCACAGGCCTTGAATCAAGAGATTTATTTCTTGTGCGCGGTAACCTTCCGGTAGTTGCACAGCGGGTACGTGGAGATTTTCAAGGCAGTTGGTTTGACCGCATTCATTACATTTAAAATGCACGTGGTCGTGTTGGTGGTTGTGTTCCGAGCAACGCTCTTTACACAAAGCATAGCGCATTCCTTCGTCATCCAAGACCTTGTGTATGATGCCCTTCTCTAAAAAAGTTTTCAGGGTACGGTATATCGTAACGCGGTCAAAACGGTCACCAATTTTACTTTCCAGGTCCCCGTGGGATAGAGCTACCTCTTTGTTTAGGAAAGTCTCTAATATATCCTCCCTGCACGAGGTTGTGCGTAGGTTATGGTTTTTAAGAATATCTCTGATAACTTGTTCCATAAAGGATTACGAATGATATATCTGGTAGCTTAACTCAGATCGAACTCAACAAAGGTACTGTCTGACGAACACTTAATTCATTGTCCGGCTTCAATTAGGTCAGATTTAAACTATTTAGTATGCAACAGTGTTGCATACATTAAAGTTTCCTGTTACTTTTGCATCATTATTGCATTCATAATGAACTCCAAGTCAAAACAACATAGTGCGCACAGTCACGGCAAAGCCGATTACATCGGTATCTTTGGTTCTGTACTGTGTCTTGTCCATTGCCTAGTTACGCCCGTCATTGCCTTAGGTTCTACTTTTACTATCCATCAGCATTCCGCAGGAGGGCTGAGCTTCGATTATTTCTTTATTCTGATCAATGGTATTGCGGTATACTATGCTACCCGTGAGCATCAGGTTGTTCTGCTTCGACTAGTCCTGTGGGGATCTTTTGCCTTATTTACGGTGTCTTTACTGTTAGAAACCTACAATCCGGTTTTCCAATTCCTTGGATACATTGGTTCTGCACTACTAATTCTGGGGCACGGATACAATTTGTTCTACTGCCGCCCCTGGATTTGGAGCAAAAATTAAGCCTGCCTAAAAATCATCAGTTACTTATCGTATTCCACTTCGAAGCGGCTCAGGTCGGGGCGACCACGGCGTTTTCTTCTCACTTCGTATTCAAAGAAAGCTTTTCCTAAGTCGGCCATAAACGGAAACCCAACGGTATCGTACTCATAGTGATCGTCGTTGAAAATTTGGTTCTCGTTGCAGTAAATAACAGCCGTCAGCATAAACTCAACGCCTCGTTCGAAGTCTACGATATAGGCGTTGTCGAGCAAGTACCCGTACGCATCTCCTACCTTATTGAAGACCCTGATGTGGCGGGGCATCCGTTTCTTACTATTCCCAAACAAAAAGAACTTCACGTAGCTATCGTAGTAGTCATCTGAATAATGCTCGGGGTAGCTCGTTTCCATCGGCAGCTGCGACATGTACCGGTATAAGAACTCGTAGTCGTCCGGGCAGAGGTCGAACCGTTGGGTTGAATCAATACTTTCCGGGAAGAAAATAGCTTTTAAAAGGTTGTGTTGGTCCTCGATTCCAAAGTAGTTCTTGTCCGCAAAATCAAAGGGTTCATTGACCAATACTCCATCCTTCATGTAGCCTTTCCCTTGCTTGATCGGCAGCAGCGGGGCGAAAGACCTCTCAGAGTATGCCATCGGTTGTTCGTAAACGACCTCTCCCTCATTTTCAAAACTTACGGGATTTGTATAGCGATTGTTTTCGGTACTCATCGGTAGCTGCAACCGGTGTTTGATCCTGACATCCCGGTAGCCTTTGGCAGACAGTTTCTCATTAAATTCTTCCTGACCGATAAACTCGTACAAACGGTTGAATGCGTCGTTATCACTAGCCAGTAGAATCTTACGGGCATAGTGAGCTACGGAAGGAAGGCCGTTTTCGGCCGTAGAATCGGTAGAAACCGCGGTTTGCTCGGGGCGTCCCGCGTCGGTAATCATAGTTGTATACTTATCGAGGCCCGGAACATTCAATTTATTTAGCTTTTCCATCGCTAGGAGGATAGCCGGTAACTTAACGGTACTAGCCGGGTAAAAATACTTCGTCCGGTCTACGTTGTAGCGGTGGGTGGTAAACTTAGGCTCGTTTTTGCGGTTACGGTCAATTTTTGTGTAGATGATCTGAACACCGTAGACGTCAGGCTTTTGGAGTATGGGTTCAAATCGATTGGAGTATTTCGAAAGGAGTTTTTCGATAAAAGGATCGGAAGGAGCCTGCGCACGAAGAGACATAGGAATGATAAAAACCAGTGTAACTAATAGTAAGCGGAGTACATTTTGGGAGGAGGAAACAGAATCCCGCTCAGTAAGTAATGAAGTCATGTCATTCAGTATCTTCTAAAATGAGTCAATGGGCAAACCGATCAGGATATAAAATAGAAACGGCTATTTCGCTAAAATATTGAGAATAGATGTACCTACCTAAATCTAATTAAAGATAATTTGTTTTGCTTGGGCAAGAGATACTGCCTGCTGGCAATCAGAGATGTTCAAAATCGTAGAAAGTTGTCTACTACAAGATGAAAGTAGAACTAAGTATCTTGGTGTTTTATTTGACTATTATTAAAAATAAGTATGCAGCCATTATCTACGAATAGTCGTCGATTCCTAATGCGACTGACGCTCTTTCTAACGGGAGTGTTACTACTTGGAGATGTTTCTTATACCATTGGACAGGTTGTCACAACCCAATCTACTTTTCCTTACCCTGAGAATGAAATTACCGTAATTATTGATGTGAAACTGGCGCAAGGTAATCGGGCCAAAGCATTGCTCGGCAAAACTAACGATGTATATCTATGGTCGGGAGCAGGCTCAACGGCTGGGGGTAATGCGTTTGAGTTTACTCCTCAGGGACAAACGGATTTTGCTAAGCCCTTCGAACCAGGCAAAATGACTTCTTTGGGTAATGATCGGTGGAGTATAAAGCTCACGCCTCGTTCCTATTTTGGGGTACCTGCCGGGACCTCCATCAAAAGGCTGGGGTTACTTTTGAAAAGTAGCGACGGAAAATCCCAAACGGAGGACTTGTTTGTGACGATCTACGATAACTCTCAGCTCCGGGCTCGGTTTGTTACCCCGGCGGAGCGTTCTTTTTTGGTAGAAGCCGGGCAACCTCTCCCCATTCTTGGCGTAGCTTCCCAATCCAGTCAGCTATCCCTTACGCTCGATGGCGTTAATCTACAAACGGCGGTCGGGGATAGTTTGCGCTACATTTATAATCCGACGGGGGAAGGTAGGCGGACCGTTATCTTCAAGGCAACCGGAGGTACCCAAACGGCGTCCGATACCTTTTTCTTTACCGTGGCTCCGCAGCCAGAAATAGCGAGCTTACCTACCGGAATTAAAGATGGAATTAATTATCTGGGCGAAACGAGTGTCATTCTTTCCTTGTTTGCTCCGTCGAAAAAGTTTGTGTACCTCATCGGAGAAATGACTGACTGGTTACCGGTGCCACCCTCACTGATGAAGAGGACTCCGGATGGGAATCGTTACTGGATGCAGATTAATGGTCTGAAAGCGGGCCAGGAGTATGCTTTTCAGTATTTGGTGGATGGTACTGTGGCGGTGGGCGATCCCTACGCGGATAAAATCCTGGACCCCAATAATGATCGATTTATTACGCCCGCTACCTATCCTGGCTTGAAACCCTACCCAAGTCAGGCTTCGGGTATTGTATCGGTACTGCAAACCGCCCAACAACCATACAGCTGGGAAGTGCCTTCTTTTACACGTCCGGAAGAAAGCGAGTTAGTACTATATGAACTGTTGGTACGCGATTTTGTTGGGACTCGTCGGTATACCACCGTGGCAGACTCGCTACTGTATTTGAAAAGAATGGGAATCAACGCGCTGGAACTGATGCCCATCATGGAATTTTCGGGGAATGACTCCTGGGGGTATAACCCAATTTATCATTTTGCTCCTGATAAAGCTTACGGGAGCAAAAATGCTTTGAAAGAGCTCATTGACCGCAGCCATACCAATGGTATTGCGGTGATTTTGGATATTGTGCTCAATCAGGCTGATTACGAATTTCCGTACGTCAAAATGTACTGGGACGGTTCACAGCCCTCGGCGGATAATCCCTATTTTAACCAACAGGTAACGCATCCATTTAGTGTATTTTTTGATTTCAATCATGAACAACAAGCCACCAAAGACTACGTAGATCGGGTGTGCGAGTACTGGATCAAAGAGTACAAGGTTGACGGCTTCCGGTTTGATCTTTCCAAAGGTTTTACCCAGAAAAATAGCGGCTCAAACGTGGGTACTTGGAGTGCCTACGACGAAAGTCGGATAAAAATCTGGAAACGTATGTATGATAAAATACGAAGCTATGACCCTTCGGCTTATGTAATCTTGGAGCATTTTGCTGATAATCAGGAAGAACGGGAGTTGGCAAATTACGGAATGCTATTTTGGGGGAATGCCAATTTTGACTATCGGAAAGCCGCCGCTGGGGAAAACAGATCATTCAATGGTTTATAATATATGAAAACAATATTTCGTACATATCAATTTGAATTACAGCCAACACAGGAGCAGAAGACTCTTTTGGATAAACACTTTGGTTGTATCAGATACGTTTTCAATCACTTTTTAAATGAAAGAAAAGAACAGTATCAGGTAAGTAAAAAATCAGATAATTACTATTCACAGGCAGCAACGCTTACAGAATTAAAGAAAAAA
>JBDNFP010000493.1:0-3253 GCA_041689775.1 Spirosomataceae bacterium
AAAGAGAATGAAAAGTTCAGAATATTGCTGAATCCAGATGCCAAACGGTTTCAAACCAAGTACAAAAAGGTATCCCCGGCTATGAAACAGGGGCTCGTGAACCAAATCTACCCCTTGGAGGACCTCCTGTTAATGAAGCCATTAATGTTTACCATAGATTAAATGCCCAGTACCCTATTTTCTCTGTTACACTAATCTTTTCAACCTCATGCCATTCATGATCCAAATCTTCATCGAAATCTGGAAAAGATAGAGTAGGGATACCCCAGGCTATTGGCTCAAAATACAACTCATCAATAAAGGCTATTTTCATCAGTTGCTCTAATTGCAATACTGATAGGCAATGTTGATTTGGAAAAATCAGACTATTGAATATTTTATAATTACCAGCATCTCGATACAAATAATCAAACTGAATATTTTTGCCTACTTCTTTTATAGTCCCCATATTATTAAGTGGTTAATCTCCCTGAAATCGCTCCAATCGATATTCTAAAAACGCCTTCCTAGGCCTATACTCTATTGGAAGCGTTATGATTTGGTGCTCAAAACGCCCAAAATAGTTTTTGTAAAAATATTTTTCGGACTCTTCTTTCAATCGTCTCGAGATCAGTAATTTATATTCGGTATCAATAGCTATCAAGCCACGTTCATAAGCCTTGTCATAGAGATTAGATAGGCAAATTCCATTTTCAGGATTCAGTCTTTCTTTGTCATTTTCTGCCCACGGAATAATATGCCCCGCTACTAGTAACTCAGGTAAGTCGATCCCGGAAACGGCACAACGATTTTTATAGGTTTTCAAAATCATTTGCCGGAATACGTTCTGATTAACGCGCATCTTTATCATGCGCTCTCTGACCTCACCCGTCAAGTTTTCTAAATCAAATTTTATTTCTGGGTGGAGTTCTTCAAGGGTACGGTGTTCAAAAATGGCCAAAATGCGTTCACTTTCATAGACCAAGCTCTCTTGGTCATTAATGAACTCATCCCAAATGGGTTCCACTTGCTTCCTGCCTCCCGACATCCCTTTTACCCCACGCTGCTGATGATACGGGTCAATATTGGCAAAGTTGACTAAACGCATCGCTACGGAATCGGAAGTACGTCGGCCAAGAATTCCAGCAAGTTTTATAACGTCGGGATTACCTCTGTGCATCTTCCCGAAAGGCAATTTCAGGTAGAGATTGAAAGCTAAAATCAATTCCTCTCGTGACCAATTAGGGCTTTTGGGCATTACTTTTATGGCTTTTCGTATCCTACACAAAATGCTTTTTACACATAACGCGGAGCAACAGAGTTAGTAGACTTTATTTCAAATACATACAAATCCTATTATGGGAAGTATGTTGTTTAACGCCGTTGTCGGTGAGAACACCATAGCCGTCTGGCTAATAAAAGCTTCGGACCGGGCTGCCGTTGCAAAAGAAAAACCTTTATAGTAGCTCATGTTCAATTGATTAGTAAGATTCAGAGGAGCGCAACCGCTACGTAATATTGCACTTCTCCGAAGCTATTTTGAAGTCTCTATTCGCTTTTTCTACAAAGATTGGGCCTCCGCACGGGCGGCCCCGTCCGAGGCTGTTCGGATATAAGGCCAAGGGACGGCGTATAACTATCCAAGTTTCGCCGAATCTTTCCACAAGTAATTTGGAATAGATTCTTCAAGTCTCCATGTAATACTCATTGGCTTTGAACCGTAGTGCTCTTGATAGAATCCTTTTCCAATGAAAACGTATCCTAAGGTACTGTTATACTCACTTTTTTTCTGCTCCCTTAAAAATAAGAGAATGACTTTATTATTTTCTTCATGGTGAATGTACTCCAAACCCTTTCCACTATCATTTCTTGTGCTATTTTGTGATTGCCAATGAAACAGCTTTTCGGTTATCGCATAATCGTCATACATCGTAGTGGGTGAAAAGTCCTCTTCTGACTTTACGAGATCAATAAATAAAAGCTCGGTATTCAGCTCTTTGTTGTTTGCAATACCTTCACGGTTAGACGCAGATTTTTCAAAACTACTAAACTGGAAAGCGGCAAGAATTTGGTCTCGGGTGTACCTCGCGTGCACTTTCAGCGATTGCGTGTAAGGGAGCTCAATGTCTATTTCTTTAAACTGGATTTTACCCATTAATACTTCCATCACCTCACTAATCTCATTCACCGCAGTGGGGTTAGTACCAATTTCTTCAATACTATTTTCCAAAGTCTCATGTAACGCTTCTTTTTGCCAAAAGTCATAATGTAGCATCAAGAGCATTTGCTTTTCAGCTTCACTGAATGCCTCAAAATCTACTTTGAATTTTAACTTAGCAAGCCGTAGAATGAAACGAAAGTAGGTTGTACTGGCCGTAGAAAGCCACTTTGTACGAATGCAACTGGCTAATTCGGTCTCGTAGGTACTATCAAAATCAGTTTTCACCTCCGCTAGCACACAAAGTCTAGACCAAGTGAGTTTGGTTTTATACACGAGTTCTATCGGGATGTGGTAAAACTCAATAAAGTTCTTTAATGTCAGCGGCTTGGAAGTGTCAAGGGAAAATTGCCTGATTTTCTGAATGATTTGCTTTCTCCCGAGCGAGGAAGCCTTTTTAATATTTTCAAGAATAAACTCTCTTGCCTTTTTTTCGAGCACAATGGAACAACCCAAAGGTAGGTGAGGAAAGTTATTTTCGACTTCTTTTTGAGTGGAAGAATTCGTCTTCCCAATCATCGCTCTGAATTTCCCTTCAAAGTCATACTCAGGTCTGGAATTGGCCACGAAATCAAGCACCGTGAGGCAATCCTTTCCATCATTAAGCCGTAAACCCCGCCCTAATTGCTGTAAGAAAATGGTTAAGCTTTCGGTTGGTCTTAAAAATAAAACGGTGTCAATCTCAGGAATATCAATACCTTCATTAAAAATATCGACTACGAACAAATAGTTAATTTCTCCTTTTCTGAGCTTGTTGCGGTATTGTTCACGTTTTTGGGAATTATCGCTTGACAGTACCTCCGCCCTTAAACCTGCCTGTTGAAATTTTTCCGCCATGTAATTGGCATGCTCAATATTTACACAAAACCCGAGGGCTTTGACATTCTCCAAATCACGGCAGTACTTATTTATTGATGTTACGCAAGTCTGTTTTTATCCAAAGGAAATATTGCCTGTGTGTTTTAGTTTGAGTAGTTCCAGTTCTTTGAAAGCGGCTTGAATAGCCTTGATGTATATTTTCCCTTTTAGGGCGAAATGGTTGAGTTTTTCACAGCT
>JBDNFP010000494.1:0-2746 GCA_041689775.1 Spirosomataceae bacterium
AAGGTATTTTTGGGTATTTTGATAAGCGAGCCGAGGGTGTGGATTGTTGGACTGCCCCCAATTCGTATGTTTTGGGCGCAGTCAACGAGGGTAAATGGTATACGGCCAAGGCACCCAACCCTATTAAGAACACAATTGATGGTATTTCCGATGAATTAATTGGTTATCAACACGCTATTCAGCAGGTGGTGGATGAGGAGGGGCCAAAGATGAGCCTTTTAAAACTCATTGATAAGCATTTGTATAACCTTTCATTGTTAGGTGAAATCCGTAAAGAATTCAACGCTCTACTCCGGCAGAAAAATCAAGTGCACATCTCGGAATTCAACCGTAAGATACTTGAAATAGTAGCCAAGGAGCCGGTACCCTTTATTTTTGAGCGGTTGGGTGATAAGTATAACCATATCTTGGTCGATGAATTTCAGGACACTTCCAAACTCCAATTTGCAAACTTACTACCCCTGATTGATAATGCCTTAGGCTTTGGGCATTTTAACCTCATCGTGGGTGACGCCAAGCAGTCTATCTACCGATTCCGAGGGGGTGACATGGACTTGATTCTCCACCTTTCTAAAGATCAGGTTGGCGAAATTGCCCAACTTTTAGGAGATAATGTTTTCACTGAGGAGCGGTTACTTGGGGTGGGAAGTTACCTGGAAGTAGCCCATCTACAAACCAATCGACGTAGTTATCGGGAAGTGACGGAATTCAATAATAGTTTTTTTTCAACCGTGGCCGCTACCGTGAATAACGAGATGGTTTCGGCCGTTTTTGATGAAAATTTCCAGCAAAAAGTTACGGAAGATGTCAAGACCAATGGCCATGTACAGATTGAGTTTTTGACCCAACCCAAGGCAGCTGATTCGGAAGACTCCGAGGAGGATAATCCGGATAGCGTTATGGTAAGTCGGACGCTGGAATTAGTGGATGAACTTCGGGAGAAAGGCTACCAATGGCGAGATATCGCCATCCTTTGTCGCAAGAAAAAAGAAGCCGTGGCCATTGCTAGTTCTCTGAAAGAACGGGGTAATCCCCTGATTTCGGATGATTCACTGTTGTTGACCTACGCCCAAACGGTCAATTTACTGGTATCTTTCATGCAGGTACTTCAAACCCCTGATAACGCATTAGTGAGATACCAAGCAGCTCACTTGTTTCATCGGGTCATTCAGCGTGAGATTCCTAACGCACTGCAACAGGAAGCAATCAGTTTGATGTGTGCGGAGAAGGATGTAACTACGTTTCTTACCTATTTTGAAAGCATGGATATAACACTCAGCGCGTTCAGGCTCCGTCAATTGGGCGTGTACGAACTTTGTGAAAAGCTGATAACTACCTTTGATCTATATAATGGTCTGAAAGAAGCCCCTTATCTATTTCGGTTTTTGGACGCGGTGTTGGAGTTTGGTACGCGCAGAAGTAATCACCTGGCCGATTTTCTGGATTATTGGGTAACGGCCAAAGATAAAATATCAATCACGGTGCCGTCTATTACCGATGCCCTCAGAATTACGACCATTCATAAATCAAAAGGCCTGGAATATCCGGTAGTGATCGTGCCGAACGCCGATTGGAGTTTCGTTCCCAGCGGTCAGCGGGACCGGATTTGGGTAGACTTGGAAGGGGTCAAGGCAAATGAACTCATCATCGAACGAACTATTGAGGAGGTTGGAGTAGTTCAACGACGATTGACTAGCTCGGTGGTATCCATGGTAAAAGAGCTAGAATCAACGGTATTGGCTGAGGAGTATGAAGAGGAAAAAACCCGGACGCTGCTCGAAAACCTGAATTTACTGTACGTTGCCTTTACTCGTCCGATTCAGCGCCTGTACATTTTGGCTAAAAATACGGATAAGTGGGATAAGACACCCAGCAGCGTAAATAAATGGCTCCACGACTATCTCAACAGCCCTGCTTCTCCGGTAGCGTGGGAGGACGGTAAATCGTTATACGTGCTGCACCAAGGAGCTGGCGACTGCTATCATCAACATAGTAAAGATAATGCCGTTCCTTACACATTAGAGAGTATTATCAGCAACGATCGAACGGATCGACTGCGGCTACGTCGATTAGCCGAACGGATTTTTGATGTGGAGACATTCGAGCAAAAGAAGGATCATATTCAGAAAATGAAGTATGCCTTTTCTCTCATTGAAAGGAAAAGTGATATACCCGGAGTTATTAAACAGCTGTGTACCGCGGGTATCATAGAACCCGTGGAGGGAAAAATCATTCAGCGGTCTATCGAAAATCTGATTGCTAAAGACCCGATACATTCGCTTTTTGGGGCAACTGGCAAAGTCCGTTTAAAAACCGAAATCCTATTACCCCATGGCAAAACAGCACTGGCCGATCGGGTGGTAACGCTGCCCGATGGAAGCTCGGTGATTGTTAACGTGGTGGCGGGCGAAGGTAACGACAGCGCTCGCCGATCGCTCAGAAAAGTATTGCAGGCTTACGAAACGATGAATCCAACTAGTAAAGCTTTGCTAATTATCCTGGAAAACGAAGGGGTAGAGTGGATAGAATAAAAGAATACCTACTTAATTATCAGCTGATGTTACGCAAGTCTATTGTATATGATAAGAAAAGCGAATTAAATTTAGCAGATGAAAACAGACCTTGATCTATCTACCGATTATTTGATCAGCTCCTTGGGACAAACTAGTGCTACTGGCTTGTCCTCTCTGCTTGACAATGCCGTGAGCCACGATTCGGTAACCCGCTTTGTCAACCAACCCGACCA
>JBDNFP010000495.1:0-7812 GCA_041689775.1 Spirosomataceae bacterium
ACGATTGGCACTCTTTTTAGAACTTTCGTAATTTCGTCGATGAGGCTCTGCTTCATGGGAAAAAAGGAGATTTGTTGTTGAGGAACTACAAAAATCCGATTTTCCCATTTAATCCTTTCATTTTAGTAGGGTACAGTAGTATTGTTTGACTAAGCAAAAGATTTAGAAGTTAGGTAGGGCTGATGTTTTGGCAGGTCGGGAGTATTCCATTTTCTGAAGCCTTACATTTGTGTGAATAATACAAAAAAAGAACCCTTCTTTATGGATACAGAACCAGACCCTGCGCCACTCCACCGCTATTTTCTCCTGAACAAACCCTATGGTATGTTATCACAGTTCAAGGGGCATCCGGGAGCTCCTATGCTGTGCGATTTGGGTATTGAGTTTCCGGAAGGCACGCACCCCATTGGACGGTTGGATGGTATTTCGGAGGGCTTGCTGGTACTTACTACCAATAAGAAAGTAACGAAGCTATTGTTTCAGGGGGAAGAACTGCACAAACGCACCTACCTGGTTCGGGTATACCGGGAAGTGAGTAAGGCAACGGTCGAGAAACTACGATCTGGCGTTATAATCCGGATAAAAGGGAATGTAGATTATCAAACTACCCCCTGCGAAGTAGAGTTAGTGCCGGAGCCACAGGACTTATTTCCGGCTGGATACGACATTCGGGTTGGTACCCCGTTTTCGTGGCTGCGTATGACTTTAACCGAAGGAAAGTTTCGTCAAATTCGTAAAATGTTAACCACCGTTCGTCATCCCGTACAGCGCCTGATCCGGGTTAGCATTGAGGGTTTAGAACTGGGGGCCGTTCAGCCCGGTCAGATTCAGGAAGTAGGGGAAAAAGAATTTTTTAAAAAGCTCCGCATCCGGTACTAAGGCCGGTACATTTCTTTGGTATCAGCCTTGGCTAGCTCGTAGTAAAATTCACCTAGTTTAGCGGTCAGGTCTTCAAAAAAATCTTCTCCTTTTTTAGCAGTAGCCTTTTTTGGGTTGCCAATGCCGGTATCAGTCGTTACCTGCGACCACTTGCGTTCGGTCCAGGCCCAGCCTTCCCGGAAAGCCGCTACGCTATGTAATTTGGCGGTACCGTCCCCGGCTTCTTCCAACGGGAGTACTAGGTCGGGCCGGAGGTGCATCATCAGGCTGGTTTCCAGCTCGTCGGCGTGGTCGCCTTTTTCTTCAAAGTAGTTTTTTCTATCCAGAATAGTAAACCAAAAGCATAAACTCAGGTGCATCTTGGGGTACCGCACGCCTAGTTCGCGGAGCATGGGTTTGAAATCATTTCCTCCGTGGCTATTCAGAATCAGTAGTTTATGAATTCCCTGCCGGTTTAATACTTCTACGATGTCATTCAGTACTGCCAGTTGGGTGCTGGGATGCATGTTGATATCCAATAAAATATCCGTCTGCCCACTGTTTACGCCAAACGGTATGGTAGGTAATACAATTACTTTGGCTCCTTTTTCCCAGGCTTTGCGGGCCGATTCGGCCGCGATGTAATCAGCTTCGTAAACATCAGTACCATAGGGTAGATGGTAGTTATGGGCCTCGGTCGCACCCCAGGATAGGATGGCTAGTTCAAATTTTTCGTTTTGAATGGCTTTCCAGGTAGTTTCTGCAAGTAGGTAGGGACGCATAGCATATTCTTTTTTTATGAAGTAGGATAGGGGTCCATTATAATGAAGATTGTCCACAGTTTATACAATTAATTCAGTCAATCAAACACATATGTGTTTTTTGGTTAAAATAACGCCGGAGACGCTTTTGCCTGAAGATAACCTTCGTACTTTTGAAAGCTTATACTGTACATGGTACCCGACCGGTTCGTAATTATTCGGATCATGGAAAGGCATTAGCGTTACTAAATTTTTGACTACTCATGAGATTTTTAAAGATAACCCTGAAAGTACTAGGAGGGCTTGGAGTATTCCTTGCGGCGGTGTTAGTAGCCACGGTTACCACTATTGATTATACACCTTATCAGGAGATGGATTATTACCGGAGCTGGAAGAGCCAGATCAGCAAGGTGGGTTTTAGTACCGATACCTCAGCCCAGGCAGTGCAGGCCGGTTGGGCCAAAGTAAACTTTACACCAACAAGCCCGTTACCCATGGCTGGCTACGGAAACCGGAGAGGAAAATCCTACGAAAGTGTACACGATTCGGTATTTGTTCGGGCTATCTATCTGGATAATGGGCTTCAAAAGGCAGTTCTCTTGGTAGCCGATTTGCTGATTATTCCGCCCACGGTCACGGATGCCTTCAAAGCCCGCCTGCCCGAGCTAGGGCTTAGTTTTGACCAGGTATATATGAGCGCTACCCACAGTCATAATAGTATTGGCGGATGGGGAAATACCATTACCGGAGAGCTATTTTCTGGTATGTACGATCCGGCCGTGGAAGCCCGTATCGCGGATGCGATGGTGGAAGCCGTCAAGACAGCACGGCAAAAAGCGCAACCGGTGGAGGTTGGGTACATGGAAGCAAAAGATACCGTTGACATAAAAAACCGGTTGAAAGGCCTTGAAAACACTACTATTGATCCCTGGATCAGGAGTATCGAATTCAGAGGTGATGGTACCACTGCTTTGTTAAGTACTTATGCCGCCCACGCGACGGTACTTGACTCACGTACCTACGTGCTCTCCCGGGACTACGCTGGGGCTTTGGTCGATTCCTTGGAAGATGGAGAGGTGGACTTTGCTATGTTTATGGCCGGGGCGGTGGGGAGCATGGGACCGATGGAAGTAGGGCTTACCGAATTTGAGCAGGTGGGTCATCAGGCCGATGGCGTCGAGGGAGCTATTGAAAAAAATATGATGGGTATAAAAACCCAGCCTGTAAATCTTCTACGCACGGCTATGGTACTTCTGCCGCTTCGCAAGCCTAGTCCACGGTTGAACCAAACCTTTGCTTTACGGCCTTGGGTTTTTCGTTGGGCCTTTGGTGATTATCCCTCCTTCGTAAAAGCAGCCCGGATCGGTGATATTCTGATGGTAGGTTTACCCTGCGATTTTTCGGGAGAGTTGGTGGCTGAGCTTAGCCGTTATGCTTCCAACAAGGGTTTACGTCTGATCATCACAAGTTTCAATGGAGCCTACGCAGGCTATGTTACCGACGACCGACACTTTGATAAAGATCAGTACGAAACAATTACGATGAGCTGGTTTGGTCCCTACAACGGAGCCTATTTTCAGGAAGTAGTCAAAGATGTGATCGATAAATTTGCTATTTAAACCAACAAAATGTCTCAAAAACCCCGTCCCGTCAGCTTCTCGCAAACGACACTAACCGAACTGATGATCCCGTCTTATGCCAATTTTGGCGGGAAAATACACGGTGGTACTATCCTATCATTGATGGATAAGGTAGCCTATGCCTGCGCTTCGCGTCACGCGGGTGCCTACTGTGTTACGGTAAGTATCGACGAAGTGATTTTTTTGCAGCCGGTTGAGGTGGGAGATTTAGTATCGCTCCACGCGGCGGTTAATTTCATTGGTCGGAGTTCGATGGTAATTGGTATCCGGGTTATTGCAGAAAATGTCCGGACTGGTGTACAAAAACATACCAATACGTCGTATTTTACAATGGTAGCCAAAAATGACGCTGATAAGCCAACCGAGGTGCCACCACTGATTCTTGAAAATCGAGAAGATACCCGTCGGTTTTTGGAAGCCATTACGCGTCGGGAATTGAAGGAGAGTTACAGGGATGCCTTCGACAATGAAAAAACGCGAATGACTTTGGATGATGAAATGAAGAAATTGAAGGATTATCGCTGTGAAATAGGTTGGTGAAGTAGAATAGTGAAGCAGCCTCAAAGTGGGGAAATAAATAATCAAAATATACCTTACGTCGGTGCTGTTAGCTAGGCCCGTTTTTTACAAATAGAAATTAGTTAATTCACCTCTACAATAAAGTACTCTCATGAAAGGAATCAGTACCACCTACCTTCTTGCCGCAGTCGTAATGCTAGGGAGCTGCGCGCGTCAGTATCCGGTTTTCAACCAAATGCCTACCAATGCATATATTGGTCAGCCGGATCGAGTTTACATTACCAAAAAAGCTACTGAGGTAGCAGCAGTGAGTACTCCTGAGAAAGTTTTAGCAGTTGTTGAAGCAAAGGAGGAGATTAGTCTTGCGAAGGTTGATGCTGATCCTCGCCTGTCTGAAATGTTGAAAGAAAACAGCCCTAAGCAACTAGATGAGCAATTAGTGGGCGCCTTAGCTACCACTCAGGGTCAAAAGCTGATGGCAAAACCAGCAATTGCGGCTCAGATAGAAAAGATACGAACCATGCTTGTCCAAATGGATCTGCAAAAAATAAATCCATCGGATGTGAAGATTGGCAAAAGCAGCAATTTTGTGGATAAAACCATCAAAAAGCACATGGGACCAAGTGCGGCAAAATCGCTTAACCGCGATTTAAGAATTGGCCTAATACTCATCGGTATTGCTATCCTCGTTGGACTGATTCCTGGCCTTGGTTTAGTCTCTGCCATCCTTGGTATAGTTGGAGTCGTCTTTGCTATTCTTGGGTTACTAGCCATGTAGCCATTCTGGCCCAAAATAAATTTCTTAACGCCAATCTGAAATAGTGTATTCAGATTGGCGTTTCCTTTTCATAAACTTTATTTTTAATACATGTATTCAGTATTGATTACCCTTTTGACCCTATTAGGAACCATGGAAGCACCTAATTCAACCTTAGAAGTTGAGATTACGAACATAAAAAAAGTAGATGGAAGCCTTCGGGTGGCGCTTTATAAGCCTACCACGGAGAAATTCGGCACGGCCAAACCAGATTTTCACAAAGTTATCCCGGTAGGAAAATCAGGTAAAATAATATTCAAATTTGAACTCGAACCCGGGGATTATGCCATTGCACTCTACCATGATATCAATAATAATAACCAACTCGACAAGAATATGGTAGGCTATCCCAAAGAACCCTTTGGATTTAGTAACAACTTCCGCCCAGTACTTTCAGCTCCCAACTTCAAAGACTGCGCTTTTAAGGTTTCTGGGGCCAGTAAAAGTATTTCTATCACCCTGATTGATTAAAAGATTCTAAGAGATTTTCTTTCGGTTTTCGCCTGCAATAAATGCTTTTGTCGCAGTTCATTGAACGGTCAAAAAACTGTTTGAGTTAAATTTTATGAGGAAAAATGAGTTTTTTTTGACGGGGATAGGCACCAGATCCGAAGTTTGGCAGCGCCGAAAGAGGATTTTTGGGTTCTAATGTAGCATTATCAGTAAAGCTATGTAGATTTGTTTGGTTACTACATGTTGTACTAAGTACTAATGCATAATTAGTTTGTATTAGACTTTATTCGGAAAGATTGATTTCACCCGCCCACGCGTAAAAATTTATTCGAATAAAGTCTATTATTAATTTAGTCAAATTACTGGCTAATATTCTATATATCAAATATTTACAAAAAGGTAACAGCTACAAGCTAATAGCTATCAGCTACTTAATGCTTACTAGACTAATGAAAAAAACTCTTCTACTACTCTTTCTCCCCTTTACGCTCCTTGCCCAATCATTCACTCAGAAGGAAATAAGCCGCTGGGAAAAACAAGCGCAGCGGGTTACCATCGTCCGTGATAATTGGGGTATACCGCATATTTACGGAAAAACCGACGCGGATGCTGTTTTTGGTTTGCTGTATGCCCAGTGCGAAGACGATTTCAGTCGGGTTGAAATGAACTACGTAGAAAAACTAGGGCGTCTTGCGGAAGTGAAAGGTGAGGGCGAGCTGTACAATGATCTCCTGATCCGGATGGTTATAAACCCGGACGGAGCTAAGGAAGACTACAAGAAAGCACCGGAATGGCTGAAAAAACTCATGAATGCCTACGCCGATGGGGTGAATTACTATTTAGCTACCCACCCTGACGTAAAGCCTGCGCTACTGACCCGTTTTGAACCTTGGTTCCCGCTTTTATGGACCGACGGTAGCATCGGGGCGATCAGCACTGCCGATGTTAATGCCCGCGATCTTAAAAGTTTTTACGGCGACGGCTCCCCGTCAGTGGGCGCAAATTACGAAGCAACACCCTTGGCCGAAGAGATTTTAACCGGTTCCAATGGTTTCGCTTTTTCTCCCAAAATTACCGAATCAGGTAAGTCAATTCTCTATATCAATCCCCACGTAACGTTCTACTTCCGGCCAGAAGTGCACATTGTGAGTGAGGAAGGCCTGAATGCTTATGGCGCCGTTACCTGGGGGCAGTTTTTTGTGTACCAGGGTTTTAACGAGAAACTAGGCTGGATGCATACCTCGTCGCGTACCGACGTAGCCGATACGTATGTAGAAAAGGCTAGCCAAGAGGGTAGTAAGTGGGTGTATGAGTTTGACGGCGCGAAAAAGCCCGTACGGGAAGAAACCATCAACCTTAAATACCAAAACGGGGATAAACTGGATACCAAAACCATCAAAGCATTCTACACGCACCACGGACCCGTGATGGCCAAGCGCGACGGACAATGGATTAGTATGAGAGCCAATAATCGCTCCATGAATATGCTGGTGCAAAGTTGGCAGCGAACCAAAGCAAAAAGCTTTGCGGAGTACAAAAAAGCGATGGATTTATTAGAAAATACCTCCAATAATACCGTCTACGCGGATGCCGAGGGAAACATAGCCTACTGGCACGGTAACTTCATACCCAAACGCGACACAGCCTACGATTGGTCGAAGTCCGTTGATGGTAGTACCTCAGCTACCGATTGGAAAGGTATGCACCCGGTAGATGAATCTATCCACGTGTATAACCCTATCAATGGCTGGCTGCAAAACTGCAATTCTACGCCCTTTACGGTAGCGGGAAAGGATAGTCCTAAAAAAGAGGATTATCCCAGCTACATGGCTCCGGATGGAGAAAATTTCCGGGGAATAAATGCCGTAAGAGTGCTGGAAGTACCCCGCAAATATACCATTGATAAGGTGATTGAGGCTGGCTATGATACATACCTTACTTCTTTTGAAATATTAGTTCCGGCTTTGGTAAAAGCTTTTGAGAAGACTGTGCTTTACGATAATGAAAGCTACCCCTACTTGATCGGGCCTATTTCGGTGCTGAAAAATTGGAATTATTATAGTAGTGAAAAATCAGTAGCTACTACCTTGGCGGTAGAGTGGGGCCAAAAGATTAGTTCTGATATGGCGCGGACCCCAGTACCCGGCAACGATGATGCTAATCAGGTAGAAAGGGCAATTGAGTTTGCTAAGACCGCCCCGGCCGAAACCTTATTAAAGCCTTTTGGTGAGGTGTTGAATGACTTGGGGACTAAGTTTGGAAAATGGCAAGTTGCCTGGGGGGAAATCAATCGCTTCCAACGCATATCCAATGACATCGATCAGAAATACCGGGACGATATGCCTAGTTTGCCCGTAGGCTTTACTTCATCGGCTTGGGGTATGTTACCATCCTATACTGCTCGTTATTTTCCGGGTACCCAAAAACGCTACGGAGTAAACGGCAATAGTTTCATTTGTGCCGTAGAGTTTGGGGATAAAGTAAAGGCTAAGTCGCTCTTGGCGGGCGGGCAAAGCGGGGATATGAATTCGAAGCATTTTTTTGATCAGGGAGAAATGTACACGCAAGGTAAATTTAAAGACGTATATTTTTATAGGGAAGACGTCATGAAGAATGCCGAACGTACCTACCATCCGGGGAAATAAGTAGTTGGCCATATTTAAACATACATTTATTTAATTGAGAAGTTGATGGAAAACTCCGACCCTCCGTATTTTTCAAGAATATGATTTATCCTCATGTGAAGCGCCTCCTTGTTTTCAAA
>JBDNFP010000496.1:0-52107 GCA_041689775.1 Spirosomataceae bacterium
AGTGTGCATATGTTGCCCAAGCCAATTTGGTTATGGTATTTGCACGATTCATTGGTGCAGTATTGTAGCAGTTTGTATTTGTCAAAGTCAAGATCCATGGCACAAAGTTACGAATCATAAATTATATACCCAGTACCGAACTTTTGGGTTGTCTTAAATTGAAAAGGCCCCGAAACGATCGCCATTTCTTACTTTGATCTGGTAGAACTGCCGTTACTATCAAATTCCGTAAATCAGAGTATCGACTATCCGAACTCAAAAAAAATCGGGTACCAGGAGGAACACTTACATGATGAAGTACTTTCTCACCCTTCTCATCTTCTGTCTTAGTTGAGCTCTCACCTTGGCTTCTTCCTAGCACCCATTGATCCCAAGGTACATCAGCAATATCACCAGAAGCAGAAGTCATCACAAAACGGATTTGTTCCATAACAACTTTCTTTCCGTTTGTCGATTTACAATACGGGCATTCAGGTGGTGTGGGTAAGTCTGATCCCTGAAAATGCAACTTCCAACTTTCAAGAATATTGTCCAAATGCTCAAACCGCTGACAACTTGAACAGGAAAACCATCTTGGAAAATATTCAGCACCTATAATCTTTTGTCCATTTGACGGCCCGTTGAAATTTAGCTGGTTTACAGGAACCCGTTTGATAGCTTTTAATTCTGTAAACTGTTTTCGAAGTCTTGCTACAAACCTGGTATCCTGAATACTATTTTCCAAGTCATCATTTTTTATCCATGACCCAACCCAGCGTTCGTAGTAGGGCCATTGATCAAAAGGCTTAATGAGGATAGAGCCATGCCTCGTTTCAATTAAAGAACCTATTCCACCATAAGAACTTATTAATTTCCGGGTTTGTATTTCTTCGTATTCCACGCCTTTTTGATTATACTTTTGGTGATGAAGGAATAATTTTAATGATACTGCTTGTATCTACTTCTCGCATAGATTCCATGAGGTTCCAGTCCGAATTGAACATATCCGAAGGATCAATCAACCCTTTGCTTTTATTTTTGTATTGCAGACTTGTAATTTCCGTAGCCTTTTGTACCCATTTATCATTCAACTTTATAAGCAGTTGCTCCGCATAGGCTTTTTGCGTTGGGTCCTGAATCCGTTTCATCAGTAATTCTTTTACTTTTAAAAAATCGCCATTTTCATAATTTACTGCATCACTGTTGCTTGCACGCCCCTGCATGTGTCGAACATGAGTAATAAGCAGGCTTTTCAACATTTTTTCTAAGGTTATTTCGGTATAAGGAGTCACACTTAGCGGCTCTACGTGCTGGTAGTAGGCAGAATTGATACTTAGATAGTTTTCGAAAAGCGATTTTTCACGAGCCTTATTAGGATCCATTAGGTTAATTACCAGTCCTTTTTTCTCACGTCCTACCCTACTCGAAGCTTGAATATATTCGGCAATATTCCGAGGTTGACCGTTCATCAACATAATATTCAAACGACTAATATCAATTCCTACCGAAAGCATATTAGTAGCCAGCACTAAGTCTATTGTATTTTCCACCTGTCTATTCCCAGTCTTCTCATTCTTGCCCAATACAAACGACTGACTTAACTTATCTAGCACTTGCTTGATCTCATGGCTAGGAACACGACTAGTAAGTTCAGATGCCCGGTAATCTAATCCACGATAATTAAACCCCAAAGCTGGGTGCATTTTGTAGCGATGGTGTAACGATTCTAACGTCTCCTTCAAGCGAGCTCCCACATCATTATAAGCTCGCCCCACATCACGAAGACTGTTATAGTAGGATACAATCGTCCAGTATGGATCAATGAATCTAATCGCACCCTGCTCACCTTCCGGACCTGACAGATATTGTTGGTAAAGCTCTATCCGGGCATACAGTAAATGAGCCAAAATCTGGATCTGAGTCTCAAGGCTTGATTTTCCAGATGGCATAAAACCAACGTGCCTTCGCTGACTATTATCATTTACATAGGAAAAGAAATTATCATCGTAGGTTATCCCCGGCGCAGGAAATATACTTACTTTCCGATTATACAAGCCCAAAATCTGTTGACTAGTGTTACGTGTAGTGGCGGTTGATGCCACAATTTTAGGAATACGGTTTTCTCTGGAGCAGAGTTCCAGAATAATGGTTTCAAATAGTCCAACCACTGACCCAAGCGGACCACTCAAAAGGTGCAGCTCATCCTGAATAATCAAATCGGGGGGTAGTTTTTCCTTATTCAGCGAATTGAACAGCTGGTGTCCCTGTTCTATATGAGGAAGCTGAGCAAATTTATCTACCGTTCCAAACAATAGAGTTGGTCTCTTCTGATAAATTTGTTCGTCAATAAAGTAAATGGGTAGTTCCGATTTAAAATGACAAAACTTGTTGAGACAATGTGTTTTAAAACTATTTTTTCTTGACTCAAAGCCCATCACCAACATCCCTGTCTTTGGATGTACAGAAACAAGATTACAACCACACCAGGGACAATTTCTGAGTGGGAACTTGTTCTTAGTACTAACACTAGGATTTTTTTTCGTTAATTCGTTAGCTAACTCATCAACCTCTTTGTGTGCCTCTTCTAATTTATTTGAAGTAGTAGATTTACCCACCCACATACCAATAGAGATAGGTGTGCTTCCTAAACTCTTGTCGCCCGTTTCTGCCAACTTAGTTCTCAAAAACTCTAAGGCCACAATAAGTTTAGAGGCCCGTTCAAACTGTTGGGCGGTCAATAGCCGTAAAGTATATCGCATGATAACCGCTACTCCATCACATGCATTAGGGTTAGAAATGTTTCGAAGCAATATAGTGTAAGCAGTCAATGCCAAGTAGGCTTCCGTTTTTCCCCCTCCCGTAGGAAACCAAATCAAGTCCACAATCTCACGTGAATTTTTAGTAGGGTCTTCCGGATAAGCCATGTCTTTCAAGTTCAACAAAAGAAAAGCTAACTGGAAAGGACGATATTGAGGCTCTGGGTGATCGTTGTCAAAATAATTATAATCGCGAAAATATTCCAATAAAGTATACTTTGCATCCGCCAACCCTTCGAAGTCTTTTATCTCCTTTGTTTTGCTGCCAAAGTATTCATTTTTATCCCTCGAAATAATCATCTGGATATACATTGCCGTATTAGCGAGCTGGAAACATCGAAAAATATGATCGTTCTCCAGAGCCACTATATTTAATCGTAAGCGGGCTATCAGATCTTCATGTGTTTTTAATAAAGGGTTGTATAATCTTTCACTATCTATATCTTTTTTGGCTTTAATACGCTGCCTATCTAGCCATTGGGCATAGTTGTCGACAAACTTATTTAGCCGTTTCTGGATTTCGCCTCGACCAAGTTCAGTCCATATGGAAAGGTTTTTGAGTTTTGAGACTTCGCGTACTTCAATTGGTATCTCCTTCCGGAAAGCATTACTATAATGCCGGATATCTGCCATTGGAAGGTGAGTTGTTTTTATACCCTCGACCTGATTATCCTGTGGCCAGCATACAGAGCAACTATGACCAATACCATAGGATTTAACCTCCCGATATTGGTAACTGATAGTTTCTGCCTCCTCATCGTAGGGATTCCTAAACTGATGTAGTTTATAAGGTAGGATTCTCCTTTGGTGAACTTCGATTGCTACTTGGAATAGGCATTTTTGGTTCAGCGAATCATTACCATTTGAAAACTTGGTTCCGGGATGATCCGTTGAGCTATTTTCCAATAGAATCTTTACATACATACGCTCCTCTCTTAGGATAGTACGTACATGATAGGAAGCCCCCAGAGTTGTTTTAGCATCTACCTCCTTTTTCCACAGCTTTTCCGAAAAAGTCTTATTCTCGTTTGGTAAAGCTATTTCTAAATGTTCCCTAATTTCGGTGCGTTTCCAAAAAGTATCACTCAATAGGGACCAAACCTTTTGGTATCCATCAGAACTAAGAATTTCTTCCGATTCCTTATACCGGCTACGTAAGCCATTGCTGGTTTCTTTAGTGCCTTCTGCCGTGAGAGATATGGTGTTATCTGTGAAGGTAATCAGGTCGTTGATTGGGTTTGCAGTCAATTGGGTAAGTTGAACCAATCGATTATACTCGTGCTCACTCAATGCTATTTTACGTTCTGTCTTTGACTGCTTTTCATAAATACCAAACCGAAAAATTACAGGTAAGCTTTCCGTTGATTGCGACACGCAAAAGGAGAGACCCATATTGGTAGGAAAGTAGTAATTAGCTGAAGCCCGACCTAAGTCCTCGGTCTCATCCAATGCCTCGAGACTTGGCGGACCTTTTACACCTTTATTTTCTGATTGAGCCTTCTCCTCTTTATCAGGAGTTGGCTCATCTAAATCAGTAGCCTCAGGCTCTAAGGCATTTTCTCCTATTCTGCCTTCTAATTCAATTTGATCACCTATGGTTGAATGGGTAGCCGTACGTTTTGGAAAGAGAATACCTCCAAAATAGCGACGAACAGGATAATCGCTTAAAACTTCGGCCTGATCATCTGGCCAAAGAGTTTCAGAGCCGGGTCCAATGAGCCCAACTTGCAAGCGGTTTAAAAAGGCGGCTCGGTTCTGGTCAGTTTCGAGTGGTGTGGACATTTTTAGTTTTGTTTTATCGGTTTTCAACGGAGAACACTATCTTTTCTTGGATTGACTCCCTAAGGTTGTTGATTAAATCATCAGGAAGCAGGCTAAGCACGGGTCCCTTGACTGTTGTACCTGAATTTTCAAAAAGCAATAACTCACTCCCCAGTGCATGTCCAATACTTTGCCGAATGCTTTTATCTTTTTTCTTGTAATACAGTACCTGATTAAATTCACTACTGAATGGCGATTCTGAACCTTTAAATCGATGGCTCAAACCTAGAATTGCTTTAAGTGTAGTATAACGAGGGAAGCGTGTGGAGTTATTATTTTGCAAATAACTAATCAGTACCTGCTGAGTGAAGGTATATCCGTGCCTTCTGAGCTCTTGGTATAGTCTTTCGATATCTCTATTAAAATACTGATAAAATATATCACCTAGTTCACCACGCCACAAACGGGTGGCAAACTGTATTTTCTCGTATAACCCTTGATCATCCATAGTTTGAATCACTTCCTCAAAAGCCTCATTATCTGTATTTTGATAGAATCTAATTCGGTTTCCAGGCATTAGACTACCTACTACCACAATATTTCTCTGGCCATCCTCCTCCAAGCGTTCTACTCGTCGGTTAAGGTGAGTATCCGATTTGCTTTGATCTGTAAATCTGATGCAACAAGGTTTAGATACCCATTCAGAACTAACTTCATCTTTCGGAATATAAGACTCCTCTGTATTTATTTTAAATAAATCCTCGATCCGGGTGGTATTAGTAAAATCAAGTGGAATTGGCGGTGGGAATTCGAGACGACATTCCGTCCAATGATGGCGGTCCCTATGCCTAACTTTTGCCATCTCCGATAATAAATAGCTTCTCAAAATGTAATCTGGGTACTGATCTTCCAGGCCCTCATATGCCAAAATTATAACGGGTATCGTTAATAAGGACAGTTGATCTAATAGCTTAGAACTTTGGCTTAGCTCTGGAACAAAAAGCATTCCTTTGGTTTGATTTGGCAAATATTTTTCTGGCGATTCTGCCCATTGAGATAGGGTTTCAACAGTTTGATGATGCCAACGGCGAGATGCTACTCCACGTATAATAGGTTGGCCTACCAGTGCCTGAGCTTGTTGCTCATGTCCGACCATCACCCAAGAGCGGCGAAGGTGTTTTTCCTCACAATATCGACACAGGAAATCCCATTTTTGATTATTAGCTAGGAAGTACCTATGTATCCGTAAGAAAAGTTGCTGCACAGGCAGCGAGTACTCGCTAATTTTTTCAGGATCATAAATATTTGCATCGTACCAATGTTCGTCCCACTCTGATTCAGCAAATCGATTTAAAATGCGTTCCAAGTAATACTGCAAACAGTTATTTCGATCCTGGCTTTCCGGAATTGCTAGCCTGAGGTAAGGTCGTAGCCATGATAAACACTCTTTTAAATTTATATTCAATGTATTTTGGTAATCTTGAATAACCATTTCTAGTTCTTCAACTAGCTCAACTAGCTTAGGCGCGGACACCAAGTCGATAGTAAGTGCAGACACCATTTTCCCTCTTAAGTACTGTATCTCGGTTGAAGTCAACTCCCATTTAGTCGCACCTTCAACTGGCTCATCACCAATTAGCAAAACACGTTCAATTTCTCCTGCGTTGAGGCGATTGCGGATTAATGGGAGAGAGTCACGGTAACGGTTAGCCCCAACCACTACCATTTCGTTGAATTCTTGACCGTCATAAAGAATATAATCAACGGCAGCTACATCCTTACATGACTCGATCATGGGTTGGATCGGCAAATGATGAGCTGTTAGCTCTCCATTTTGTTTAAAATACCGCAAGGGTAAACAATCATTAATTTTCCACAACTCTCCTTCGGCTAGTACAATTGTTCGATGCTTAAATTCTGACAATAACGGTAATTTAGCTTCATTTAATTTAGTCCTAAAAAATGCTTGATAATCTTTTAGACTTCCAGCGGTTGCTCTTTTTTGGTATTTATACTGTTTTAGAGGCAACAACCTTACTGGCTCTTTAAACTTAACTTCGTAAATCCCATCCTTCCCTTTCGCAGGAAAAGCTGGACTAATTCGCCACTTGTTCTTCCCAACAGGTGATTTCACCACATAAATGTCATTCTTACGAAATACTAAGTCTCCCTCCGTTGGTAAGTAAAACTCCTCCTGAGAGGTAATATAGTTTTGCTCATATTTGACAACGGCCAAAGTATACAACAGCACCTCGTTAAAATTTGGACCGAGGGCAAAGGAGGGTATGTTTAAATGGATAAGGCTGGTTTCGGGAGTTATCGGACTACTTAGAATTTTGTAGAGTAATCCAGATATGAAGCGGTCAAATGGGCTCCAACCAGGTTCAGAGATATACTGGGATAAATACTCAAACTCAGTTCTTAAGCATTCGATGTAGGCAATGGTACTAGAATGAGTGGACATTTTAGTGATTTTATTGGGTGTGTAATTTTACAGATTTGAAACGCAAAAACTAATCTTTTACTTAAATATCCTTGATTAATTGATAAAGGAAAAAAGTCGCGATAAGCATTCAATTTTAAACACTGCTACAATATAATAATTTGGATTAAAGCTGTAATAAATATGAGGAAAATTTTATAAAAAAAATAACTTTTTAGTTATGCAAATAACTTTATATGAAGGTTATTTTTTATTAAATATTTCATTGTGAAACAGTTGAATAAATAACTACATTGGCCGTCAGGCATTTTAGCAAGCTTAAAAAACCTCCTAATTCACCCAACCCGCCGGCCGAACGGCTGTCCGGGAAGGTATCTCCTGACAAGGACGACATTCGTTAACCAGAAAATACGAAGGCTCATTGATACGGGCTGCTACCGGAGCATTGTCCCGCCGGATATACACTACCTTTTTGGATACCCCTCCCACTTTAAAATAACCAAGTGCCGACTCCTTGCCGGTCGCCGTTGCTTTGAAGATATTTCCACGGACTGGGGCTGGTGGCAAGTCAAAGGTGCTTCCTGTATTTTGGGTCTGGTCCTTTAAGAGTTTTAAATAGTTGTAGGCCTCTTTCGTAAGACTGAATAGCTCCACGTTCAGATAGTAAGGGCTATCTTTATCATAAGGCACGTTGGTAACAAACTGTCGAAGGGTAGCACCTTGTTGCACAAATTTATCAGAGGATATATTGATCTCCCCAAAACTAAAATCAATGTTCCAGCAGGGCGTGCAACAGCGGTAGCGGGGCTTTATTCGTCCTGCGCCCGGCGGTATTACCACGCCACATTCATCCACTAATTCGTAATGCTTCCAGGCAATCTGGTAGTAGCTATCGTCGGTTGCATTATCCTTGAAGGAGATTTCAACCGGGAATACTCCCCATGCTTTACCAGGCACTGGACTGTATGTGTAGGTAGCATTTTCAATATCCGGAGCTTTGGACAACTTCTGCGGGGTCGATTGGTACAGTTGCCCGTCGGCGGTTTTAAAGTGAAGTGTATAGCTATCTCCTATGATGGGTACAAATCCCGGCAGCGGACGGAAATTCCCCAGCCCGTCGTCCTGCCAATTGGTTCGTACCTCATTTTGATTGGTTGTCCATACCTCCGCCCCACGTACCCGGATGCTAAAAACACTTTCTTCGCTGTTATAGCCAGCCGTATAGGTCAGGTTAACCAGATTATCACCCGGAAAATCGGTTAAAGTACCCTCAACTACCAGCTTTCTCTCTTTCCCAACCAGTCCGGGGTTAAAAGGCTCCACGCAGGCTTGCAAGCACATGGCTAGCATAATTATCCCAACATGGTATACTCGCATCATAGATTTACGGTTCATATCGGTGATCAATTGAAGGAAAAGTTATAGCTGAGTGACGGTATGGCGGCCCCTAACACGGCGAGTTTGTAAACATACACGCGGTTGTAGTATTGCTTGTAGGGGTTCTGGGCGCGGATAAAGACTGAATACGGGTTCCTAATTCCGAGCACGTTATAGATGGAGAAGTTCCAGCTTCCTTTGTATTTCTTCTTACTGTAAGGCTTGGGGTCGAGATTGAAGGAATAATCCACCCGGAGGTAGTCAGGTATCCGTTCCTGATTTCTGTACAGGTACTCCGGCACCACCCTACCGGCTACGTAGTACTTAGAGATTGGATAGGTAATGGGCCTGCCCGAACTATACGCTACGTTCATTCCCATGGATACCTGCGCCCCTAGCTGGTAATTACCAACCAGATTTAAGACGTGGGGACGATCGAAATTGGGAGCATACCATTCACCCGCATTGATGGTTTCTTCTTCGTGAACACCAGCAATCTGCCAACGGGTTTTGGAATAGGTATAGCTGAGCCATCCCGTCAATATCCCTTTCCGTTTCTTGATGTATAATTCCAAACCGTAGGTTTTACCCATGCCTTGCAACAGCACCGTTTCCGGAAAGCGATTCAGAAGCAAATCCGCTCCGTCTTTGTAGTCGGTTACGTTGCCCATTTGCTTGTAGAATACTTCGACGGACGATTCTATACTTTTCGATTCCCAGTTTTTAAAGAGTCCTCCCGATAGTTGATCCGATTGCTGGGGTTTCAGGTAAGTGTCACTTAATTTCCAGCGCGCAATCGGTAACGTGGAAGTGGTGTTGCTGATTTGTTGGATGTATTGAATCATCCTATTATAGCTTACCTTAAACGAAAATGAGTCGGTCAGTTTCAGGCGGAGGGCTACCCTTGGTTCCAGGCCACCATAGCTTTTTTCCAGCCCACCCTTTCCCACCACCGTGGAGTCTAGTTGATTTTCACTGGTCTTGGTTTGATCCGTGCCGTAGGTGTAGAGGGTAGCCGGACCAGTTTTCATAAAGAAGGAATACCGTAAGCCACCGGATACACTAAGTTTGGGCGTAAACTCGTACTCGGTGCCCCAGTATACACCACTTTCCCAGCCTGCCTCGGTGGGCAGCAGGATACTTCGGATTGCTGAGGCGGGAGATTCTGGTTGCAAGGCACCCGGCTGAATCTCGTGGCGCAGCAGTGAAACGCCCGCATCCATCCGCCACTTTTCGGATAAGTTATAATCACCATCTACCCCAAACCGATAGGTGTTCACGGCGGTTCCCAGCGAAAAAGCCAGGGTAGAATCAGCATTACCGACGGACGATTCGTAGCGGCTCCATCCCGTCATGAACCGAATGCTACCTTTTGAGAACGTAGTGGCCCACCTACCAGCCAGCAGGTTGGTTTTCCAATCAAAGGTAGATGACGCCGCGTTTATTTCTAAGTTGGAAAGGGAGTCATCGGGGATCTTGAACTGATCGCCCGCCTGAAAATAGGTCAAAGTAAATCGGTTCTTTCCGTTCTCTGATCGATAGTCCATCTTGGCAGTCAGGTCCTCAAACCGGGCCCGGGTACCCCGCAATCTGCTGTTGGGTAGGAGGTTCATAATGTGGTTGACGTAGGAATACCGACCGGCTACGGATATGCCTAGTTTATCTTTGATGAGTGGTCCATCAATCATCAGTCGGCTGCTTATCACTCCAAGTCCACCCCGAAAGCTCCATTTTTCAAGGTTAGTGTCACGTAAGTTTACATCAAGTACCGAAGACGTTCGTCCGGCGTACACCGGAGAGATACTTCCCCGATAAAAGTTAACGTCACGCACCACATCAGGATTAAAAACGGAGAAAAAACCCATCAAATGGAAGGCATTCAAGAGCGGCATACCTTCCAACAGAATTAGGTTCTGATCGGTGCTACCTCCTCGTACGTTAAAACCGGAAGCACCTTCTCCCACGCTCGTAACCCCGGGAAGTAACAGCAGGCTTTTGACCGCATCGGCTTCACCAAGTAAAACAGGAAGCTTTTTAATGGTTTTCATTGATAACGTGGAAACCCCCATCTCTGCCCGCTCCACGTTTTGCTCCACCCGATCACCCGCCACGGTTACCTCTTCTAACTGATTGGTCTTTTCGTTCAGGCTGACGTTCAACTCGGTATCTCCGGCCACCGCCTGCCGAATATACTTCGTAAAGTAGCCCTGCGATTGAATTTTAAAGGACAGGTCGCCCCGGTACACCTTTAACTGGTAGTGGCCAAGGGAGTCGGCTACCGTACCGACGGTTTCGTACAAAATAGAAATGGAAGCGTTCGGAATGGGATTTCCGGTTTCAGCATTTTTGACCAATCCATAAAGGTAGTAGTAGGGTTGCTGAGCCAAGGCCACAGAATTGGCCGTATGAATTAGTACAAATAGTAAAAAACCACGTAAAGTTATTTTCATTGGCCGGAAGGTTAGGGCTAAGACGTAACCAAAATAGCCAATGAATCAGTATAAAAAAATCCCCCACTGATAATTCAGAGGAGGATTTGAAAATATATTATATTTATAACTGAGGTGTTTCACTTACCAGCGCTCAATTTCAACCTTCCGGAGAATATCGTGCACATCATTGTAGGGTAAGTAAAGCATTAAGCTCTTATTTGATTCATCATAACGAGCGGTAATTCCGTCAATATCTACGTCGGATGGAATTACCATTTTGCTGATAAAACGGATCGAATGTAAGCCTTTTTCGTTTTCGTCGACAGTTTTGGCAAATAACGGCAGCAGGTGGTAGATTAATAACTTATCTTTCCGAATTTCAATCTCTAAATCATCAGGACCAATTCCCGGAGCCTTGACGGTCACTTCGTAACTATCTTCCCGGCTATTTATTTCTACGCTTGGTTCGCTCATACCACCATGAATGGTATTAAGAAAATCAACGTTCATCAGTATTTCTTTCGGTATACTCAGTTTCTTTTTCATGGCTAGTGGTAGTTAGTTAATGACTTAAGATACATAAAACTATATTCCAATACTGTCCAAGGGGAGAATTGGTGCCATTATTACCGATCTTGATGGTTGCTTATGTCATAATGGCACTCGTAAATTCAATAAAGACAGCACTGATGCATTCGGTTGGCTGAATTAGCAGGCTACCCCAGCAAAAAACGTGGAGGACTACTAAACAGGCAGGTGATCCTTAGCGAATTGTTTCCAGAAAAAACGTAATCAAAAAGTAGAGAAAGTGCAACTATTTCTACCTGCTCATAATCTGGCTACGTAACTTAGCAGCCACATCCGAAATAGCCTGCATCCATGAATTTGCCGCCGATTCTGCGAAGAGATCACGGCCGGGTACGCCCACCCGAATGCGCGCTACTTTATTTTTGAGTTCAGAAACGTTGGTTTCTAAAAGATATACGTCAGCCCCAACGATATTACCGTATAAGCGCATCAGCTTTTTTAGCTCTTGACGCACATTGGCCATTGTAGCACTGGTGGGATCGAAATTAACCGTCTGGATATCTAATTTGATATTTTGAAATTGCTCCGTTTTTTTCATTACATTTTTGTGCTCGAGTCATTCAACAGCCACGTCTCTCTGAGAACTAGTGGCTTGATTATTGATTTTTTTCCTCATGATGAGTAGTATTTCCTCATTCTTAGCCGAAAAGATCACTTCTATAACCTACGCTAACTACCCTCCTATCAGCTTAATAGAGCCTAATTGGACCTTTTAATCCGTTATAGGTATAATCTTGGTACTTTATAGAATAAAAAATGCTTGCCCAGAGGTTAGTCTTTCACTTCATCTAATCATCACATAAACTAAATCATAATGGATATTTTCACAATAGATCAATTCGAAAAACTTTCTAATCAGCGAGGACCACAACACGTAAGTATCTATACACCTACTAGTCGTGATTCATCTGACAACTACATGGCCGATAAGATTCATTTCAAGAATGAACTACAAGAGGCTGAATCAAAACTGGTTACTCTCTTTGGGCTCAACAGTCAGGAGGCTAAAAGCTACCTGAACCCCGGCTACAAACTCCTTGATGATCCACTTTTTTGGTCGCGGGCCTCAGATACTCTGGTATTTCTTCTCAATCAATCAGGGGCTGAAATCAAGACTTTACCAATTTCTCTTTCAGAATCAATGACGTATGTAGGAAACAGCTTCGCTTTGCGCCCCCTGTTACCCTTGCTCAATAGTACGGGGAAATTTTACATTCTAAATCTCAACCTGAATAAGGTACAGTTGTATGAGGCTACCTCACACACTATTTCAGAGGTCATACTCAGTGATGATGTGCCAACGTCCATAGATGACTATCTTGTTTTCATTGAGCGCCAGCAATCTTTACAATTCCGTAGTGGACAAGGTGGCAAAGCAGGTGCCATGTTTCATGGGCAAGGAGGTACCGATACTGAAAAAGTGGATATCGAGCAGTATTTCTACAAGTTGAGTAAGCAGGTAGATGCTCTTATGGAATGTGAACCACTACCCGCAATTTTAGCCGGTGTGGAGTACTTACTGCCGATGTACAAAAAAACGAGTGGGTACACTAAATTTACTGAGGAGGTAATTACCGGAAGCTTTGGAGATGATGATGTACACATGCTACACGAAAAAGCAATGGTACTCCAAAAACCAAAGCATAACCAACATCGGACGGCAGCAATCGAGAAATTCGCATCATTAAAGGACGAGGACTGGGCCTCGGCAGAAACTCAAACCGTGCTACTAGCCGCGCTGACCGGACAATTAGAAACTCTTTTCATTCAAAAAAATGAGGTAATTTGGGGTAGCTATGATGCAGAGAAACATTCGCTTACTATAAAAACAGATGATACCGAAGTCACGAAAGAACTGCTCAATGAGGCCGCTATACAAACTCTACTGAAAGGCGGAACAGTATACCCCTGCGAGGGAGAGGACATGCCAGCTAAAAATTCAGTAGCTGCGGCCATTTTTAGAAATCCCGTGCGCTAGTAGTATATTTAGAAAGCCAAGGGCTGATAACCGGCCATTGGCTTTCTAAACTAGAAACGGCAAAAAACTGACTACTGATTTATGAAGATTCAACTAAATAGGCTACAAAAAATCAGATTCACCTTACTTGTCGGACTGATTTTTTTCTTGACTCCTTGGATTTTCGCCCAATCAGATACACTTTCCGAGAAGCGTTCACATACTTCTCCTCTGCAAATAAGTACCTATCTGGAAACGTATTATATCTATGATTTTGCAAATCCGGCCGACCACACTCGTCCGGATTTTTTGTACTCATTTAACCGCCACAACGAAATTAACCTCAATCTTGGCCTACTCAAGATGGAGTACACTACCAATCGCGTCAGGGGAAATCTGGGCTTGATGGCCGGTACCTACGCTAACGCGAACCTAGCGACTGAACCCGGAGTGCTCAAAAACGTATTTGAAGCATTTGTGGGGGTTAAAGTTTCACAAAAGAAAAACCTGTGGGTTGATGCTGGCATTTTTACCTCCCACATTGGCTTTGAAAGTGCCCTTGGAGCAACTACCTGGAATATGACCCGAGGACTACTGGCCGAAAACTCTCCCTACTACCTGTCGGGCGCCAAAATATCCTATACTTCTGATAACCAGGAATGGTTTATTTCCGGACTTGTGATGAACGGCTGGCAACGGATACAGCGAGTACCCGACAATCAACTTCCGGCATTTGGGCATCAGCTTACCTGGACTCCCACCGACAAAATACTCCTGAATAGCAGCTCTTTTATCGGCAATGACTACCCCGAAAGCGAGCGGAGGATGCGGTATTTTCACAATTTCTACGGTCAGTTTATGGTCAACAATCGCCTCGAAATTATCACTGGATTTGACATTGGTATGGAGCAAAAATTCAAGGAAAGTAGACGTTATAATGTATGGTATTCTCCCATTGCAATTGCCCGTTTCTCTGCTACGAACAAAGTAGCACTGTCGGGGCGAATAGAGTACTATTCGGATAAGAACGAAGTCATCGTTAGCACTGGGACATCAAATGGATTCCAAACCGTGGGGTATTCGATGAATCTCGATTACAAAATAACAGATGATGTTTTATGGCGGCTAGAAGGAAGGCGTCTCAATAGTAAAGATTCACTATTTACCTACAACGATAAGCCCAGCAAAAATAACTTCATTTTAGGCACTTCCCTTTCTATTTTCTTAAAGTAGGAGTTGCTTTTCGTTAGCTATTAACTTTCTGTTCAAGTATTCGTTATCTAAATAGTTGTGCACTGTTTTAGCTAAATTGGTACTGTAAACTATTTCTGAGGAATCGCTTAAGTTCATAGAGATTACTTTTTTCAACAGGGAATGGGTTTACATGGCAGCAGGCCAGGAAAAATTCCCCGGCCTACCTACCACTATTATATTTCTGGTCGCTTATATCCCGTTGGTTGCGGCTTTCATTTTTGCCAGTCCGGTTTTGGCCACTACTAATGCATCTTGTGCGTAGTAGGCCGGATTGAAAACTTCCAGTGAAAGTATGACCGGTTTCTCAGGATTCTTCAACGTTCGTAGTAATTGACTCAGCGGTCCTACTCCGTCACCCGGGTACACCCGATCGGAGTCCTTGATGGTATCTCGCGGCGGGGAAGCCGGATAATCATTCATGTGAAATATTTCAATGAAAGGTTTACCAACCCAAGCTACCTGTTCCAGCCCGGAGCCACCTCGGTAAAGATGGTACACATCCATCAAAACTTTTGCCGATGGATGCCCGCTTTCGGTAGCTACGTACAATAGCTCACTCACCCGACTCAAATTCTTAGAAAAACCCCATAATTCCAGATGAGGTACTACCCCCATGGTATCTCCTAATTCGAGAATTGTACGGTAGCGGTCGGCCGCTTTTTTGAGGTCAAGGCCGGGTTCATTGGTAGCACCCATGGGCGGGGCCGCAATACGGGTACAGCCAATTTCGGCCAGTATTCCCATTTCTTGCTTCAATTGCTCTACCGCCTTGGTTCGGGTGGCGGCATCATCTACAATCCAGGGGGCGAAACCAATGGCATCTTCCACAATTACCCCGGAGTCATTGAGGTGTTTGCGGGCATCTGCCGTGGTACCTCCATTTTTGAGGTATTCCTGTAAACTATTGATCCATATTTCTACGTGAGGAAAGCCCGCCTTGGAGGCTACTTCAATTTCTTTCATGAAGCCCAACTTATGCCCACGAATGGTACTCATGTTGAGGGCATACTTAAAAGATTCACGTTTGGCAGCCGCTGAGCTAACCATAGGGACAGTAGCAACGGCCGTTGCGGTAGCGATACCAGCCAAAACTTGGCGACGATTCATACGTTAGAAAGAGTAAAATGTATACTTTATGGTTATCCAAAGTATTGAAGGACTAAAACCTAATCATGTTAGTTCTTCCTATAAATAGTAAAGTTTTGTATTGGCTTCCAGCGTCGGACTAATCATCCAGTCCAAGATGTTTACGAACTTCACCCTCAGACAATACCGCAATACCTTCCATGATGGAGGGTAAAAGTGAGTTTTTAGCCGATTGTTCCAGTTTGATCCGCATGGCTTCCATGTCCTCATACCCTACCCCATGTACCCGCGACGCTAATTTCCCGAGCATGTTACGAGCAACAATTTGCTCGGCTTCCAACTTGGCAATCTTTACGGACATAATTTCTAAATATTGGAGTACTGGCTGTAAATCAGTTGACATCAGGAAGTAAGTTTTGAAAAAGTTGATATCGGAGAAAATTTATTCAAAATAACGCAAAATAGCGTTGGTCACTAAGGTATGGCCTTGGGCGTTAGGATGATTGACTTGAGCCATATAGTCCGGAATATTGCCTCCCGCTTTTATAATGTCATAGAATAGCTGGTAGCTATCCACCAAGCCAACCTCATACTTTTGGGCCAATTCTCTGATTTGTAACGTATACTGCTCTAATTCATTGCCGGGGGCGAGTAAGTCTACCCTTTGGTCTGGGGTAGGTGTCAGCAAAATTACCTTACAATTCCTGGCCAACGCTTGCTCAATCATACTTTCCCAGGCTTTACGGGCCTCCTCTAATCCTATTCTACGATCGTTCAAAGCATAATCTAGGAACAAGACATCGGGCCGATGGGACAATACTTCCTCAACAAACCGTCTTTCTCCACTCTGGGAGTTTTCACCACCGATGGAGGTATTGATGCAATTTACTACCGCAAAAGGATACCGCTCCTTCACTAGCTTCAATAGCTGGTACGGATAAGCATCCAAGGTATTGACCACCGGGGTTTTGAAATAACCCGCTGGTACCGAATGCCCATGAAACACCAGATTGATTGTTCTATTTTTCGGCCACTCTTTTTTCAGTTCTTGCTTGATTTCTTTCAAGTAAGAGCTCGAATCAGCCTCTTTACCTTGTGAAAACGCAGCCGTAGCTACTAACATTAACAGCGCCCCAAACCAGAATTTCAACATAAGATTTTTTAGTATTACCCCATCAATTGCTACTAGAATCTATTCTTGCGTTTTTTCTACTCCAAACTTGTTAATTCTTGCCGGAAAAACAAAAAAGCACCTTGGCGGATGCCAAAGTGCTTTTTAAATAATTCTATAAAAAATTAGTCTCTCGCTGTCATAGACTTAGGAGCTACCAAAGATACGTTCAATACAATATCGTCAGAAACTACCATTTCCTTCATCGGGTGCGTAAAAGCAACATCGTATTTTCTGCGATCAAATGTAAGATCACCCGTCATTTTCACCATACCGTTCTCTTCGGAAATAACCACATTTTCAACTTTCTCCGGATTCGTTTTACCACGAACGGTTAGGTTACCCATTATTGATGCGCTATCAGAACCCGTAATTTCGAAAGTAGCCGTTGGGTATTCCTCTACGTTAAAGAAATCGCCTGATGAAAGATGTCCCACAAGTTTTTCCGGTGTCCGGTCTTCCTCCGGCTTAAAATTATCATCCGTTGGTTTAATCGTCATCAGGTTTACAACGAAGGTCCCGCCGGTAATTTTCCCATCCGCAACCGTTACATTCCCAGAGTTTAACTTTACGGTACCACTATGATCGTACATTCCAACCATTGTACCTTTCCACATTACTGCACTAGCCGATGTGTCAACCAGTACAGTTCCGTCGCTCAGGACCATCGCATCTGCGGTTGTCTCTTCGGAGGATTCTTTTGAGCTACAAGAAATAAGTAAAAGTGTAGCGGCGCTAAGCAGCGCAATTGAGAGTATTCTAAATTTCATAAAGTTTATAGTGTTAATTTTCTATACAATAACGTATATACCCCTATAACTAAACTCTGCGCGACTTGGTTTCATTAAATCCGCACATAAGGTGCTCATAATCAAATAAACCCCGCTACATTCTGATAGGAAAGGCAACTGGTCTATCTAAGCTTTTCTTCAAATAATTTCAATATACGCTTATACTCATCCGTCCACGAAGATGGCTCCGCAAAACCATGGTCTTCCATGGGGTAGGCGGCCAGCTCCCAATTATCTTTTCCGAGCTCAATTAATCGCTGGGACAAACGGGCAACATCCTGAAAATGTACGTTTACGTCCACCATTCCGTGACAAATAAGTAAGTTATTTTTCAGTCCGGCGGCGTGGTAGATCGGGGAGCTTTTGTGGTATGCCAAACTATCCGTTTGTGGCTCATTCAGGATATTGGAAGTATAAGGGTGATTATAGGCGGCCCAATCGGTTACCGGGCGCAGGGCCGCCCCGGCTTTGAATACATCGGGGGCAGTAAATAGTCCCATCAGGGTTATAAATCCACCGTACGAGCCGCCATACACTCCTATTTTACCCGCGTTAATTCCGTACTTTTTTACCAGCCACTTGGCTCCGTCTACGTTATCGCTTAAATCCTTTCCGCCCATAAACCGGTAGATTCCGGTCCGCCAGTCACGACCATAACCCGCGCTAGCCCGGTAATCCATATCGAGTACGGTATAGCCTTTGTCGGTTAGTAGGTTGTGGAACATATATTCCCGGAAGTAATTACTCCACCACAAATGAGCGTTTTGCAAATAACCCGCGCCGTGGACAAAAATAACCGCCCGTCCGTTCGATTTCTTGGGCTCATACACACGAGCGTACACGTCCGCTCCGTCAGAAGCCTTGAAGGTAATCACCTTGGCTTCCCGCCAGGGATAGGCACGAAACGCCTCCGTAGTGGAGGTAGTGAATTTTTCGGCCTTGGCTCCGGTCTTGTTTTCCCGCAGATATAATTCCCAGGGTGAATTGCTATTCGAGTAGCGAATCGCCAGTTGAGTCTCATCGGGTGATAACTGCACATCGTGCGCTCCTTTCCCTTCGGTTAATTTCACCCTTGGACCACCAGTAATCGCCATGCGGTAATAGTGCTGCTCGCCGGGGTGTACCTCATTGGTCGTCAAATAAAACGTTTGCTTATCCTTGGAAAGTTGTACCGACTGAACCTCAAACTTCCCTTTGGTTAGTTGGGTTTTGACTCCGATTTTTACGTCCAAGCGGTACAAGTGAGAGTACCCATCGGCTTCACTCTGAAAGTAAATAGTGGTGTTATTGATCCAACCCAACTCACCCGCACTCAGAGCGTAGCCACCAACACCGGGGCCACCCACCCAAGCCTCGTCGCGTTGGCGGTCAAGTAAATTCAAGGAAAGCGAATCAAGATTAAAGCCCATGATCCAACGGTCTTTGTTATCCATCGAACGCACCACCACCACGGCATTTAGCCCGTCTTCCGACCAGAAAGGACCTTGCACCGCTACGTCCCGTATTTTCTTTTTCCAGAGTGAATCTTGTTTGGGGTAATCTTTCAGGTAATCGGGTTTATCGCTTATACCCTCAATCTTTTTGGTACTCACCTGCCGGGCGGTATCACCTTTAATATCGTACACCCAAAACTCATATTCCGTGGCAGGAACACCTACCTTAGTCCGCGCGGGCAAATCTTCGGTAAATCCTGATTGCGTTATGTAATTGGGTACGATAGTATTTTTTGAAGACTTATCGGCTTTGCTGAGCCGGTAGGTTACAAATCGGCCATCAGGACTTAGTTGCTGACCTGATACCCGCTTTTCTTCCAGATAAATTTCTTTTGGTCGGGTGGGCTTTTCCGCCTCAGTTATCTTTTTGCCCGCGTCTTTTTTATCCTTGCGCTCTTTCAGAATCTGGAACATTCCCAACTGATCTTGTTCCAGCCATTTTTCCTGATCTGATTTTTTTGCTTCTGATTTCTTAGTGCCATTCCGAAAGTCGGTATGCTGAACCAATAAACCCGAGGCCAAGGCAATACTGAATAGATTATTATTCTTTTCGAAGAGAATTCGTTGCTCATCCCCGCTAAACGACACATTCTCCTCACTTTCTACGGTATTAGTCAGTTGTCTAATTTGGAAAGTGCGGCAATCTAACAGGTACAAATCACCATTTTTTACGTATACTTTCAACGTTTTCAGGCGGTTATAGACGCCGCGCTGTGAGGGTAGTTGTTTTCGAATTTCGGGCGCTACTTTGACGTTTTTTTTATCTGCCAAAGTATATTGATACAACGAATCACCTTCATTGGCATCCGGATTCCAATCAAAATAAATCGTTTTAGAGTCTTCGCTCCAATACACACTACCGGGCGATGTTCCGACCCAGGTTTTGGGGTCTTGCATAATTTTCTCGACCGTTAATTGGGCGTATAGTGGCGAACTAATTGCCAAAAAGAGGGCTATCCAAAAAGACTGTACTGTTTTTCTCATAAATTAAGGGCTAGAATTTAGTCTGAATCTGCAATATATACTGACATTTTTGTTGAGCCAACAATTGTATAAACAAACGAATTAAAAAAGGCCCGGAAGAACACCATTCGATTGTGGTGAGAAGTACTTATGCATCGGATACTTTCGCCAACTACCATAAATTTGGGCTACCTTTGGTGCCTTTCACATATAGTAATTTTCATGTACCAGACAATCCTTCAAAATCTACATATCAAAGCCCTAAACCCCATGCAGGAGGCCGTATTGCCCGCCGCTCGTACGAGTGATGTGGTGGTACTTTCCCCCACGGGATCGGGTAAAACTCTGGCCTTCCTATTGGCAATACTCGAACGTATCACCGATGGGCAATTGGGTGTTCAGGCGCTTATTGTTGTTCCTTCCCGGGAGCTCGCCATGCAAATAGAGCAAGTTTTTAAGACCATGAGTACCGGCAATAAAGTAACCTGCTGCTACGGGGGCCATGCCGTAAAAACGGAAGAAAACAGCTTACGGGAGGCACCGACGCTACTTATTGGCACACCAGGACGGGTAGCCTTTCACGTGCGGGAAGGGAATATTGATCCTACGACTATTCATACCCTGGTGTTGGATGAGTTTGACAAAGCTCTTGAAATGGGTTTTCAGTACGATATTTCTACGATCATTAAGGCAATGCCGAACCTGAAGCGACGGTTATTCACTTCGGCTACTACGCTTTCCATACAATCTGATTTCAGGGGTATTGGTGATCTGGTGGAGGTAAACTTTCTGGATAATGACAGCTACGTACCCAAGCTTCAAATGAAGGTGGTGACCACCGTTACCGCCGAAAAACTGGAAACATTGTTTTCCTTGTTGTGCGTTATTGGCAATAAACCAACCCTCGTTTTCTGCAACCACCGGGATGCCGTGGAGCGAATCAGCGAAATTCTGAACCGAAACGATTTAACGCACGCGACTTTCCACGGAGGTTTGGAACAGCCCGACCGTGAGCGCGCCCTAATGAAGTTCAGAAACGGAAGTAGCCGCATACTAGTGGTAACCGACCTTGCCTCACGTGGACTTGATATACCCGAGATTGAGTCCATCGTGCATTACCAGTTGCCCCTCACCGAAGATGCGTTTATCCACCGCAATGGCCGAACTGCACGTATGCACGCCACCGGAACCGCCTATTTGCTGATTGCCGATGACGAAACCGTACCCTACCTGGAAGCTTTGCCAGAGGAGCTAGTACTTCCGAAAGTCGATAAGCTTCCGCCCCCCACCGACTGGGAAACGCTCTACCTTTCGGCCGGTAAGAAAGATAAAATCAACAAGGTAGATATCGTTGGACTACTACTTAAAAAAGGAGGACTGGAAAAAGACGAGCTCGGGCTCATCGAAGTGAAGGATACCATTTCGTTTGCCGCTGTAAAGCGGACTAAAATCAAAAACGTGGTAGCTTTGTTAAAGCAGGAAAAATTGAAAGGCAAAAAAATCAAATCGGATATAGCCAACTAGTTCAAATCATTTACCTTATGAAACGGTCTGACATACACCCCTTACCCCAATTTTACGATCGCTACATTAATTTGGTAGAAGATCTGGATTTACTCGAAGCTTTGGAAACGTACTCTCCGGAAAGTGTCTTTTCGGATACCGACGCCTTACATAATTTGGGAGATTTAATCTACGCGCCCGGCAAATGGACTATCCGGGAGGCAATTCAGCATTGTATTGATACGGAGCGCATTATGAGTTATCGCGCCTTGCGCATCGCGCGAAATGACAAGACGCCCCTACCCGGTTTTGACGAAAATGAGTACGCGCTCAATACTACGGCCAGTTACCGGCATTTGGAAGAGCTATTGGATGAATACGATATTGTCAGGGCTTCAACCCACGCTCTTTTTCAAAGCTTTAACGAAGAAATGTTAGGTCATTCCGGCCAGGCATCCCAAATTGATATTACGGTAGGGTCACTAGGCTTCATGATTATTGGGCATTCGATTCATCACATGAATGTGATCAAGGAAAGGTATTTTCCGCTAGTAGTACAGTAGTTCGAATCCAAAGAAATAAAGTTTCTCCGCAGATATTTAAATTCCAGGCACAAATATCACCCTTCTCCGAAGCTTTTTAGATACTTCGGAGAAGGGTGATATTTGTAGATTTCCCCTGCCTAGGAAACTGAAAAGCTTCGTTAAAGCATAACCCCATTCTCTGGTAGAATTTGCCTTACGAGTAAGAGAGCACTACTCTTTCCGCTCGCTGTGTCCCAGGCTTTTATCGGGTGTAACCCGGTCGCGGATCAGCTGTTTTAGTTCTGTGGATTCCGGAAAACACCCTTCACGCTTCCGGAACTCAAAGTATTTATTCTCCAAACGCTACCATAAAACAGCCAGCTACCTAAGATAGGCTATAAAGTTGTTGCAGACATCGTTCATCGGTTGGATTGGAAGAGTGATCGAAAAAAATCATTCTATCATTCCTTCAATCAATCAATCATTCTGATCCTGCCGGAAACTTTTCATAATCCAACCTCCACCTACTACGTCGTCACCTTCGTAAAATACCGCAGCTTGTCCGGGTGCAATACCGTTCACGCCATCGTGGAAATTAACCCGTATTTTATCTGGACCTTCCTGAATAACAGTTGCCGGAGTACCGTCGTGCTTGTAACGCACTTTGGATACTGTTTCCAGCGGAGCTTCCAAAGACGCATACTTCTGCATGTTTAGCTTACTGACGTACATACCATCCCGGTACAGGTCGGGTAGGTCACCCAGTACAACTTCGTTGGAGTCTTTCCGAATTTCGGTCACGAATACTGGTCTACCTAAGGCAATACCTAATCCTTTGCGTTGACCCACGGTATAAAATGGATACCCTTCGTGCTGCCCCAAAACGGTACCATCTGCGTGCACAAAGTTACCTCCGGCTACCTGCGCTTCCAGACCCGGAACACGACGCTTCAAAAAGCCCCGGTAATCGTTATCGGGTACAAAGCATATCTCATAGCTTTCCGATTTGTTTACCAACTCCATGAATCCGCGCTCCGTAGCCATGGCCCGGATATCACTCTTGTGGAGGTGGCCCAAGGGTAGTTTCGTGCGGCTAAGGCTTTCCTGAGAAACGCCCCAAAGCACGTAGCTCTGATCTTTCCAGGCATCAACACCTTTGGAAAGAATGTGGCGGCCGTTTTCTTCCCGAATATTGGCGTAATGACCCGTGGCAATCGACTCACAGTCCAGACGATCGGCCCGACGGAGCAGAGCATCCCACTTAATGTGCGTATTGCACAGCACGCAGGGGTTCGGCGTACGCCCTTCCAGGTATTCTCCCGTAAAGTGATCAATCACGTAATCACCAAACTCAGCCCGGATATCAAGGATGTAGTGAGGAAAGCCCAGTTGTACCGCAATGGTACGGGCATCATTAATGGAGTCAAGTGAGCAGCAACCTGTTTCTTTCTTGGATCCTCCGCTACCGGCATAGTCCCAGGTCTTCATGGTCATGCCAATCACTTCGTATCCTTCTTCGTGGAGCATCACCGCAGCCAGTGAGCTATCAATGCCACCACTCATGGCAACTAGTATTCTTCCGTGTTTACTCATCTCGTAATCAGCGAAGGTTCAAAGCCTTCCGATTTAATTTATATATTGTGACAAAGGAATTTGAACATTCCTCGAAGCAAAGTTAGTTCCTTTTTGGATCAGAATAGAAGTTTGTGGTAGTTTTGGGGATTCAGAAGTGAGATATAAAAAAATCATCAACTTCAAGTTCAATTCACGTCAGGGTTAACAACCAGATACTCGGGTGCTAATTTCTGAATTACTTCTTCCCTATATTATGCTTACAAGTTTTGTTAAAATAAGTAACGTCACCAATCTTTCCGACGCCCGTTACTGCGCGGGGATGGGCGTAGAGATGCTGGGTTTCTCCATCGACGAAGGATCACAGGCTTATATTTCCCCGAAGAAATTTGGAGAATTGAAAGGATGGATATCTGGCATACAGATAGTTGCCGAAACCTCAATGACCGATCCCGTAGCCTTGCTAAGCCTCCTTGAAGAGTACCCTTGCGAAGCTTTGCAGGTTTCTGACCCTGACCTTCTGCCGATTCTAAACCGGGAGCTGGACAAGCCGCTCCTACTCCGGGTCGACGTAGATCACTACGAAGCCGACGAACTGGATGCCCTCATGGGGCGGTATAGCTCAGAAGTGACCTATTTCCTTTTGGAAAGCGATCAGAATGCCGAACTAACCAATGAGTGGAAGGATTACATCAAGGCACTTAGCCAGGAGTACCCCATTTTACTTGGTTTTGGGTTGGATAGCCAGGATGCCGTGCTGGACGCCGTGGAAGAACTGAATATCAAGGGTATTGCACTTCGTGGAGGGGACGAAATCCGGCCGGGTTACAAGGATTTTGGCGCCATGATGGACATTCTTGAAGCGTTGGAAGAGGATGATTGAACTACTAATTAGTTCCTGATTCATTAAGAGGGAGAAGTATTCACCCCACAAAAACGCCATTCAACATGATCAAAAACCGATTATAAACTTCATGATAGGAGTATCTTGTATTACCCACTACCTTTGATTGCAAATAAAGGGCAATTTTACTTTATTTGAAGTAAGTGTTCTTATTTGTACTGTACCTACCTTTCAACTACTTAAATACAAAATACTCGCTATGGAAAAGAGATTAACCCGAATACCCTCAGATGCCGTCTTGGGCGGCGTAGCCTCCGGAATGGCTAATTACTTTGGTATAGATACGACCATTGTCCGGGTCTTGTGGGCGGTAGCTCTGCTACTTCCTATTCCTCCCAGCTTTTTCTGGACCACTATTGCCTACATCATTCTGTGGGCAGTTCTACCCGAAAGTGATCCCAAAACGAATATCAATACGGCCGGTAGCTCGGCGGACAACCCTGCCCGTGAATCCTTCGGATCTAATTTTTTTACAAAAAGCTCAGACCCCGACCGGACGGTTAAAATCCTCGGTATCGCTTTACTCGGCGTGGGTGGAATCCTTTTGCTCAATGAACTACCCTATTGGTATCAAATTCGTGAGTATGTCTGGCCGGCTGCCCTGATTGTTGCCGGTGCCTACTTGCTGCTTCGGCAGCGCGATAAGGAGCAGTTTGACGGTGGTTTTACGTACAATCCACCACCGACTCCTCCTACCCCTCCCGTAGAACCGGACCCGGTACCTTATCGCCCGTTTGATACGGCAAAACCAACCGACGCACCTACCTCAGAAGGATCAGAAAGTGCCGGTCCGGCTGACCCGGATGGAGAAACTGATCCCGATAGCGAGCCTCCGCAGGTTCGGTAGTGCACACTATTCACTCATTTAACACCTCACTAATTTATATAGCCATGAATTTTCGAAATGCATTCTGGGGTATCATGCTCATTGTAGTTGGCTCCCTTTTTTTGATCGAAGAATTTTCCAATTTTGATTTTGGACGCTACTTCCTTCCCATTATTCTGATTATATCCGGGACATTGCTGTTGGTTCGCCATCAGCTGAGCTCAGACCAAAACTCTAACATTTAACCTAAGACTAAAATGAGAAGATCTAACAATGTATTTTGGGGAGGTTTACTCCTCCTGATCGGTATCGGTTGGCTCCTCCGAACCATGGGGTTATTACAATTCGATTGGCAGGAAATTTCCCGCTTCTGGCCGGTACTACTTATCCTTGCCGGTATTAGCATTCTAGCGTCGGGCCAGCAGCGCCGAGGCATTGGCAAAGGAATAGCCGGAATACTGATTACTTTGGCGGTATTGGGGGGGATTACCCATCGTACCGAAAGAGCAATTAACCGCTCCGGAAACAACTGGAATTTTAATTGGGATAATGACGATGACGAGTGGGACTTCGGTGACCGTCGGGAGCGTAATCGGGGCTACGATCAGGAGAAAACCGACTCTACCGAGTCAACCGAACCAACCCGAAAAATGAAAAGTCAGCACTACGAGTATGACATGGAAAATGACTTACGGGAAGCGACCCTCAACTTTGAAGGAGGAGCCGGCGAATTCAATCTGAAAGGTACCACCGATAAGCTTTTTGAAGCCGAAAGCCGTTCTACCCTGGGTGGATTTGAGTCCAGTATCCGTAACAACCGCAATAGCAACACCGCCTCTATCGATTTCAAGATGGAGAACAATCAGGTGAAGCTCAAAAATGGCGACATCAAGAATAAGGTTAATTTCAAGCTTAACCCGAAGGCCATTTGGAATATTGACTTGGGCCTGGGCGCTGGAAAAGCTGATTTTGATTTGAGTAAACACCAGGTTAAATCCCTCAAAATAAGTACGGGCGTGGCCGATCTTGAATTACGCTTAGGCGATAATGTAGAGGAAACCAACGTAGAAATTGAGTCAGGGGTAGCCTCTGTTACCTTAGAGATTCCGAAAGCGGTTGGGTGCGAAATCAAGATAGATGGCGCACTGAATATTAAAAATCTTAAGGATTTTACCAAAATAGAAGACGGTTTGTACCGCACGCCCGGCTACTCTGAATCAGCTCATAAAATTATGATCAGTTACGAAGGCGGGTTATCCAAGGTGAAAGTCCGTAGGTACTGATAATATTTATCAATCATTAATTTAAGATAGAAATCCGGCTGATAACCTCAGCCGGATTTCTATCTTTCAAACCCTACCTTTACATTGTGTCACTTTTTGGTTTTGTGCTAACCCTTCTTTTGAAATTACACTTGATGAAAAACCATACTTTTATCGCCCTACTGCTCCTTGGATTTACCAGCTTTATCTCCTGCCACAGCTCTACCGACCAACCCAGCCAAACCCAGGATATTCTTACCTTATCTGTTACCGAAGCGGAACCCGCCAAAACGGAAGGAAAACCAGTAGTAATCTCCCCTTTTGAGGAGCAAATGATCAAACAGGGACTGGTAAATCTACAAACCGTGGACTCCACCATTCTGGTAGAATTAAAGTACTCAACGACCGATAACTTTGTTAAGAAAGACGTGTACGGAGACTTGAACAACGCCTACCTTCAACCCGATATAGCCGCCAAACTCGCCAAAGCCAGTGCGGCTCTCCAAGCACGGCACCCGGGCTGCCGATTACTGGTATACGATGCCGCCCGCCCCAATGCCGTTCAGTATATTCTGTGGGATGCGCTGGATGACCTAAAAATTCCGGTCCAGCAAAAACCGCAGTACGTGGCCGATCCTAAAATTGGTTCGATCCATAATTTTGGGTGTGCCATTGACCTGACGGTTGCCGACGAAAAAGGGGCTCCCCTGGATATGGGAACCCCTTATGATTTCTTTGGCCCGCTGGCCTATCCCCGCTTGGAGGCCCAAATGCTAAGCAAAGGGCAACTTTCTAAGGCACAGGTAGCGAACAGAACTATATTGAGAAAGGCCATGACCCGGGCCGGATTTTCGGTCAACCCCACCGAATGGTGGCATTTTGACGGGATGTCGCGAAAAAACGCCAAAGCTCGCTACGGGATCATTCGATGAGGTTAGTCGCGGGTAAGCGTGCTGCCTCCCGATAGACGCTGATCGACGGTCGGATTACCTCTGTAACGTACATTGCTGGCTCCGCTGGCATCTACTTTTAACAAACTCGTGGCCCATACTCTTGCCCGGCTCGCGCCCGAAAGATTTAGATCGGCTTCGTTTACGGGCAAAGAAAAGGCAAAAAGCTGGGAGGCACCCGATAGCGTACCCGTCAGCAAACCGCCCTCACCTTCCAAATTCAGCTCCGACGCACCCGAAAGGTCTAAATTGAGTCGGTCCGACAAACCCACAAAAAACGACTTGGAAGCACCCGAGAGCCGGAGACCCACACTCGGCAAATCTTCAAAACCCCTGATCGTTGACACGGATGCTCCCGAAAAATCAACCGCTACCAGGTCGGGCATCACAATATCAATATCCATGCGGTCACGACGGTTTCGCCAGGTATTGCGGTACCTGATTTCCAACACGCCCGACCGACTTACAGTAACTTCAAGATCATCCACATCATTCAGTTCACCGGTTACGGTAATCCGAAACTCATTACCTTGCTTTACGTGGATAGAATAAGCGCTCCCCATGGATAGCTGATCGAAATTAGAAAGGTTAATTTCTCGGGTAACAACCCCTCGTGGGGAGACGTCCCCGTTCAAATCATTGATGTAGATGCACGACTGTGTTCCGACAGCCACCACGATTAAAAAGGCACAACGTAAGAAGAAATCAGATAACTGTTTCATGGCTAATAGATTATAAATCATAGTAGTTGGTAGGGCGAATTCCCCCCGACGGCTAGGAACTTTTGCCTGACCTAATCGTTTGAATTGTGACATCCGAACTTGGCACTTCCCCTACTAGACCCAATAAATATTTATTTCTGCCGGGTATAGGGGGACTATCCGCCGCTAACTGTCACCGAATAAAAGGAATTCAACCTTGACAGCAACCGTTCTTCAAAATCGGGAGGCCGAACCCCAAGCGGATTACGTATTTTTGATTGATAAAAAAACAACCGCTTTGATTCCGTTATCCGATCCCGACATAGTTAATGCCATTCGGCAAGGGCAAGAATCTGCCTTTGAGCAGATGTTTCGTACCTACTACGAACGGCTGTGCCACTACGCTAATTCTATTCTGAAAGATCTGGACGAAGCCGAAGAGATGGTTCAAACGGTATTTCTGAATATCTGGGAAAAACGCGCCGACCTGGAAATAACGTTGTCACTGAAAGCCTACCTGTACCGGGCGGTACACAACCATTGCCTCAACCGCATTAAACACTACGGGGTACGTGAAAATCACCGCGAATACGCGCTCAATCATCAATCTGATTCTCATGACGCAGTAGCGGAGGCCATTTATGGTAGTGAACTGGAAGAAAGAATTGAACAGGCCGTCCGCAAGCTTCCAGAGCAATGCCAAGTAGTGTTCAGAATGAGCCGTTTTGAGGAACTCCGTTACCAGGAAATTGCGGATAAGCTTGGACTATCGATTAAAACCGTAGAAAATCAGATTGGTAAGGCTCTGCGAATTATGCGTACCGAACTGGCCGATTACCTTCCTCTTCTTGTGGGAGCTTTGCCGTTGTTTTTTTAACCTGTATAACGAAACACTTTGAATAATATAACTATATCTGACGAACTACTGGCCCGCTATCTGGCTAGCTCGGCTAGCCGCAAGGAAATCGAGCAGGTAGAAACGTGGCTGGAAGCATCACCCGACCACATCGCAGAATTACGGGCTTACCGTAAGCTTTGGGAAAGAAGCCGAGCCGCGGGTCGACAGACAGTTGCCCCGGATACCGATACCGCATGGAAAAAGGTGCTGGCCCAAATGCGCGCACCCACGGCATCGCGTGAGGTAGTATCGCCTCCCATAGCTCCACCAAAATCAGTACCTACTAGTGTTTCTACCCCTAATCGTTTTACTTACCAGTATTTAGCCGTCGCGGCAGTAACGCTTGCACTTCTCGCCTGGGGTTGGGTGCAATTTAGTGCCACTTCCGAACCGACCCTGGTATCAGTTTCCACCCAAAATAATACCTACGAAAAAACACTACCCGACGGCACCAGATTTTTTTTAAATTACAACTCCACCCTCACTTACCCCGAAGGCCTCACCGGTGATATCCGGGCGGTAAAGCTGCAAGGGGAAGCGTTTTTTGACGTAACACCTGATGCAAGTCATCCTTTCGTGATTGATGCCAACGGTACCGAAATTCGCGTTCTTGGTACTTCCTTTAACGTGAAAGCGAATCAGGAAGTGGTAGAGGTAGCAGTAAAAACCGGCAAAGTGGAAGTCAGTAAAGCCGAGCGAAAAGTTAGCTTACTCCCCGGAGAAGGAGTGGTGGTAACCGATACCGTGTTTCGGTCCATGATGGCAACTAAAAATATTGCCGCGTACAGTACCAAGGTTTTTGATTTTACCGCCACCTCCCTCGAAGAAGTGATCCAAACGCTTAATCAGGGTTTCCACGCGAACGTACGACTAGCGGGCACTCAACTGGCAGATTGCCGGCTCACGGCCCACTACGAGCGAGAGAGTTTTGACGCTACGCTGCTGCTCATTGCCGAAACCATGAATGTTACCATCCGGCAGGAAGGTAACGTCTATTGGTTAGAAGGAAAGGGCTGTCAATGATGGATCGCTTAAATCACCCTGGTTCTTTCGGTTTCGGTGTAAAACTTATCGCCTTGGCTATTTTTGCCACGCTCTTAGGTGCTACCATTAGTAGTGGGCAGGCCCCTACGCCACTATTGGAAAGCAAAATGAGCATTCGGGTCACCAACCAACGGATGGAGGAGGTGCTTCGACAGATCGCGGCTAAGGGTAGTTTTAACTTTTCGTACAGTCCGGATGCCATTGATGTCAAAAGCAGGGTATCGATCAACGCCACCAACCAAAGTGTACGCGAAATCTTGAATGTACTTTTCGACGGAACCGTGACTTTCAAGGAGCGCCGCAAGTACATTATTCTGGTAAAAGCGCCACCTACCGCCGAAAAAGAAACAAGCAGTTTCTATCTGAATGGATATATCGTGGATGAACTGACCGGAGAAAGGCTACCTGATGTCAGTATTTACGAGCCGGTTACGCTAGCCTCCGCGGTGAGTAATAAGTTTGGCTATTATAAAATCACCTTACCTGCCCTACCCGACCAACTCAAACTAGAAGTACGGAAATCGGCCTATACCGGCAGGACGATCAAGATTAATTCCCGAAAAAACTCTTACTATTCAATTAGTTTGGTGCCAGATACGCTGCGTCCCATCCCAAGTCCGGAGCCAAAAATGACCACCCGACGCGACTCCATCCAACCCAAGGTCGAAATCCCGGTAATCGTGGTTTCCCGACAACCGGAGCCTGACTCTATTGTGCCCCTACAACGTAAAGAAAGAAAACCTGAGCCCCTCAGTGAGTCCTTAAAATACATCCGCGACGGACTGGTGTATGCTTTTTCATCCGCCAGACAACTTATTCATACCAGTAATATTTCTGATACCTTATACCGCCCTTTTCAGGCATCGATCCTACCTTTCATTGGCACCAATCAACAGTTGAGCGGTAACGTCATCAATGATATTTCGTTGAATTTATTCGCTGGTTATTCTCTCGGAGTAAATGCGCTCGAACTTGGTGGAGGGCTCAACGTGGTACGTCTGGACGTGTACGGCGTACAGGCCGCCGGACTAGCCAACGCGGTGGGACGAAATGTCAGTGGTGTTCAACTCGCCGGAGGACTGAATCTGGTGATTGAAAACGTGGACGGAGTTCAGGCATCGGGAGGCTTTAATGTGAATGGCAAAGACTTTGACGGCGGACAGTTTTCCGGCATGGCCAATGTAGTAGGACGCGACGTACGCGGGATTCAAATATCCGGTGGCGTCAACGTAGCCGGGCGGACCTTGTACGGCTGGCAAATGGCCGGAATTCTAAACTATGCGCACAAAGTAAACAGAGGGCACCAATTAGGGATCATAAACATCGCTGATTCAACCAACACAACTCCCATCGGTTATTTCAGCTACGTAAAATTTAACGGGTACCGTCGACTCGAATTCACCACCGATGACTTCAATTATGGTAACATTACCTTCAAAACCGGCGTAAAAAAGTTCTATAATATATTCACCCTTGGTACTAGTGGATTTATAAATGGCAAACCAATTGGGAGCTTAGGCTACGGAATTGGCACCGCGCGTTCGCTGGGTCGCGGCTGGATGCTGAACGCCGATCTGGTGTTAAACCGCGTGGCAATTCAAAAGAGATTCTGGCAACAACCGCAGGCAGACCACCTCAGACTAGTGGTAGCCTTAGAGAAAAAACTTAGCAACAGGCTGGCCCTTTCGGTTGGCCCTACCCTCAACTTCTTTAATTCACCCTACCGGGGGCTTCTGGAAGGTACGGGTAGTAGGCGCAATCCGCTGTGGATTGGTGGAGTACCCAACGCTTCCCAAAGCAACTACGGCTGGATTGGTTTTCAGGCTGGTCTAAGAATCTGCAACCGATAGCCATCTTCGGGAGAAATAATTGATCATTCCTCTCCGACCAATGGTTAAATATGATCAATCGCTGCTTTACTAGGGTACAGATCAAAACTGCCTCTCCTATGTCCATTCGCAAGCTTTCGACTTCTCTCACCCTGTATTTGTATTTTTCGGTTGTAATTTTTGCCCAAAGAGCAGATTTTAGTCAAGTGCCGGGTGTCATTATTACCCATAGTCCGGCTTCTTCTGGTCTATACCTCGGGTCACCCAGTATAGCTATTTTACCTACTGGGACCTACGTTGCTTCCCATGATTTCTTTGGCCCGAATAGCAACGAGCACCAAAGTGCTACTTCGCGGATATTTAGTTCGGAGGATAAGGGTAAAACCTGGAAGCAAATCGCCGAATTAGAGGGGCAATTCTGGTCGAAACTATTCGTCCATCAGTCCAACCTCTATTTTCTGGGCACGCACCATCACCACGGCAATATGATCATCCGTAAATCAACCGACGGAGGAAAAAGCTGGACCAACCCCACCGACAAGAACAATGGACTACTAAAAGTTGGAGAATACCATTGCGCTCCCGTACCGATTATTGAACATAACGGCAGACTGTGGCGGGCCATGGAAGACGCCACCGGACCGCCCAAGGTTTGGGGCAAGCGGTACAGTGCTTACATGATGTCGATACCGTTGGATGCCGATCCGATGATGGCCGACAACTGGACGTCCAGCAACATACTGCGGTATGATTCTACTTTTCTGAATGGTAATTTCAGAGGGTGGCTGGAAGGAAATGCGGTCGTTGGTCCCGATGGTACCATCCTGGATATTTTACGGGTAGACAACCGCACTACCCTTGAAGAAAGCGCCGCCTTCGTCAAGATTAGTGCGGATGGAAAAACTGCCAATTTTGATCCCGAAACAGGATTTAAACCATTTCCCGGAGGAAGCAAGAAGTTTACTATTCGCTACGATCCGAAATCAAAACGGTACTGGACGCTCGGCAACTTTATACCGGAGGACGTAAAAGCAAAGAGCCAAGGTAAAAACTCCGCTAGTTTGCGGAATACCCTGGCTCTTTTTAGCTCGACTGATCTTACCGATTGGAAATTTCACGGGATACTACTCCAACATCCCGACGCGGTAAACCACGGTTTTCAGTATGTAGATTGGCTTTTTGAAGGAAAAGATATTGCGTTTGTGTCCCGTACCGCCTACGATGATGGTTTGGGCGGGGCCCACAATAACCACGATGCCAATTTCCTAACGTTCCACCGAATCAAGAAATTCAGAAAAAAGTAGGTTGGTAGGTAGCTAAATCAAAATCCTATTCGATGTACTTTTGGGGTAATCTTAGCGGTGGCAGCATACTCTTTAAGTTCCTCTAATTCCCGCTCAAAGCCACCCGAAAGAATTGGGAAACGGCACCAGGTGCGAGGGTCCAGGCTCAGATCGTCCAAATGGAAGGACGGCGCGTAACGCTCGCGTTTCCATTGGTTGCGGCTCCAAAGTTTAAAGAATCGCTCCGTCCAGGTAAGCATCTGCAATTCGGTATATTGACCCTTAAACCGCACCAGCATACTCCGGTAGCAGTCCACGGGTGGTTTTTTATCCCGTATTGCAACTTCTTCCAGGGCATCTAAAAATTCATAGGCCATCAAATCGTCTTCGTCGGTTTGCCGTTGGTCCAGCGGGCGCAGCTCAGCGGTTGGTTGCAGGCTATTTACTTTTTTCAGTCCTTCAATCTTAATGTGCTTTCCGTTTACTTCACAGCCCACGGTTTCGAGCCAACGAAGCCACTGCCTCAGGTAATGTTTGTCGATACCGGCAATCGGGCTGATACTCCCCGCAGTGTCGCCATCCATGGTAGCATAGCCAACGGCTACTTCGGAGCGGTTGGAGGTGGATAGCAAGAGGTGGTTCGTCAAATTGGTAAGTAACCACACGCTCGGGGCACGTACCCTGGCCTGAATATTCTGTAAAGCAATATCGTCAGTTTTCCAGCTAAGCTCACGGCCAATCTGACCTTCGATTAGTTGGGTGTACGTTTCTACCAGACCGTTGATGTTAATTTCATAAAAAGTAGCGCCAATGGATTCGGCCAGCGATCGAGCCGACTCCAAGGTATCCGCTGAGCTATTTTCCGTACCTTGATAGATGGCGTGGATTAGCTCTTTGGTAATTTCCTCGGCGGTAGTAGCCTTCTGAATCTTGGTAATGTGGGAGAGCTTCTGCTTAAAACGATCCAGCCCGATACTTTCCTCGGCTAGCCGTACCATCAGACCGCACAACGCCACGCAAGCGCTGGAATCAGCACCACCCGAGAGGGAGACAGTAAAGCCCTGCGAACGGCTTTTGCGTAGGTAATCAAATAAGCCAAGGCATACTGCTCGGGCAAATTCTTCTTCTTTCAGGGCCCCTCCACCCTCAAATGGTTCGAGTACTGCCACCTGATGAATGACAGGCTCTACGTCCGGGAAATCAAATGAGCCAAGTACTTTCCAATTCTTGTCTTGGGGTAGTTTTGAGAAATTCTGCACCTGACTGAGTCGCGTGTAGTCAGTATCGATCACGGCTGAGGTTATCAGAAAATCCTCATAGGTAAACCGATTACTCGACACCATAAAATCACCGTTGGAGGCAATCATGGCGTCGCCATCGTACACCGCCCGACCGGCCTCATTGCCCACCATATTGGTGTAAATATAGCTGCACCCAAACGAACGGGAGGCATCAATCACAAACCGCTCGCGGGTCACGAACTTATGGAAAGAGAAGTGGCTGGCGCTGGGATTCAGCATAATGTCCACGCCGCGCTCGTAATGTCTTCTTCCGGGGCGGTTGGCAATCCAGGCGTCTTCGCATATCTCAAAGGCAATGCGCACGCCTGATACGTCAAATACTACATCCCCGATCGGGTAGTTAATCCGGTTTATTTCGGTGTTTTCAACTATACCGGGAGGCCAGGCGTGAAACCAGCGGGTTTCGTAGTGGATGCCGTTGTTGGCTAAGTTTTGCTTACAATAAAAGCCCAAAATACGTTTGTTGGCCACCAGGCAGGCTACGTCATACAGCCGGTTGTTATGCCGAAGGGGCAATCCAAGCGCGACGATGATATCCTGAGTATGGTCCACAATATCCAAAAGACACCTTTGGGCTTGTACTTCCAGGTCATGAGCAAAATAGTAATCCTCACAGCCATAACCCGTTATACAAAACTCCGGCAGACACAACAGACTTACCTCCTGACGACGGGCTTCCTCGATGGCATTTAATATATTTTGGGTATTACTCTCCCAAGCCATAGGAGTTTGGTTCAAAACACAGCTGGCAACTTTAATTCTGGGCATAAATCAGGGATAAATTCGTGTTGATGTTCTATACTGTGAGTATAACAGGAAAAGTGGGGGAATTGGTTGATTGAGAAAGCAAAGTTCTCTGGTATTTTGAAGAATTATCTTTTAAACCTAATCCATGATACCCCAAACAGCTGCTATTCGGTACCACCTACCAGCTTTTCCATTTCCTTCCTGACCTCCTCGATCAACTGCTGCTCCGTGGGTAGATAGAGCTGGTACTTGCTCGCAACAATAGACTTATTGTTTTCGGGGAGAGTGATTTTAACGACGGCATCGTTTTTATCGGCACAGAGCAAAATCCCAATGGTGGGGTTTTCAAAGGACTGTTTCTCATGGCGGTCGAAGTAATTGACGTACATCTGAAGCTGTCCTAAATCCTGATGCGTAAGCTTATCCGTCTTGATTTCTATGATGACAAAGCATTGCAATAAGCGGTTGTAAAAGACCAGATCCACAAAAAAATCATCTCCTTCCAAGTGGATGCGCTTCTGTCGGGCTACGAATGAAAAGCCATTGCCTAATTCGAGCATAAAGTCGTAGAGGTGGGTGATCAAGGCGCTTTCCAAATCTCTCTCGTAGTAAGCAGACTCCCGTTTCAAACCCAAAAATTCCAATACCATCGGGTCTTTGATAATATCCCGGGGTTCGGCGGGTGGTTTTTCGTTTCGAGCTACCTGCAATACCGAAGCTATATCGTTACTGAGCAGCAGCCGTTCAAACAACTGGCTATTTACCTGCCGTTCCAGTTGGCGCGCTGACCAGTTGTTTTTGGTAGCTTCGGCGATGTAAAACTCTCGTTTATCCTCATTGTCAATACGGATAAGCAGGCGATAATGTGTCCAACTCAATTGCGAACGCAGTGCGTTCGCAATTGGAAATGTGCGATAAAATTGTCGGCACAACTCCAATTGTCTCGTTGAAAACCCACTCCCAAATTGGGGCTGTAACTCATCAGCCAGACCCTGAATTAAAAAAGTACCATACCCGGCCCGGTCTTCTCCCTGCTGCTCTTCCTCGAAAATTACGTGGCCGATTTGCCAATACATAAGGACCCGCTCCGTATCTACCGAACGGATGGCATTTTCGCGCGATTGGGCAATAATACCCTGTATTTGCTGAATGAGTTCGGGACGGAGTAGCATCGGCACCGCTGATTTAGGTTGATTTGTGTGGTGGACTTTAAGAATCTGCTCCACGGCAGTACGTAATGCTGCTCCGGTCAATTAGTGTTTACTTTCAGGAAAAACACAGGATTATCACCTGTTAATTGATTGATCATACCGATATTTTGCAAAAGCAGGAATCCAAATTAGGGCAATACCCGCCAACCCAACAATCAATAATTCGGAAGCTCCCTGTAAGTGCAGCAACTTGAAAAGCACCGCCAACACTGTGATGGAGAAGAATAGGGCACCGGATATGTAGACTAGTTTTTTCATTGTACTATCTCGTTGCTCCTCAAAATTATACTTTTGGGGTTTGGGGGTAGATTTACCAAACCCTACGGCTTTCTCTTCCCCGTAAAAGTCCCTAACGCCAAGGTACCCAGCACTACTTTCCCACGTACAGTTTCGTTTTCTAATGTTCCATCGTACACAATCAGATTGTCTTGTACCATAAACTCGATGTGAAAAGCATTTGCTTTAACCGTACCTTTTACGTCCGTAGCTCCCAGTTGACCTTCGTAGGTGCCGGTAAGTTTTCCTTCGGCATCCTGCTTTAAATTGAACGTTGGAGTGCCACTTCCTTGGTCGGTTTCTACCGTAAATACCCAGGCTCCGGTAAGGTCAGCGTTACTTTGGGCAAAGGTGGCACTGGAAAAACAAAATAGGATGGCTACCAGAATGAGATTAATCTTTTTCATCAGTTAGGTTTTAAGACTTTTTGAAGAGATAATTAAAAAAAGGAAAAATAACAGGAAAATACTATTAAATCTAATAATCAATCGTGGCTACTCTTCTATAAATGATCTACGATCGCATCAGCCTCAATTTCGACGAGATACTCCTCCCCGATCAATTCAGCTTTAACCATGGTATTAGCGGGCTGTATGGTACCAAAGCGCTCGCCGTGCGCGCGGGCAACGGCTTCCCAATCGTTCATATTCTTAATAAATATCCGCGTTCGTACCACTTCTTCCAAGCTTCCGCCCAACGACTGAATAGCTCCTTCCAACTTATCAATAACATAGTGGGTTTGGGCCGCCGGATCAGTTCCGCCCATTACCTGGATTCCATGTGTAGCCGTAGTACCCGACACCATAATCCGGTTTCCTTTTCGTACCGCCCGACTGAACCCAGCGATGTCTTCCCAGATCGTCCCGCTTAAAGCCTTGGTCCGTCCGTCGGTACCCGCTACGGTTGGGTACGGGGCCGGAAAGCCTTCCAAATGGTGGCTTAGATCACCCGAAGCCGTCAAAAAAGGAGGCTTGCGGTACTCGTCTCCGCAGTCACCGGGTATAGTTTCTAGTTGAGAAAGTACCTTTTTAATCTCCTCCTTATCCCCTGCACCAAGCGAAAAGCTAAATAGTTTTTCGTTGTCGGCAATGTGAGCAGATTCGCCTAACCTTGCCCCGATGATAACCCCGGCTACCGCTGGCTGATCGAGCATGTACCTACTGGCGATATTGGCCGTACTTATCTCATATTTCTGCGCAATAGTGGCTAGTACTTGCAATAACGATTGAAATTTCTCCCAGCCTCCGGCGGAATCAATAAACCGCTTGTACTTCATCTGCGACCAGGTTAGGGATTCGTTCAGGATTGGTTCTGGTTTTCCCAACCATTTGTCCGACAAGAATCCTCCGGCCACGGTACCAAAAGCCAACAGTTTTATAGTATGTTGGAAGCATAGCTCCGTCATTTTGCCGGCCGGCCGTTGGTCAAGTAATGAATAACACACCTGATTCGATACCACTTCAATGCCGCTGTTGACGATGATCTGTAAATGCGCGGTATCAAAATTTGTCAGGCCCAGATACTTGATCATCCCCTCTTCTTTAAGCTCTTGTAACCAATACAAACAATCTACCCACGAAGGATGGGAGTATTGCCAAGCGTGAAACTGCATGAGGTCAATCTAATCCGAGCGCATGCGGGTCGGGGCCATTTGAACGGCCTCCCGCACCTGTTGCCGGGTGATCTGTCCGGGAGAAGGCACCCATTTGGTAAATAGTTGTGCGGCATCTTTCCCATACTGATTCCGGAAAGTACCCGCAATTTCTTCCGCCGAACCATAGTGATCGGCCATATCAAATGTTGTAAATCCGGCCTCGGTATAGGCATGCATGGCATTGGCTGCCTTTACAGGATCCGGCTTTGGCCCAAATCGTTCATCCGAATTTGCGTTCAGCCCTGCCGGGTATGCATAAGATTGTTGCTTACTACCGTACCCATGCATCGGAGCCGGTACTGGTGATCCACAATATTTCGGGCTGCACAAAACTCATTGATTTGGGCGAAGAAGAATCGTCTTTTTTCCGCATCCTTTTCCAAACCCATAGTACTACTACGCTGATAGACGCGCGCCTGCGGCTGAGTGCTTACGGGAGTATCGTTTTGGGGAAGTAGGGCAAGCATCTGCTTTCCGCAATTATTAGTAGACAGGGTAAGGTACCTAACCCTTGCCGAGATAGGCGGTTAGGGTGAGGATAATACTGAGCAGTCTAGGTGACAGCTTAATAAAATACCCTAGTGTCTGCCTGGGAAGGTCAAATGATATGTTTATCGCTTTTACTCAAGCAATATGCGTTTCGTCTCAACTTGATTCTCTTTTTTCTTAGAATCGCTCACACGCAAATAAGTAGGTACCACGAGGTAGATTTTTCGTGTCGAATTCCAGACCATTCCCATTTTTGAAGGCTTTACGATCAAAAATATCTTTTATTTTCACGGACAACACTGGGTTAGTTGATTTTTCGCTGAGTAAATCGACTTGCTCAGGCAACGCTTCTAAATAGTCCGTATTATCGAATTCTACCAGCAGATTTGTAGTAGAAGGATTCAGTAAAACCCGATACGACGATGAAGTTGTGAAGGTGGGATTACGAGTATTTGTCCCACAACTGTTCGTTGCCGTAAGGGGATAAAACATAAGCGTTTGGCCGGGATTGAGATAGAATCTGTACTCATAGGGACCACTGACGTATCCGTTAACCGAAGAGTTGTTAGGGTTCCATACCAACCTGGGTTCGTTGGCCCGCACTATATACCATGTATTCGCTGAAACCGAATTTACGGTGTACACAGTATTATTTACACCTGTTCCTGCCGTTCCGTAAGTCATTTGTTGAAGGGTAGGAGTGCCTGCGAAAACAAATTTATTCCGGGTTATCGAGTTTGAACAGGCATCCGAAAAGCTGACCTGAATGTTGCTACTACCATTGCTATTCCCTCCTGCTTGAATTGAAGAACTACCTTGACTACCATTTATAAACAAACTTCCTCCTGTACTCCAAGTAAAATTACCGTCTCCTGGCACTGCGTTAAGCGAAAAAGTACTTGAACCGCCAACACAGATGTTATCACTTCCTGTCAAGTTACGAGCCGCTGCAGATGCAGGTCTGGATATATTAAACGAGTACCATTGCGAATACAGAGGGGTAGATGTGCCACAAAACGCCTTGTTTCTGATTCTGCCAGTACCAGCATTGTATTGCCCAGGCTGCACGGTGATTTCATATTTTTCATAGTATATGGGGCCAATCTTCTCAAGTCCTTTATACGCTGTCTGGGCAAAAGTCCAACCGGTGGGTAAATCGAAACAGTCAGCAGCATCAGGACCATGTTGGTAACTTACATTTTGATTAGGTTTATCAAGGTATACAATGAAAGTAAAATTTCCCACAGAACCGCAAGGCGGGTTCACAGGAAGTACCTGAACTACGTTTAGGGCACCAGGGCAATCTTGACTAAAAGTATTCGCACTAGTTACCAAAACCAAAATAACTAAAAGTAAAAAGCTTTTCATAGCGCTGTTTTTGTTTTATTTGTTTGTAGAAAGGGAACACTCAAAGTGAGACATAAGGCTCGCGTGTATTGTGATACTTGGGGTAATTGACTCGATGCAGTATTGGGTATGTACACATTTGGAACTCCTAATTCATAAGAAGCAGAAACTATGAAAGTATTTTTGTTCAATAGATACACTTTTGTACCTATTGCAACTTGACTTCCCCAATTCGTTTTCTGATAATAATTGATACGAGTTTTATAGAATGCATCCCCAGATAACTCATGCGCTACATAGCGAGCTCCTAGTAATAAGCCACCAAAAACATTCGCACTACAAAATAGACTGAAAGACTTACTTGACCAGATTTCGTTTCGAACTCCTAGTCTGAAATTCAAATAACGCAGTCGAGTCTTTTCTTCGAATATCTGAATCGTGTTGTAAATGTTGATCGTGTCTCTTATCCCGGTTGGAAAAACTCTGAAATACTTATTCCCTAATTCAGCATATTCTACACCAGAATATAGCTCGAACCTTCTGTTTAGTGCGAATGTCTGTGTTAAATCTACCCGAAAGCCACGTTTAAGTCGTTCTCCCAAAGGCTCTTGGTTGTATTTGAAAGTATTACCCGATAGTGAACAATCAATAGACATATAATTTTTCAAGCCATGGTTTTCCAAGTCAGTCCTTTTTTGTCCATAACAAAAAAAGGACTGAGTAAACAAATAACATTTACCATCACTGATAATGTATTAGACTTGATTGAGCACATAAATACAATTATGATAAATACTAATGCAAAAAGTGGTTCACTTACTAGACTTTATTCGGAAAGATTGATTGCGTCCGCTTGCGCGTACAGCGAAAAATTTATCCGAATAAAGTCTACTATACTGATTTAAATGATGAATAATTGTTTGGACTAACTCCGAAAGTACCCGCGTCGTGTCACCAAACCTGGCGCGGGGCTTTCGTTTCAACAAAGGAGTGACAATTTTTTCAGCATACCACTTAACATTTGTTAGCTTCTTTTCGACACATGTTAATTTTTCACCAAAGGATAGGGGGCAGGATACTTGTTAGGCTTTTTGTGCCCGGATACGGCTGAGATCTATAGTGTTTCCCAAAACCCCACTAAAACCTGCTGAAATTATCGTATCCGGAAATTGACGCTAACTTTGGCCCGCCACGGGGCATAACCGGGCAGGTTCGTCGCATTCTGACTGTTGGATAACATCCGGGCTAATCCAGCTTCCATAGACCAGCGCTCACCGAGCCGATAGTGGGCACCGAGTCCAGCGTGAGTCCGAAACACCGTGCTGGTTTCCAGCCTCAGAAAACCAGTTCCATTGGTATCTGGGTAATTGATCTTACTACGCCCAATTGTCGCCCCAACCTCCCCAAAAAGGGCCAGTCGCTGAGCACGCATAAAGTAGTAGCGTGTGTTCAAACCAACTCCATTCATAGTATTCTGCGTAGCATAGTTCTTCTCAAGAGTACCCTCCAAAGCCAGTGACCAGCCATTGCTGACAAAATATTGAAGCCTGGGTGTAAAGCCACGATTAATACCGAAACTACCGCCAATTTCCTGACTGAGGCCCACCCCAATGTGGAGCTTTCCTTTTCCCAACAGGTTTTCCTGCCGTGTATCGGCTGATTGGGCAACGCCCCAAAATGGGGTAAGTAAAAGAATGATGGCTATGTACTTATCCATAAATTAGATGTGATTGACGATTTGAATGAAAAGAGTCAGAAAGAGAAAATAGGGTTGGAAGCGAAACTGCGTTTTTTTCCTACCTTTACATCAGTACTTCACAGGTATAGTTAGCCTGGTTACGTTCATGGCAGCCACAACACCATGCCCGCCCACGATGTTGGTATAGTTGCGCTTGGCTTCCACGAAAGCGTTTTCGATGCCTTCGATCTTAGTCACCGTTTTTGAAAACTCGAAGTATTCGGTAGAAAGTACCGCCATTTGAACGCGCAACTCATCCACCCGGTCGCTATCGAGTAGTTGTGCCCCGGCTACACCATTGAGTTCGATGACGATTCCAAAGGTTTTGTCCAGGCTGGCAAAACAAAGGTCATTATAGATGATCATGTCACCTGCCTGAGGGGGAGTCCCCGGTGCCCGATACGCTCCTGTCCAGAAAGGAGCTCGCCTGAAACAGTCGTCCTCACGATAGTCAAGACTACTGTTGCTTATTTCAACATTAGATACATTCCCAAAATGCCGATAACCTCTGGCATAAGGGGTTACGGATACACCGTAGAAATTACCCGTCTCGAGGTAGTCCCTGATTGTAATGCTTAACAAGCGAGGCATTGCCCAGGAATTGAGCGAGGCCACCACCGTCTCCATATCAAGATAGGTTTTTTGCAGGCGTATAGCCTGGGGTACCTTCACCGGCCGGGATTTTGCCGTTGAGCCCATACCTGCCACTTTCACTACGTAGCTTTTTCCTGATACTATTGTATAGGTAGGCATAGAGTACATTCCATTGCCTTCGTATCTGAGTTTCCCTATGTTTGAGCCTTCCATCAGGAGCTCGACATCGGCATTTTCTACGTAGGGTTTATCAGGAATTTTCCCAGTAGGCGACCAGGTACGTCCCACAAAGATTCGTGGTACTTCGCCCGCCGTGAGTACCCCGTTAATGATTAATTCGGGTTGATCAAAATCTATTTCATAGGGAGTATCCTTACAGCCGAATAAGCCAAACACCAGCAAGCCTATGCTAAAAAGGTACCCCTTCCTGAATTTAAAATTTAATCTGATACGACACATAGGGAAGAATTGGTAAAACAGCCCTTTTTGTAATTTCATTTCGGTCGAAAATAAAGATGGGAGGCGTGCCTATTGCCCGATTTATCGTTTTGAATTCGAGGTAATACGGATTGGCACGGTTATATAAATTATATACTCCAAAATTCCAGGCCGCTTCCCGATGCCGTCGGGTCGTTAGAAAATTGTATGTAAAAGCTACATCTAATCGGTGATAGGCGGGCATACGGTAATTATTCCGATCTGTATAAATCGCCGTCGGAAAACCGCTCAGGTCTAATCCTGCGGCTTTTGGTAAGGTCACCGGAAATCCGGTTTGAAAGATCCAGTTAGACGAAACAGTCCAGCGATCAGCCAATTTGTAGTTGAGTACTGTCGAGAAAGTATGCGTTCGGTCATAGCGCGATGGAAACCAGCGTCCATCATTGATGGAATCAAATTGCCGTTGACTCTTGGAGTAGGTGTATGACAGCCAACCATTTAATTTGCCTGCTTTCTTTTGGATCATTCCTTCAATGCCTCGCATGAGCCCTATGCCCTGAGTCGTGATGAGTTGCTGCCAATTCGTTTTCAAATCCGACAGAATATTGGTACCCTGCGGGTAATCAATCAGGTTAGTCATCTTTTTCCGGTAAACTTCCACCGAGGCGTTCCATTGGCCTCTGCCGCCCACTTCCCATTGCCAGCCTAAATCTACCTGCTGACTGTTCACCGGAGGCACGAACCGGGTGACGGGCACCCACACATCGTTGGGGATGCCTACACCATTGGAACTAAGCTGATGGATGTACTGATTCATTCGCGTATAGCCAAAGCGCAGCGTATGTTTCCTATGAAACGGAATACCCACCGAAAGTCGGGGCTCGGCTCCATAGTACGCTTTGCCTTCTACCTGAAAACGCGATAAGCGAAAACCAGCATTCACTTTAAGGTACGTAAATAAATCCAACTCGTTTTCTAGGTAGACTGCACTTTCAAGCGCCGTGATACGCCGACTGTCATTGTTGACTTGTAAAGTCGGTTGACTTGAATCAACAAAGCTAACTTTGCCGGGGTCAAAGGTGTGGGCTATGTTTTCAAGTCCAATTTGTATAGAAAAACGAGGGGTCGGTAAGAATTCGAGGGAACCCTTTATTCCCAGATCATTGATTGTATTGGAGAGATTGTATTCATTCCTCAAAACGGCTCCATCAGAAACCGGTGTACTGTTTTTATTGGCAATCCGGTAATCAAAATGGCTATAAAAACCGGTCACCTTCCCAAACAAACGCGGCGCCATAATACGGTTATACCGTAGTGAGGCGGTAGTATTTGACCAATTCAGGGCTGTGCTGTTTCTTCTGCCACCGTTGTTCTGATCAACATTCGTAAAAAAGTCACGATTGGTATACAAGCTGAGGTGGAGTTGTTCCTTCTGATTCGGCTTGTAATTCACCTTTGCGTTGATATCGTAAAACCAAAGACTTGTAAATTCATCCACAGATTTTCCGGCCCACAACTTAATGTAGCGGGGCAGAAAAATCAAAGAGGTATTCATCTGACGGGCCGCTACCATATAGGATATTTTATTTTTAAGAATAGGCCCCTCCGACAGAATACGGGAGCTTATAAGCCCAATAGCTACCTCATGCTTATGCTGCTGGTAATTACCGTCCTTCATCGTTATATCCACCACCGACGACGCCCGGCCACCATAACGCGCCGGAAATCCCCCTTTATACAAGTCGATATGCTTGACGGCATCTGGATTGAATACGGATAAAAATCCGAAAGCATGGGAAGGGTTGTAAAGAGGCGCTTCGTCCAAAAGAATCAGATTTTGTTCCGGGCTCCCCCCGCGTACGTACAGGCCTGAGCTTCCCTCCTGCCCTACCATCACTCCGGGCGTGTACGAAAGTGCCTTCATCAGATCGGCTTCCCCAAAAAGCATCGGTATTTTTTTGAGCAACGGAATAGGAATCGACAATTTCCCTTTGATGAAGTCGGGACGATGATCTTCCCGGATTACCACCTCTTCCAGCTCAGCCACGGACAGCTCTATCGTGATGAGCGTGTCTTTTTGCAGATCGAGGTTCAGTTCCATAGGTTGATAGCCTACATAACTTACCCGAACCACGGATTTACCCAGGGGTACCCGCAGACTAAAGTAGCCATACTGATTAGATGTAACACCGAATTGTTTGTTTTTAGATACGATCGAAGCCCCCACCAGACTCTCGCCACTCCCGGCCTCCAGTACTTTGCCAGACACCGTAACCGAACCTGGTTGAGCGACGGTTTTCAGGAATAAAAAGAATAAAAATGTGGTTAATTTGATCTGCATAGTCTCAATAAAACTTTCCCGGACAATGGGCTTGTGTTCGTCCGGGAAAGTTTGCTAATATATTAAAACATTTAAATGGATTCAGTCCAACTTCCAGATCGTATCCCAGAAGACCAATTGTTATCCCCTTGACCAGTCCAGTCAAAATTACAAGAGATAGTACCCACTGAGGAAGCAGTCCAACGTTCTTCATATCTATACTGAATTTCATTGGAATTTTGAACATAGCCATTAAAAATTTCTCCTACGGGGCTCGGATATCGATACATTGTAAAATCGCCGCTTAGGGTAATATTTTGGGCATCGTATGCTCCCCATCCATACCAATTTTTTCTTTGATGGTTAATTCTCACACCCATAGACCAGTAATTTTGTATAAACCATTAGTTGGTAGACCAACCCATAATTCGAAATCTACGATTATTAAATCCTGCACCAGGATTGTACTCAAGGTCAGCAAAATTATGATCGCTTGATACTTTTGCGTTCTTTGGAGGACTCATTTTGACAGTCTGATGAAGAACCTCCTTTCCGATTACATGAGGATTATCAACAGTAAATGACTCATTTTTGTATCCAACGTGCATCTTTAAGGTTTTCTCTTCCCCAATTTTATAAAGAGTATCTCCTATCTGAACCAAGCCTTCTTTGTTGACAACCGCAGCAATTGACTCATCTAGAATTGCTCTATCGTAAACCTTATCGCCATTTTTATCGACAGAAACCTTGAAGGCTCCCTCATAATTAGATATACCCCCATCTTTAATTAGCTCACCTAGATCCTTAGAGATCAGCTCATTATAAATAACAAACATTGATCTAAATCCAGAATTTTGCTTCGTAAAACGTTCTATTTTTTCTGAATTTCCCAACGTAGCAAGCAGTTTTTCACAGGCTTCGGCTGAATTAAAATGTAAAATGCCATCAATGACAGCTAACTCATTTTTGTTGCCTACCTCATTAGAAACAGAAGATATTCCTATCTCTTTATGTTGGCAAGAGGAAAAAAGTTGAATTCCCCCATAAAAAGCAATCAAGCAGAAGATTTTTTTCTTAAATATACATTGGTTTAAATGATTGAAAAATTGTTTGAGCTGTTTCCGAAAGTCCCCGCGTCGTGTCGCCAAACCTGCGCGGGGCTTTTGTTTTTACAAAGTAGTGACATAAGTTTGAGAAAAAAATTAACCCAGGTTAACTTCGTTCCGGCAAATGTTAAGCGGTCATACCATGCACTAGTATTTGTAACGTCGATTGGACGTAATCATTTGCTTCACTCGACAGAGCCGAGTGAAGGCTAAATAGCCATTTCTTAATATTTTTCATTTTGAATGCAAATCCCAAAAATTAAACTTTGGGATCTCCAAACGATTCACCTCAGATAGAGTGTAATTCCCAGCCGAAGCGTTACCGCGTTGTTTTTTTCTTTTCCCAAATCACTCTTGAAGTGGTAACGGTAGTTGGCATCTGCTTCGAGGGCCACTTTGGGAGCTACAAAATAGGCCACACCCGCCCCCAAGGAGGCATTCCACCCCTCATCGCCCCTAAACCTGATTTGCTCTCCATTTGGCAACACCGTCAGGGCCCGATTCCAGGTATACCCACCCATGAAATTGAGAAAGGGCCGGACTTTCCACTCACCGATGTAGTAGCGCGTGATAGCGTGCAGACTCGTGCTGTTGGCTTTGTCGTTAAGTTGATTCATGAAAAATCGTCGGTTGTGGTCTAGGGTAAGCTGAGTGCCCAACGCTAGATGATCGTTCACAAAATAACCGATCAAAGGGGCTGCCTTCAGGCTTACGCTCCGGCTTTGCTCCACCCCCTTAAATGCCGCATTCCCCGACAACCCAAGCAGCCAGCCGCCCTGCTCCGTTTGGGCGGTAGAAGAAAATGACAAGCAGAAAAGAAAACCTACCAAAAAGAGTAACTTTTTCATAATTGAAATAAATAGATGTGATTAAAAAATGGAACTTAGAAAATTGGACTATCGGCCATCCTCTTAGTTGTGCCCCCCCCCTCACCGAAACCGAAACTCATAGCTCAGCGACGGCAGCACGGGAAACAGCGTGAACTTCTTCAACTGCCCCTCGTTCACAAACAGGAAGAACGCGTTCTGCTGGTTGTAGGCGTTGTACACGGCAAAGGTCCAGGTACGTAGTCCCTTCTTCTTTTCTCTGGAAGTCTTGTAGCTGAGGTCCAGCCGGTGGTAAAAGGGCATTTTCAGGTTGTTACGCTCGGGGAAAGCCCCGATCTGATGCAGGTAGTACAGCGGGCTGCCCGGTTGCTGAGGCTGCTGCAGGTACACCGGCAGAGGCGCGGCGTCGAACCGCTGCGTGGGTACGGTAACGTAACCGCCGCTGTTGGCGGCAAAGAGTAGTTGTAGACTCCGCCGGGAATTGAGGATGTACTGCGCCGAGACATTGAGCACGTGGCGGCGGTCGTAGCGGTAGGGAAACGTGCGGCCCCCGTTTAGCTCGGCAAACGTACGGCTGGTACGCGACAGCGTGTAGCTTACAAAACCATTGAAAGTACTTCCCTGCTTCTGCACCATCATTTCCAGGCCCCTCGACCGCCCGTTGCCCACCGTCACGCGGTCGTACCACCGGAGGTCGGGATTGCCCAGAAACGACGCCCCTTCGGTGTATTCCAGCTGATTGCGCATGGTTTTGGTGTACACGTCCACCGACCAGTCGAGCAAAGTACCCAGCTTGCCGTATACCCCCGCCGAGTACTGCCGGGCCCGCTGCGGCGGTATGCGGTCGGTGATGGGTACCCACAGGTCGGTGGGCAGGCCCAGCGAGGCGTTGGTGAGCAGGTGCAAAAACTGCATGGACTGCACGAAGGAGGCCCGGAAGCCCCCCACCTCCCGCCAGGGTCCCAGCAGCAGCGATACACGCGGCTGCAGGCCGTGGTAGATTTTGGTCTGCACATGCAGCATGTTGTGGTGCAGCCCCGCCTGTACCCGTACTTTTTCGTGGGGTCGGTAAGCATAGTCGGCGTAAAATTGCAGGTCCGTGACGTAGGTGGGTGGCGGGGGCGGCGGACCGTCATCGACCGCGTCGCCCTTTTGCTGCACAATGCCGGGCGCGAAGCGGTGCAGGGTGAGGGCGGTACCAAATTGCAGCTCGGAGCGGTTCAGGCTGTACACAAAGTCGGACTTGTAGCCCAGGTCGGAGATTTTGGAGGTGGTCCGGAACAGGTAGTTGTCCGCGTTCGTCCGTAGGCTATTGCTGATCTGAAAACGGTAGTCGGTCACACTCAGGGTAGTGTTTTTGAACAGCCGGGGGCCAAAGACGTGGTTCCAGCGGGCCACGCCCGTGAGGTTGCCCCAGCGGAAGCTGTACTGGCTGCGCTCACTGCCGGAGGTACCCCCATTTTTGTAGCCATCGTTGCCCGAGTAAAAGCTGAGGAAAAACCGGTTGCGGCGGTTGGGCTGAAAATTGACCTTGGCGTTGAGGTCGTAGAAGCCGATGCGGACGAAGTACCCCCCGGCCAGGCGCTGCGCCGCGCCGGCCAGCACGTCCAGCCAGGTGCGGCGCACCGAAATCAGGTAGGAGGAGGTGTCTTTCTTGATGGGGCCTTCCAGCAGCAGCTTCGAGGAAAGCGGCCCGAGCTGAAAGTTCTGCTTGGCTTCCCGGCGGTTGCCCTCCCGCATCGTGATGTCCACCACCGACGACAGCCGCCCGCCGTAGCGCGCCGGCAGTTCGTTTTTGTACAGCTCCACGGCCGCCACCGCGTCGGGATTGAACACCGAGAAGAAGCCAAACAGGTGGTTGACGTTGTACACCGGCACGCCGTCCATCAGGATCAGCGTTTGGTCGGGGCTACCGCCCCGCACGTGGATGCCCGCCGTGCCCTCGGCTCCGCCCTGCACGCCGGGCATCAGTTGCAATACTTTGAGCACATCGGGCTCGGCCAGCAGCGTGGGGATGCTTTTGATCTGCTCGGCCGTGAGGCGGAAGTTGCCCCTTTCGTCCGACAGCGGCGTGGTGACGCGCACCTCGTTGAGCTGCACCTCCCAGGGGCTTACTTCCAGCCGCAAGGTGGTGTCGCGGCGGAGGTTCAGCGCCAGCGTGTAGGTGAGGTAGCCCGGTGCCTCCACCCGTAGCGCGTAGCGACCCGGCGGGGCAGCAAACGAAAAGTAACCGTAGGCATTGGATTTGGTTTTGGGTACCTGATCCAGCAGGAGCGAACCCGAGGGTATCGCCTCCCCGCCCTTTTGGCTCAGCAGGTAGCCCGACACGGTCACATTCTGGGCGTAGGCCGACAGGGCAACGAGCAGCAAACTCAGGGTAGTGACTAGGCGCATGGCGTGGAGGGTTTGTGTTTTTTGAAGTTTTCTCATTTCCTTTCCCCCTCCACCAGCACCTTCCTGCGGGCGTTCACCGAGCCGAGGATGCCCAGCCCGTTCTCCACGTTGGAATACACGTTGATGGGCTCGTAAAAGGGGTTGTTCAGCCCGCCATCGTCGTCCGCAAAGCGGTTCTTGATGGCTGTAATGGCCGTTTTCATGTAGCGGTCGTAGGCCCGGCTTACATTCATGACGTAGAGGTACAATCCTGCTCCGGGAGATCGAAAAGCTGCGGCTTGTACATAAAATGAAAAAACTACACTTCCTTTACCAACCTGAGCAGGCACTACTCGCGCAATATAATCGTAGCTTTTTAAAAGATCACCTGGTTCACGAGTAGCGTTAAAGTCATCAAGATATGGTGACGCACTAAAAATCCCAACCAATATTTCTTTAAAATAACGCGTTGTGTCTGTAAAACTGATTCTTGCATATTCAACACCCGAATTCGAGAACCAGATAAATTGCTCCCTATTTGAAGGCTGCCCCCAGGTTAGATGAATGTCTGGGTTACCGTTGGGGTTCCTTATTGCATAGGGCTTGATCTCCATGGTGAAGGGCAGAAACTCCGGCACGGTATCGGTAGCGCTCACTATCAAGCCATTTACCTCGGCCTCAACTCGGTAGGCGTGGCCCGGTTTGGGTTTGATACCGTCCAATTCGTATTTTCCTGGCTTCGTAGCGGGCAGCTCACCCAGCAAGCGTCCATTTTCATAGCAGCGAACATGAGCGTTAGTAACTGGCGGGTACACGGTATCTGAGGAGAGGGGAGGCAACGTCTTGTGCAGGCTGATGCTTATGATGCTGTCGGGGTTCAGGATGCCGTTTAGTACTACCTGCTCGGGGTAGGTAGGGTATGGTATATTAACCTCGCCCAGACAGGAAATCAAGGCAAGGGTAATGCATAATAAGCCGAGCGATATTTTAATGTAATTCAAAAGAAAATTTTAGCTTTGGTCATTCAAAATAAAATTAACACACTTCCAAAATAATGCGGAAGCGTGTTAAAGATTTTATACAAATTTAAATAATCATTGATTAGTACATTGCATAGTTAAAAATGTAAAATGCTGTGAGCCAAAAATTGCAACTCCATAATCCTGTTGATAATTGGTAACAAAGTTTGCCGACCAGAACGTGTATGTCGGTGAGGATGATTTGCCTGCAAAATTTTGCCCTAAATTATAGGTCTGATCACCAGAAGGAGGATATAGTCCGTAGGGAAGGCTAAAATGTGTATATGCTCGCCAGGTACCATCTGATGAATAACTTTCGGTACTATGATTTATCGAGCCATACCAGGTTTTTCTAGTAAAGCTCATTTCTATGAAATACGATACATTATTCACATAATTACCATAAGAATAATCATAATATATACTTTGGAAACCACGTGACCAAGCTCTCAATTTCAAATCGGTATATGTGGGTGTATTCGTCTTTTCGCAAAATCTTTCATTACTTCCAATTTTTGCTCTACTGTCTTTTATTAGCTTTCTATCCGAATATACAGGATAGTACCTCAGGTTCTCGGTTTGATTATTCTGAGTAATCTTCATTAAGCTGGAAATTTCGTTTGGATTTCCATTAACAATTTGCAGAATTTCATTCGCGCCAAACTTGTACAATGATTTTCCAATTTTGACCATACCATCCTTATTCAGTACGGATGCATAAACGGGATTAAACAGATTGTACTCTACCCCGTCTTCCAGGCTAACCGAAATCATATCCTTCGCCTCATTTATCAACGGAGAAAACGTATGCTTCATTGTTTTAAGCAAAGCCTTATTCTCCATAATTTGTAACTCTTCCAAATCAGCCTGAGCCGATTCCTGTTCGATAATCGTTTCGAACATAGTCCTCAGTGAAACAAACAGTTGATGCCGGGACAGCGACGAGAGGATTTTGACGGAATCCTCAAATGCTTGATGCGTGGTAAATTCAAGGAAGGTCTCTGCCTTTTGCAACAAAATCTCGTTGGTAAGTGAATTACGATCAATGGTGACTTCATTTTTTTCGCATGAGAAAAAGAGTGGAATCACTAAAACGAAGGTAGTGATGAGACGTAGAGATAACTTTTTCATACCTTTACATTAGTAGGACTTTCGCAAAACTGAAATTTTATTAACTTGTGGGATGAAAACAACGCGCGAACTTTACTGCCAGTACCTTCTTTCGAGCCAAGTCAACTACACCTGCACGAATCTGGCTGA
>JBDNFP010000497.1:0-2107 GCA_041689775.1 Spirosomataceae bacterium
AAACCCCTCTTTGTTCCGCTACGCTCCACTCCACAAAGAGGGGTTTAATAACAGTAAACAGTATTTAGGATTAAAAAAAATGTGTAAATTTGAATCAGGATTAATAAGTAATAAGTGTAAACTTTTTTTAGGACGAGTCAGTGGCCTTCTTGCCCGTCTTGTGGCCCAATACGAGTGCCGCACGCTGATCGTCACTCAGGCTGATGTATCGTTTCTTCCCTTGCATAGACGCAAGATAAAAATTATATCTATAGTTACGGCCGACTACTTAGTTCTGGTGTTACATACATTAATCGATGATTTGTGATTTCAGCCTGAGCCAAGGCCGGACCCGAAAAAGAATAATTATCGACTAATTTTTCCGTCCCTTTTTTAGTAGCTTTTTCAGTACTTAAGCTTCCTTGTGCAGGAGCGCCGGGGGTAGGATAGAGCGTCACATTTGAGGCTTCGGGGTTGGGATATTCCTTATAGGTGGTAGGATTATCCATTTTATCATTCTCACGAACAATCCATGCTTTGGCATCATTTTCTACACCGTTTTCCACCCCATGTAAATACCGGGTAAACCACCTGTTCATGAGCTTCATTGGTGGAGGGCCGCCGTGTCCTTCCTGGTGATAATATATTTGAGCGGGCAGACCTTTGGCCTTTGCGGCTGCATATATTCGATAGCTATGTTCGGTCATCACACTCCAATCGTTAAAACCGTGCGACATCAATAAGGCTGCTTTCATGGGTTTCATATCGTTTAAATAATCCCGACCAGCCCAGAAATCATTATAATCGCCAGTAATTCTGTCCATGTTATTTTTCATTTCGGTGTCTCGTACTGTCTTGTTGCTGTAAGCACGTTTTGATTCATCGCCACTATGAATAAAATCGAATAGCACATCAATATCTTCTCCTAAATACCCTCCCGGAGATCTTACCAATCCATTGGATCGATAGTAATGATAATAAGAAGTGTTAGGAGCAATGGGTATAATCGCTTCAAGTCCATCCACTCCGGTGGTGGCGGCAGCCAACGGAATGGTACCATTGTATGAGGTGCCCGTCATGCCTACTTTACCGGTTGACCAAAACGCCTTTACCTCTTCATTCCCATCGATGGAAGTATAACGAGGTATGCGTCCGCACAACCAGTCAATTACCGCCTTAGGTGCCAACGATTCATTGTCGCCCCCTACCGTGGGAGACCCTTGGGAAAGTCCGGTGCCGGGCGATGAGGAATGCACAACGATATAGCCCCTTGGCACCCAGGTTTTAATTTGAGAATTTGAAATAATAGGTCTCTGTCCGGTTCGTGCAACCTCAGGGTGTACACGTTCCTTTGCTGCTTTGCCTAGTTCATGGTTAACATCCCAAAATAAGCCTTTAACAAAGGGTACTACACCCGCAAAATAAGGGCTAGATTCATAGACAATGGGTAATTTAAGACCTTCGGTATCCGTTTGGCCAGGCCTGGTAACCGCTACGTGCATTCGATCCAATTTGCCATCTCCATCCGTATCAAACTCGGTTTCAACCCATAAATCATGTCTGATCCACTTTGTAGGATCTTCAAATGCAGGGATAATTTGTGCCTCTCCATCTTTGAAAATGGGAACGGATTTTTCTGCCGTCTGCGCATTTGGCGAGATGAATGGGGCAATAAGTAGTGATAAGAGAAAGCCTACTCTGATTAGTTTTTTCATGATAGTCGTTCGTGTGTCTAATGTATGGAAATAGTTGGGCTTGTAAAAATGGGTTGGGCTCGTTCCTGAAAACAGGCCTTCGCTCGGCTCCGTTGAGTGGTACACCACCCAGAGAATACTATACTTACGCCCTCCGAACGTTGTGCATACCATTTCTCGCCTCCTTCAGGCTACATAATAGTCGCCACCACGCTACGGCCCGTTCGGAAGATACCCGCTCAAGTGTTGGGCCTCTCCGAAGCCCATATAATCTCATAATCATTAGAATTTTAGGTAGTCCTAAAATTGTAATGATATGTTGTAATGTGTGATCACGAATTTTATCGATTTTACGTGTCGATCAAGTTTTTTCGAGAAAGAGAGGCTCAGCCTCACCAGTCTCGAGCACCGTTGCCGAAGCGTGCAGAAGAACC
>JBDNFP010000498.1:0-21450 GCA_041689775.1 Spirosomataceae bacterium
AGGTCGGAGGACTACCGAGACGATCAAACGCTCGCATACGCTGTCAACAGATGCTTGGCCAACGTCGGCCGATGTCTGAATATTAATTTTAGCCCATTTAATGCAAAGTAATTTGTCTCTAGTACTTAGTACTTATCTGTTTATAGATTACATTACAAATACGTCAATTCTGCTACTAGTTCAATGGTTTAGTATTACTTTCTCGGTCTCCCTGCCCACCTTTATAGCTTCCTGTGTAGTGCAAGGTGAGCAGCGATTCGATCGGCTCCTGGTGCTGCGGTTGGTTACTCAGGGGTCCTATATTTTATCGATTATTTTCTTGATTGTATTAGGGCTCACCAGTCTGCAACAAATTCTGTACGCCTATGTACTGAGTGCGGTATTTGCGAGTACTTTTTCGCTACTGATAGGCTGGGCACGGGTAGGGTCTATCCGTTTTCGTACGCCGGCATGCATTCGTGAGTTATTCCATTTTGGAAAGTATAGCGTAGGTACTACATCGAGTTCTAATTTGTTTGGCACATCCAATACTTACATTATTAACTTTATGATAGGGCCGGAGGCTCTGGCGGTTTATAATCTGGGCCAACGACTGATAGAGCTGGTAGAGATTCCGCTGCGGAGCTTTGCGGCTACGGGTATGCCGGAGCTGTCAGCGGCATACAATCAGGAAAATAAGAAACAGGTGATTTCTATCATGAAACGCTATACCGGACTAATCACCGTAGCCCTCGTATCTGTATGTCTAGGGGCCATACTGTTTGCTGATGTTGCGATTGGGATCATTGGGGGAAGCAAGTATTTGGCCACCGAAACGGCCAATATCCTGCGAACTCTGATGATAATTTCGCTTCTCTATCCGTTGGATCGGTTTTTTGCTCTGACCCTCGATGCTATTCACCAACCCAAAATTAACTTTATCAAAGTATTAATCATGTTGGCGGCTAGCGTAACGGTTACTTTCCTGGGTATTTACACCACGGGCAGCGTGTACGCCGTGGCCGTGGTAGTACCTACCCTGATCGGAGTAGAAATAGGGTATTGGGGCCTGAATAGGTACAGCCCCTTTGCGTTGAAAAGTATTTTGCAAACGGGCTACCTCGACACTCTACAATTAGTGGAGGACTACCGGCTTAAACTGTTTAGAAGGAAAAATTGAGGCAATTTTTTTATCCGGAGTAAATTAATAACCCCATAGTGGCTACTGAATACAGGTCGTCATTTATTGTCCCTGATTTATGAAACTCGTATCTTTCATTACGGTCAACTTTAACCAGCCCCAAGTAACAGAACAATTGCTGGCCTCAATCCACGACAAGGAACGTTACAGTCCGTTGGAAATTATTGTCGTTGATAACGGTAGCAGGCCCGATCACGTACCATGGTGGCAGCAAGAGTACGAGGGTATAAGATTCATCCGGTCGGAGAAGAATCTGGGTTTTGCGGGCGGGAACAACCTCGGTATCCGGCAGGCCCAAGGCGACTATCTTTTCCTGGTAAATAATGATACCGAGTTTACCGAAAACCTGATTGGTAGTATGGTGGAGGAAATGGACGCAAACCCGGAGATAGGACTGCTATCACCCCGGATCAACTACTTCGATCAGCCCGATATGATTCAATATGCTGGCTATACGCCCATGAACTACTACACAGCACGAATGGGTGCATTGGTCAATTTGAAAAGGACGAAGGGTAGTACAATTCAGTGAAAGGTCCGACACCGACAGCCTACGCCCACGGGGCGGCAATGATGGTGCGCCGAGAAGCCCTCGATAAGGCGGGCTTGATGGCGGAAAACTACTTCTTGTACTACGAAGAACTGGATTGGTGCGAGCGAATCAAGCGGGCAGGTTACGAAGTTAATGTGTTTCTGAAACCGCTTATCTACCATAAAGAGTCGGTATCGGTTGGCAAAAAAACCGCCTTGAAGGAGTACTTCATGAACCGCAACCGTATCCTCTTCATTCGCCGGAATACCTCTACCGCTACGTTTGTCGTATTCATGTTCTATTTTCTAGTTTTTGTGACTCCTCGCAATCTGATCACCTACGTGAAGGAGGGTAACTACGACTTTATACTTATATTGCTTAGAGCTATCGCCTAGCACATAACCCACGATGTGGATAGCGAAGACCTGGGTTACTTATCAAAATCATAACCGATGGAATTACTTTTTTGGATTAGCATTGCCGTTGTATTTTTTACATTTCTTGGGTACGGGCTAGTTTTGTGCCTTTTGGTCAGTGTACGCCGCTTCGTGGTAGGGCCCCGTAAGGTACCTGCCACAGGGGAGCATCTGCCTTCGTTGACCTTGATTGTGGCTGCTTACAATGAAGAAGACCTGATAGAGGAAAAAGTAAGAAATACTTTAGAACTTGACTATCCTACTGATAAACTACAGTTACTGTTCGTGACAGATGGCTCAACCGATGCTACTCCGAATCTACTAATGAAATACCAGCAGATCAAAACCATGCACTCACCTGAGCGCCGGGGAAAAATTCACGCTATTCACCGGGTGATGGACGAAGTGCAGACCGAAGTAGTAGTATTTACGGATGCTAATACGTTATTGAACGGCGAAGCTCTTTTAAAAATAGCCCGACACTACGCCGATCCCAAAGTAGGAGCCGTAGCAGGAGAGAAAAGAGTAGCCCAGGAAGATGTAGCTGACGCCACAGCGGGGGAGGGCTTCTACTGGAAGTACGAATCGACGCTGAAAAGGTGGGATTCAGAACTCTATTCGGTAGTAGGAGCGGCCGGAGAGCTATTCAGCGTTCGGCGTAGCCTCTATCGGCCGGTATCTAATGATACCATCCTGGATGACTTCATGATATCGATGCTGATTGCGCAGCAGGGCTACCGGATTATCTACGAGCCGGAAGCTTACGCAACGGAGCTTTCTTCCGAGAATATTGAGGAAGAGCTTAAACGCAAAGTCCGGATTGCTGCGGGAGGAATTCAATCGGTTATCTGGCTAAAAAAACTTTTAAATCCGTTCCTTAACCCTGTGTTAACGTTTCAGTACGTAGGGCACAGGGTACTTCACTGGACCGTTGCACCATTTTTTATGCTTCTGTCGCTTATATTAAATATTGGCTTGGTGGTTGGGGGTGTTCATTTTTTATGTACAATACTTTTGTCAGCACAGTGTATCTTTTACGGAGCCGCCTGGGCTGGTGGGATACTACAAAAGAAAAAGGTTAAGGCGCTGTTTATACCCTACTATTTCTGCGTAATGAACTACGCCGTACTGGCTGGAATACGCTGCTACGCACTGGGAGAGCAAAGCGCAGCCTGGGCTAAAGCCAGACGAAAAACTATTTAATAAAAATAAGTAACAGCTCGTAGCATGCCACTTTTAAGAATATTGTTTAAGATTACGTAAATAGTTAACAGATTAGTTCGCTTTACTCAAAAGGTCGACTCCAATCGGTATTTTGAAGCCTTAAAAGTGAGTGTGTGCTATAAAAAGCCCTGATTCAGGGCTTTTTATAGCACACACTCACTTTCAAAATTACCGTTCCAACGACATCCTCTTCTAACAGGATGTCGTCGTCGTATTACTCTAACCTATAAAGTATTGAAAATGAAGTCGTTTTTACCGGCCATGGTATTACTATGGCTACCTGTGGCTGCTTACGCCCAAACGGAACAGAGACTTACATTTGTCTCAGTTCAGCCTAGTGAAGATACCGGGCAGGATTATTCTCCCTGGCTATCAGATAATCTCGATAGCCTTGTGCAGCATGCATGGCAGAATAACTTCAAGTACGTTGATGTGACTCTTTAACTTCAATCCAGAAGCACCATCAGCCGCATCAGCCTGTATGATTACGAAGGTGTATTTACCGAAAACCCCGCTTACATCTACGCCATCGACGGCACTCAAAAAACGTATCTTGGGAAGTTCGAAGGCCTGACATATATGACATTCGTGGACATTATACTCCTGGAAGCAGTATCCGCTGAGGCTATTATGATTCATAAGTATAGCAATAATATTCCTCAGAAAATTATTGCGTACGGATCTCCCACTGCACCTTGCCCCTGCCCAACAACTACCCCTTTACCTTCTTCGGAACAACAGGTTCAGATTCCGATTGACCCGGCATGCTGGTACCAGCTAAACACCCCAAGTTATAGCATGGCCGGCCTCTTTGACGGTATTACGAACGTCAATGTAGAAATGGGCTGGGGGAAGATGTTTAATAACTATGATGCGTACTATGCCGTAGAAGAGGGGGAAGAGATAAACCTTGAAAGCATTAAATTTTACGATGGGGAAGGTCAATTGGGGCCTTACTCAATGACCCTATCCGTGATTACTAAGGATTGGAGAAAAGTACCCATAGCCACCTTTACGGGTAGTGAATACAATAGCTGGGTAGGCCCCTACCCTGATCGCCCGACAACGGGAGATAATTGTTTCAAACTGGATTCAACGTTCAGAGACATCAAATTTCTGGTTTTGAATCTGTGGTATATGTTTCCTACCGAGATAGAATTGTATGGTCAATACACGGCATCGTCATTACCAATTCCGGCGATCGTTCCGAGTGTGAAGCTGAAAGATACTTTCGGAGTCAATGGCTTTGAGTGGGATTTTCTGAATGTATACAATGGCCTGGAAATCAATGAAGCCAGCTTTGAGGCGGCGAAGAGTTTTCGGGGTATAAGGCACTATATGGACTGGGAGAAACTGGAATCAAACGAGGGTAGTTATACATATAGCCCGGTGCACAGCGGAGGTTGGGATTATGACCTGGTCTATCAGCGACTGAAAGCGGAAGGAATAGAAGTACTAGCCTGCCTGAAAACGCTCCCTAACTGGATGCAGAATACGTATCCGGAAAATATGCGGGACTCCGAAAACGTGCCGGTACGGTACGGAAAAGACTTTACCGATCCTACTTCCTATATGGAGCAAGCCAAGCTGGGGTTTCAGTATATCGCCCGCTATGGTAGTAATACCCAGGTCGATGTCTCCCTACTTAGTGTGAATGAAAACCCACGCTGGACGGCCGATCCGGTCAATACCGTGAAAGTAGGACTGGGATTGATCAAATACATAGAATGCGACAATGAGCGTGATAAATGGTGGAAAGGGCGTAAGGCGTACCAGACGGCCTACGAATACGCCGCTAATCTGTCGGCTTTTTACGACGGCCATAAAAATACAATGGGCCCCGGCGTAGGAGTTAAAAATGCCGATCCTTCGGTGAAGGTGGTTATGGCGGGACTAGCCTCTCCGACCACCGACTATGTAAAAGGAATGGTTGACTGGTGTAAGCAGAATCGTGGGTTCAAGGCCGATGGTAGCGTGGATTTGTGTTGGAATGTGATTAACTACCACTACTATTCCAACGACTCGGAGGTATCTCAGGGTGGCTACCCCACTCGTGGCGTATCACCTGAGAAATCCAAAGCAGTGGAGGTTGCGAGTCAGTTTGTCGAGATGTCCCACCGTTATACGGGATGTATACCCGTCTGGATGACTGAGGGAGGCTATGATATCAATCAGTCGAGTCCGTTGAAAGCAATTCCTATCGGAAACAAAACGCCCGAAGATACTCAGGCCGATTGGATTCTACGTTCTTCCTTGCTATACGCCCGGTCAGGAATAGAAAAGGTATTCTACTACCAGATGTATGACGATAACCCTGATGCTCCCATCCAGTTTGGTTCTTCCGGGATGCTCAACCAAAACCGGACGCGCCGGGCCTCAGCTGACTATTTATTTCAGGTCAATAAGGTCATGGGAGACTACACGTATCAGCAGACACTACACAGCGACCCTATTGTTGATCGTTACGAAAAAGACGGGCAGATAGCCTATGCGCTGGTGGTACCTGATGAGGTAGGACGGACGGCCAACTATACGTTGAACGTAGGAGGCACCGATTCGGTAAGAATCTACACCCCACGTAAAGGATACCAAAGTATGAGCTACACGACCGAAGTTCCTCAAAACGGGCAAGTAGAGGTAAGTGTGACCGAGACTCCGGTATTTGTCATGCAGGCCCCGGTCGCTACCAATACTGCTCGTTTGGGAGCGGAGGAACCAGTAGCACCGAGACTAAACTTTACGGTTTATCCCAACCCCACATCAAGCTATGTGGATGTAGTGGCGGATAATAGCGGCCAGGCACCGTATACCATCAGAGTCTATCAGGCCAATGGCCAGCTTCAACAGGAAATACAAAGCAGTACGCCGAGTGTGGAGGTAAAAGAGCGAATTGATCTCTCAGATACCCCATTCGGAGTAGATGTCCTTGAATTAATACAAGGCGACGAACGAGTTGTTAAAAAAATTATTCGGACGCAGTAGCCTCTACTCTGATAATCTAAAAAGGCCGCGCAAGTGAGTTTATTTGTGTGGCCTTTTTAGATTATCAGCTTTCCTAAACGTCTTGCCGTAGTACTTCTAGTGGCGAACGGGATAAAATACCCCGACTATTGACGATGCCAATGAGTACCGTCAGGCTTGTTACCAAAACAAATACGGTCAATATCGGTACCACTTGCGGAACAAAAGGTACTTCAAAGCTAAACCGTGCCAGTGCCCAGCTTCCGGCTAAGGCTACTATGATGCCGGTGAGGGCAGCCAAAGACCCCAGAAAGAAGTATTCCAGTGCAGTAATGGCAAATATCTGATTTCGGCTTGCTCCCAGAGTACGCAGCAGTACACTTTCCTGTAAGCGCTGGTATTTACTGATCAGTACGGAGGAAACCAGCACGATAAGGCCCGTCAGGATACTGAACCCTGCCATAAAGCGAATCACAAATCCAATTTTTTCCAGTAGCTCGTCGAGTACTTTCAAGACAAGTCCCAGATCGATGATCGATACATTCGGAAACTGCCGTATGGCTGCTTGCTGAAAACGAGCCGAAGCCTCATTGGAAGGAACCCGGGTGAGCAACACGTGAAACTGCGGAGCATCTTCGAGTACACCTTTTGGAAACAGAACTAGAAAATTAGTACGGACTCCGTTCCAGTCTACTTCCCGGAAACTAGTTACGATGGTAGGGAGTAGTGCCCCCTGTACATTAAACACCAGGGTATCTCCCAAAGAAATATTATTGCCTTTGGCATACCCTTCTTCCATCGATATAGGTACGGTACCATCCGGCGAAACGCCACCTTTCCATTCTCCTTGGGTGATCTTTTCGGAACTGGTCAGCGAGTCGCGGAAAGTAACACGGTATTCCCGGCTGAACAATCGGCGAGATAGGTCACTGGTAGTATCTGCTTCGCTGGTGGTAGCCGTGTAGCTGTTTACCTTTTCGAGCCGCATATTGACCACCGGTACACTCTGAATAATGGGTAATCCTTGCTCCTTTGCCAGGTTAAGTACCTGGTCTTTCTGGCTACTTTGAATATCAAAAAGTACAATGTTGGGTTGATTGCCACTCGTCGATAAATTGACTCGTGTCAGAAGCAGTGACTGTACTAATAATAGAGTACAAATGAAGGCCGTACCTAGCCCGATGGACACAATCAGGATGGAAGTCTGATTATTGGGCCGATGAAGATTTGCGAGCGACTGCCGCCACACATAACTCCACGACGAAGGGAAGTACCTTCGCACCAGTTTCATGAGGAGAGATGCCATTCCCAGAAGCAGTAAAAAGGCACCGAGTACGCTACCCGTGAACGCTAGAGCCTGCGGTATACTTTGGGTTTGCAGGTAGGTAAAACTCAGAATAAAAACCACTATGATACCGTATACCAACCATCTTAATGGATCTTTTTCCGAGGTAATGGGCTCGTATGAGGCTCGTAGCACCCTAAGGGGTGAAATGTTCCGGATAGCTACCAGTGGAAGTAAGGCAAATAAAATCGAGATGATTGTGCCCAAGGCTACACCCTGGCCAACGGCCACCCAGGAAATTTCTGTGGTAAGATCAAACGGAAGAAAATCTTTGAGCACCAAAGGTAAAAATTGTTGTATGGTACTACCCAGGGCAGCGCCCACGAAAGAGCCGAGGATACCCACCCCGGTAATTTGAACAAGGTATATTAAAAAAGCTTGCGTTGACTTTACTCCCAGACAGCGGAGTAGTGCAATGGCGTTAAGTTTTTCACGGATATAAATGTGGACTGCACTAGCTACCCCAATGCAGCCTAATAAAAGCGCAATGAAACCTACCAAGGCCAGAAAACGGGTTAAATCGCGAAAAGATCTTCCGGTGTCTTCCTTTTGACTTTCGATGGTCTCGTAGTCCAGGTCCTCGGCGTCCAGGCGTGGTTCCAGCTTTTTTACAACTTTTTCCATGTCCGTTTTGGCCGGATATTGAAAAAAATACATGTAGTTGATCCGGCTTCCTTTTCGTTCCAGTCCGGTTTCTTTGAGGTACTTGAGAGGTATATACACCGAGGGGGCTACGGTAGTAGAAATGCCCGTTTGTCCGGGTGCTTTTAGCAGAGTACCGGCAATCACAAACGTAACCTCGCCTACCTTCACAGAATCGCCTATTTTAGCGTCAAATTGCAGCATGAGTGTCTGATCAACCAGAGCTTGTTGTTTTCCCCGAAACTGCCGCCCGGCCTCCACGGGTACGGTTTCCAGTTCGCCGTAGTAGGGGTAGTCGCCCTCCAATGCTCTCACCTCCACCAAACGATTGCCGTCATTTTTGGTAAAATACACCATGGAAGCAAAGCGCCGCTCTTCCGAACGACTAGTACCTAGTGAGTCAACAAAACCTTCCATACCTTCTGTAAGTGGGCGTCGTCCACTGATTTCGAGGTCAGCGCCTAGCAGTGTGGCAGCCTGAGTATCGATATTCTGTCGTAGGTTGTCGCGGAGGGAGTAAATAGCCACCAACGCCGCAATACCAAGAATGACCGATGATACAAACAATAGAAGACGCGAGCGACTACGCCGGCTGTCGCGCCAGGCCATGAGCATCAGCCATGAAAATTGTAGTCTTTCTTCTTTAGGCTTTTTCATCCGAAATAATTTTTCCTCCTTTAATTTTTATGATACGTTGCGTCATGGCGGCCAGGTCTAGGTCGTGGGTTACGAGCACGAGAGTGGTACCAGCCTGCTTATTCAAATCAAAAAGGAGTTCGATTACTTTTTCACTGGTTTCGGCGTCGAGGTTTCCGGTGGGTTCATCGGCAAATAAAATCTGGGGATGATTAGAAAATGCCCTCGCAAGCGATACCCGCTGCTGCTCCCCACCGCTCAGCTGAGTAGGGTAGTGGTGGGAGCGGTCGCCGAGTCCTACTTTTTCAAGGAGATCCATGGCCACGGGTCGGATATTTTTTTCGCCGCGTAGTTCCATTGGTACCATCACATTTTCGAGGGCGGTAAGGGTGGGCAAGAGTTGGAAGTTCTGAAAGATGAAACCTACGTAGCGGTTTCGGAGTGAGGCTAACTGGTTTTCAGTAAGGTCGTTGAGGAGGGTATCGTGTAATTCTACACTTCCGGAGGTAGCGCGGTCGAGACCCGCGCACAAACCGAGTAGGGTGGTTTTGCCGCTTCCTGATGGGCCTACAATGGCCATCGTTGAACCGGCTTTTACCGAAAAACTGACCGAATCGAGTACTTTCAAATCACGGCCACCGCTCTGGTATACCTTATTGACCTGATTGAGCGTAAGTATGTTATTCATTCGAAATAGAAAGAGAGTACGTTTTGCGTTACCTTATAATCTGAGTTTCTTTGTCTTGTTGGTATTGACCTACGGAGCGGAGCGAATTTTAAAACTCTGCGAGAATTATTATCGTTATTACAAAGAAGAACGAAGTACCGATCCTAAATATACTTGAATCGGTTGTTATTAAAAGTTATCAACACGTTTACGGACAGTACTGTTCATTTACCTACCCCAACAGCTATGCGTTTATTCAAGATTGCGTTTTTTCTTTTTCTGGGGATTATTTTTTTGATTTCCTGTAATGAAACCAAACAGGCGGATACCTCCGGTGAGGTAGCAACCGCTCCGTCGGATACACTACCGACTAAAGAGCAGAAAAAAACTATTCTGTTTTTTGGGAACAGCCTCACGGCGGGTTACGGGGTGGATCCCTCAGAAGCCTTTTCGGCGTTGGTTCAAAACAGGCTTGACTCACTAGGGATGCCTTATAAGGTAGTAAATGCCGGGGTAAGTGGTGAGACAACCGCCGGTGGTAATGGCCGGATCGATTGGGTACTGCGCCAGTCGATTGATATCTTTGTTTTAGAGCTAGGCGGAAATGACGGCTTGCGGGGTATTCCTATCGTAGAAACCCGGAAGAACCTCCAAGCGATTATGGATAAGGTAAAAGCCAAATACCCTAATGCAAAGATTGTACTGGCTGGCATGCAGGTACCTCCTAATATGGGTAGCACCTACGCTGCGGAGTTTCGCGCTATGTATCCCGAACTGGCCAAAAAGAATGATACCGCTATTATCACTTTTTTACTCGAAGGAGTAGGTGGGGAGCCAAAGTTGAATCTCCCGGACGGTATTCACCCTACGCCAGAAGGGCATAAGATTGTAGCCGAAAATGTGTGGAGTACGCTGAAAGATGGAATCGAGGTTCCCTGACGTGTCGGCGACCTACGACCTCGACTTGCGCGCCCGGGTATTGGTGATTGCGGATAAGAATAGGATACGAGCGTTTGAATGCGTATATTCGGCTATGCAGGGTCCCGACCTCGAAACCCCGGCGGAGTACGTTATGTTGCGGGTGATGGGCAGTGACGCCACAGGCATGTCGTAGATACCCGAAGTGTTGGTGGCTCGCTATATGGGGTTGCCGGTACTGATGGTGTCGATGATTACCAACGTGGCATTCCCGCCTTCAGTGATACGTAAAACGACCCTTGAAGACGTTATGCATTGGCTGGCGAAGCCGAGCCCCGTTTGAGCACTCTCATTAAAGAACTTTTAAAAAACCTTTGAGCATGATCGTATCCGCCATGGCAGCCGCCGCCAAAAACCTTGTGATTGGAAAAGACAATAAAATTCCGTGGCATTTGCCTACCGATTTGGCTTATTTTAAAAAATGTACGCTGAATCACCATGTCATCATGGGGCGCAACAGTTTCCAAGGTATCGGGCATCCGTTGACGAAACGCACCACCATTGTCATCACCAGGAATCTTTCTTTTACCGCCGAGGGCGTTTTGGTGGCCCATTCGGTGGAAGAAGCCTTGGGCATTGCGTTTGACCATGGTGAAAAGGAGGCGTTCATCATTGGGGGAGGTGAAATATACCGCAACAGCATGGATTTGTGGGATCGTTTGTATCTAACAGAAGTAGAAATGGAGCCTGAAGGCGATGTTTTTTTTCCGGAAATTGAACCAGAGAAATGGCAAGAGGTGTGGCGCGAAGTGCATGCTGCTGATGCGAAAAATGAATGTGCGTATACGTTTCGAAAGTTGGAGCGGGTGCCGGCAGCGGAAAAGTGAATGGTCTAAAAACCAGAAGGGTATCATTTTTTTAGACTAAAAATTTCAAGCCCTTCGAATTGCTTAAAAAATGGTGTAAAAAATCGGGTTGGAAGTAGTGCACTTCCAACCCGATTTTGCAGTGTAGGCATCCTGTTATCCCTTATTTTCTTCGTCAAACCGATCCGTAATAGCCTTCCGGATGGCCTGATGAGGCCGCATTCCTGAACTTTTGGTTCGGGGTATGGCTCGGTCGCTGATGGTTGATTTTGCCCGAAGGGCTAGATTAGTTACCGTCAAGTGGCTGTTGCGCCATTGTTCAAACTCCTCCTCCGACATGATATTTCGTGCTATCTCACCCCGGGCATGGCCATCGTTGTAGGCGTGGATGCGGGTATCGGTCAGCGCTAGTTTTCGCTCTTCTTCGAGTTGTTCAATTTCCTTGCGCAGCGCTTTCTCTTTTTCCTTCAACTCATCCAGCGAAGGAAATACGCTGAGGTCATTTTCCATGATATTTTTCTGTGCTAGCTGCTCAGAAAGAACTTTTTCTTCGGCGTTGAGCTGCTTCATGAGCTTTCGATGGCGGCGGCGCAAACGCCACAGGCGTGGGTCGATCTGCAACCAACGGTACCAGAAACTTTGCAACACTGGAAGAGCCATGCCTAACGACACGGCTCCCGCTACCGCGAAGAGCACTCCGCTCAATACAAAAGAGAGCAGCGCCCAGGGACTGTTAACCAGTATCAGGTTGAGGCTGTCCGAGTCACGAAGCGCTGCTTCAATCTTATCGGTTAGCTCGGGGCTATTGATGGGTGCTCCCGTGAGCGGATCAATGGCATTTAATTGTAAATTCTTGATCGACTTGTTGATGGCTTCTTTCAGCTTATCGGTGCGATAGGCTTCGTACCGAAACCATCCCAATACAAGTAGCGTTGCCACCGAAAAAATACTTAGTGCTACCTTAAATCTTCCGTAACGTTTCTTGATGTGGGGCGAGTTGTCGGTTTGATACGGACCTTCGATCAGGCGGTCATAACCGGGTTTTAGGAGCACCGATATCATAGCTAAACCAATCGCAAATGCCCATGCTTCGTTGGAATTCCGGATATTAAGTGCGTAGGCTACAATTTCGTGGGAAATAATAAGGTCGCCGAAGATAAACGAGATACCAGCCAGCAAGAAAATAAAGCCCGCCAGGAGTGAGTAGTGGGTGGCCGAATTTGCCCGTTTTTCTTTTAAAAACTTCGTTTCCTGCTCTGTATCGGCTACCGCCTGCTGAACCTCATAGGTACGTTTAGAGGTTTGATTAAGCCCCAATAGGTGTCCTTGTAAAGAGTCAAAAGAAACTTTGCGTTTAGCAATAATTTCGTTCTGGGTTTGCCGAAGTTCAGCTAGCTCTGTTTTTTTCTCGCTCAGGCGCTCAATGACCCATTCGTTACTAACGAAGCTGGATAGGTATCCTTCGTAAGATCCCCGATCTACCCCCTCAATGCCACCGGTATAGCCATGCTGGTAGTCGGGATGTTGGTTGGGCTGCTGCTCTTCCATTCTTATTGCCTGTTAGGTTGTTAGCGGTTAGCTAAATATTTTTAGTTACTCGGGAAAGGATTCAAAGAATCTCTGACCTAATTTCCTCTGATCTGACGGAGTTGACGCTCAGACAGGTTATCTTTTATTTTTCTAGCTAGATAAAACTCGCTTTCAAAAATCTTGATGAGCATCTCGCGACGCGCGTACAGTCTATCTCTTTCACTTTCGGAAGAATTCTGCTCACGAAGTACCTGCCATTTCTGAACCCGAAGCTCGTTCGTCTCTTTCGTTAATTTTACAATTTCTTCCTCCCAAATTTGGGTATGGTCTACTGCTTCTTGGCGATCGCGGCGGTTGGTAAGCCACACCCGTAGATCGTTGCGGAGCACCGTGATGTTGCTCAGAAATAGTTTTCCCGCGAATAGAAATAAAAAGAATACGAATACAAATAGGGAGGTCGCCTGCCACCACGACTGGGTTTGCCAGGCCTGCGCACACACAAAAAGAGCCGCAGCAAAGGGCATCCCTACTTCTTCCAGCAAGCGCCGCCAAGAAATACCCGACTCGGTATCATGAAAAAGTGAAATACGACCGAACAGATTAAACATACCCACCAGAAATACTCCGAGCGCTACGTATGAACTACTGGGGAAGGAAGTACTCAATGTATCCTTGATGAGATAGTAGTTACCTACACACATGGCGATCGAAAGTACCAGCCCTACCAATGTGCGGGGGAGCTGATGCTCGCCGTTGTGCCGGAATCCTCCGAGGTCTTTTAGTTTAGTCACTAATTCGTCGATGCGATTTTCTTTCTGACCAACAAAAAGATTTAACTCCTGAATTCGCTCGTTTTGTTGCTCAATATTATGTTCATGATTTGCTGCTAGATGTGTAAAGTAGCTACGGATAATATCTGTTTTCTCGGTTGGGTCAGATTCAGAAAGTCCAAATAGTACTCCTTCGTCGCGGAGGGTATCTTCATCTTCCAGCCAGTAAGGAGCATTTACCTTGGTATTGGAAAGGAGAGGACTACGGTTAGGAATATCGTCATTGTTGGCGAAAAAACGCGAGGATTCTTCTACTGGCGAAGCTGGTTGTGGTCTATCTGTTTCGGAGGAGACCATACGAGAAGAGGTTTTAGGGGCAGTATTTTCTTGGGCATAGGAGAAGCCGCTGCTAACAGGCAGCCTAGCCACATTCGGTGCGGTGCTGTCCTCGTAGTAATCAAGGTCCTTACCGTCAGAACTCTGAATGAAATGTACGAAGCGTTGCCAGATTGTAGCCATAGTATGCAAATGATTTCATTGCGATTATCTACCGAAACTGTTTAATAAACAACAATATTGTGATAAGTAGCTGATAGCTATTAGCTTGTAGCTGTTACCTTTTTGTAAATATTTGATATAGAAAACATTAGCCAGTAATTTGACTAAATTAATAATACAAACTAATTATGCATTAGTACTTAATCGGTAGTTATTTACCCAAACCAACGGGTACTTTCAGGCTATCCCAAACATTTGTTGGAGGGCTAGCCATAGCCTCTTTTTGAGTGATTTGTCGGCTTCAATTTGGTCTAGAGAGTCGGTCAGTAAGAACCAGATACCCTCAATTTTCTGGGGTGTGTAGGGTGGTAGTAGAAGATCAAGTTGAAGCCTGATCATAGGTACACCGAATGAAATAAAGTAGTTGGTACTTTTCTGGGCCAATACCGTGCGGGCATCCGCCTGAGGAATGTAACTAAAATTGAGAAGGTCAATTTCGGACGAAGCGTTTCCGGTTGCTTTGAGAATATTTTCAAGCAACAGGGCTTGTGATGGAGGTAACTCCGGGTGCCGGGGTTCATCTACCAAAACCAGAATCCGATGCCGTAAAGCTGGGAAAGGTACGGTTTCCCGGTTCACGGACGCCACAATAGGTGGCGCCGTGACGGGGAGCGGGGTTTCACTAGGTACTGGTTCCGGTTCGATTATAACAGCCACAGGTTCTTTGGCAGGCTTTTGAATTACGTTCTTTTCAACCATATCCTCCTCGTACACTTTGAAGAGAGTATCGTATTGAAAGAACGTCTGATAAAAAGCGGCAGTGTCACCCATAGGCTGTTTTGAACGGCAATTATAATTGTTTATCCTACAAGTTTCTCAGTTCCGCGATGGATCAACTCATCACGGTTGGGGCCCGTAGACACAAAACTGATAGGGATGTTTAATTCATTTTCAAGGTACTCTACGTAGGTTGTAAGGGTGGCCGGCATATCTTCAAAAGTACGGATACCTTCGAGAGACTCCATCCAGCCTTCAAAATCGCGGTAGATAGGCTCTACGTCTTCGGTACACAAATCATACGGTAGTTGATCCGTAAGGGTGCCGTCGGGAAGGCGGTAGTGCGTACATACCCGGATGGTATCAAAAACGGTAAGTACGTCCACTTTCATCATCACGAGCTGTGTTACTCCGTTGAGCATTACGGCATATTTCAGAGCGGGCAGATCCAACCATCCACATCGCCGGGGACGCCCGGTGGTGGCACCAAACTCACGTCCTTCTTTACGCATGAGCTCACCCGTTTCTTCGAGAAGTTCGGTTGGGAAAGGACCACTACCCACGCGGGTACAGTATGCCTTGAAGATACCAAATACTTCTCCAATAGCACTCGGCGCTACCCCAAGACCTGTGCAAGCACCGGCGGCCATGGTACTGGAGCTCGTTACGAAGGGATACGAACCGAAGTCAATATCCAGCATAGAACCCTGTGCACCTTCGGCTAGGACTGTTTTTTCTGCCGCCAAGGCCTCGTTCACCATGTACTCACTGTCTACAATTTTAAACTCTTTCATGAATTCAATAGCGGCAAAAAAGCGGGTTTCTGATTCGGTCAGGGCTTCCCGAAAATCAAACTCATAAAAGCGAAGAATATCTTTATGAGCATCAACCAGTTTTTGGTACTTCTCCTTGAACTTATCGGAAAGGATATCTGCCACGCGCAGCCCCAGACGAGCGATTTTGTCCTGATAAGTAGGGCCAATACCACGGAGAGTTGAGCCAATCTTGGAGTCGCCCTTAGATTTTTCGTAGGCAGCATCTAGCAAGCTGTGCGTTGGCAAAATCAACGATGCTTTTTTAGAAATATAAAGATTGCCTCTCAGGTCAAGATTAAATTTTTGGAGCCCATCAATTTCTCTCCGGAACACGATTGGGTCGAGCACCACGCCATTACCAATGATGTTCTGAATATCGGAGCGGAAAATTCCTGAGGGAATCTGGTGAAGTACGTGTTTGATATTATCAAATTCGAGGGTATGCCCGGCGTTGGGGCCTCCCTGAAAACGAGCTACCACCTGATACTGGGGAGCAAGTACGTCCACGATTTTACCTTTCCCTTCGTCTCCCCATTGGAGGCCAAGCAATACATCAACTTTCATTCAATGCAACAGTTAAAATAAGAAATGCCCAGTCAGACATTGTTCCTCAGGCTGATTGGGCTTGTATGTTAGTAAGGTCAATTATTTTTCTGTTCCTGGTCGAAGACCTCCTCCTCCTCGGACATATCCTTTCGGTTTTCACAGTTGGGCCGAGTGCACTCCCCGTAGAAAATCAGGGAATGATGGTCCACTTTGAAGTGAAGCATTTCACCCACCATATTCTGAATGGACTGAATCCGTGGATCACAGAACTCCATGACCTTATGGCAATCGGTACAGATAAGATGGTCGTGCTGTTTAAAACCGTAGGACTTTTCGTACTGGGCCAAGTTTTTGCCAAACTGATGCTTGGTAACGAGGTCACAGTCTACGAGTACGTCTAGGGTATTATATACTGTTGCCCGGCTGACCCGATATTTTTTGTTTTTCATGCTGATGTAGAGCTCGTCTACGTCAAAATGATCACTACGGGTATATATCTCTTCTAAGATCGCAAAACGCTCGGGGGTCTTGCGAAGTCCTTTGTTTTCCAGATAAGCCGTCAGTATTTTCTTGGCGGCTTCTAAATTGTCTTTACCGATTTGTGACATAGGTTTCGAAATCAGGTGCAAATAACGTGCTTTTTAAGCTTAAATCACAGAGGATTCAACAATCTATAACACAGGGTAGGAAAGTACGGTTCAGTGTTTAATGCATAACGTTCAGGTTTGCGTCAAATCGAAGCACTCTAAAAATGCCATCTACTCGTTCGAGTTTACCGATCAGAACGTCAAGATGTCCGGTGTCATGGACATACAGTTTGATATCTCCTTCGAAAACACCGTCCTTGGTATCGATGGTGAGCCCTCTCATGTTGATGAGCAGTTCGTTGGAAATAATCCGCGTGACATCATTAATTAACCCCACGCGATCAGTACCGGTAATCCGTAATCCGGCCAGGAAGGCCTCTTCATTTTGCGACTCCCATTTGGCTTTGATGATACGGTTGCCATGTTTCGACATCAGTTCTGCGGCATTGGGGCAGGTGGTACGGTGTATTTTTATCCCTTCATTGATTGATACGAAGCCGAAAACGTCATCGCCGGCGATTGGATTGCAGCAGGGAGATAGTTTATAATCAATTTTGTCCTGATCGTCCCCAATGAGTAAAGTGTCGCTGTCGGTACGCTCACCGTGAATATTTTTCAGTAGCTTCACGAACGACTTACCGTCTGGCGCATCTTCGTTGGAGACCTTCTCTTTTTTGTCTTTACTTTCTTTATAGCGCTTAAACTTCCGAAGTTCGTCAACTTGAATGTAGCCCTTGCCAATCCGGTAAAGAAAGTCAGCGGATGTTTTACACTCAAAGAACGCCCGTAGTTGGTTGAATACCTCGTGGGTCGCTTCAATTCCAATAATTTTAAGCTTCTTTTCCACCATCTGCTTACCGTCGGTTTCGTAGCGACGGCTCTCCTCTTTCAGGAATTCTTTAATCCGGGTTCGGGCTTTCGACGTGACCACAATCCGCAGCCAGTCCTCTTTGGGCTTCTGCTTGTTAGATGTGATAATTTCTACCTGATCCCCGTTCTTAAGTACATAACTGATAGCTGCGAGCGTTCCACCTACCTTGGCGGCCATGCAGTGAGCTCCTACTTCCGAGTGAATATCAAAGGCAAAGTCAAGTGCGGTAGCCCCCTGGGGTAATACTTTTAGCTCGCCTTTGGGGGTAAAGACAAATACTTCTTCGGTGAAGAGATTACTGCGAAATTCATCCAGAAACTCAATGGCAGCGGTACGATCGCCCGAGCCGTTTTCGAGTGTCTCACGCACCCGGCTGATCCAGACCTCAATGTTGCCTTGCACTTTCGTATCGTTGCCCTTATACTTCCAATGAGCAGCGTAGCCTTTCTCGGCAATCTCATCCATCCGGCTAGTACGGATCTGTACCTCTACCCACTGCCCGCTTTTACTCATGACCGTCGAGTGCAGTGATTGATAGCCATTGGCCCGCGGAGTACTCAGAAAGTCTTTGAGGCGGTCAGGATTAGGCTTGTAGTGATCCGTGACGATAGAGTACGCTTGCCAGCAGAGCGCCTTCTCCCGCTCATACTCGGAAGGGGCGTCAATCATAATCCGGATAGCAAACAGGTCATAAATCTCTTCGAAAGGCTTATTCTGTTTCCGCATTTTATTCCAGATAGAATAGATCGATTTCGGGCGTCCTTTGATGACGTATTTGAAGCCTGCTTCCTGCAAATCATGTTCGATGGGTTCCGTAAAGCGGGCAATGAAGCGATCACGGGTCGTTTTGGTTTCGCGTAGCTTGCGGGCAACGTCGCGGTAAGCATCTAGTTCGGTGTATTTGAGATACAGGTCTTCAAGCTCCGACTTGAAACTGTAAAGCCCGAGGCGGTGCGCCAGTGGTGCGTAAATGAAGATGGTTTCCGATGCAATTTTCAGCTGTTTATCCCGGGGCATACTATCTAGCGTGCGCATGTTGTGCAGGCGGTCGGCTAGCTTGATTAAGATCACCCGTACGTCGTCGGAAAGCGTAAGCAGCATTTTCCGGAAGTTTTCGGCTTGTTGGGACGTGCCGTATTCAAATTTGCCGGATATCTTAGTGAGCCCATCAATGATTTTAGCTACCTTTTCTCCAAATAAACGGCTAATATCTTCAATGGTGGTTTCGGTGTCTTCCACTACATCATGCAGAAGAGCTGCCACAATAGCAGTAGTACCAAGGCCAATCTCCTCTACTACAATCTGTGCTACGGCCAGAGGGTGGTAGATGTAAGGTTCACCAGAGCGTCTTCGCATGTCTTTGTGAGCTTCCAGAGAGGTGTTGAATGCCTTTTTGATCATTTTGGCATCATTACCCTTTAGAAAGGGTTTCGCAGTTTTTAATAGCTTGCGGTATCGTTTCAGGATGTCCTTACGTTCTTGCTCAACGTCGATTATAATTGTTTCCACGGGCTCTTTTCTACTTTTCGGTAACGCTACAGCAAATTAGATTATTAAGCAATGATTATCAATAATACTTTGTTAATGTAAATTTCTTTTGAAAAAATTAGGAAGGTTTTAAAATTAAAACTTACCTTTGCACTCCAAAATTTAACTATTCATCAGGAATTGGTTAGACAAATGCGGGCGTGGCGAAATTGGTAGACGTGCCAGACTTAGGATCTGGTGCCGCAAGGCGTGGGGGTTCGATTCCCTCCGCCCGTACGATTGAAAGGAGAGATTGTTGAGGCATGAGCTCCCTAACTAAGTACAATTTTAGTTTAAATGGCTCCGTCAAAATTTCCTTCAGAAGCCCTCAGGACCTGTTGTTTTGAGGGCTTCTTACATTAAAATCCTGATCGGAACAGTGCTTACTAGGCGACTATCCGTTGTCACTTCATCAGGCGCGACTTAGATGGGATGCCACGATTGTTACTTTTTGCTGCGTGCAGAGGAATTGATTAAGGGTAATTCACTATCTATTCGGAAATGTAATTCCACTTTGCATTTGGTCATGTACAATATGCTAATGCAAGGTTTAAGAGTCAAATAACCAAGTTAAAGAATAACTGTGCTTTTGCACGTAACTACGATAGCTAAATCAATATGGAAGTTCTGTTAGAGAAGAGCTCGCCCACGACGGCTTCGCTCAAAGTGATGCTGACTAAGGAAGATTACAAACCCAAGGTTGACAAAACAATTAAAGACTACGCTAAGAAGGTAAATCTGAAAGGTTTCCGTCCTGGTAAGGTTCCTACACACGTTGTTAGTCGTATGTACGGAAAGAGTATTCTGGTCGAAGAGGTTAATCAAATGCTCAGCCAAGCTGTCAGTGACTATATCCGTGAAAATAAAATTCAGGTTGTAGGTGATCCTTTGCCAAACCGCGAGAAAGCTGACGCGATTGACTGGGATACGCAGAGCGAGTTTGAGTTTGTGTACGATTTGGGTATGGCTACCGATTTCGAGGTAGATTTTTCAAACATTCCAGCCGTTCCGCACTATACTATTAATGCGGATGAGAAAGAGCTTGAATCAACCATCGAGAATCTGCGTGAGCGTTTTGCCGAAGCAATTCACCCGGAGGCTTCCGAAGCTGGTGATATGGTGTACGGTGAATTGAAACAAGATTCTTCCGAGTTTACAACCAAAACGGCTATCCCTACCAAACAGGTGAAGGAAGACGTTGTGGCCAAATTTGTAGGAGTAAAGAAGGATGATGAAATCGTATTCGATATTCAAAATACTTTTATAGATGAGGCAGCTATTGCCCACGTATCGGGTAAGAAAAAAGAAGATATTGGTGAGTTGTCAGGAGACTTCACCTTTTTGGTAGAAGATATCACCCGTTCGGCTTCCTCAGAGTTGAATCAGGAGTTTTTTGATAAGGTACTGGGTCCGGGCTTAGCCGAAACCGAAGAGCAGTTTCGGGAGCAGGTACTTGAAATTGTAAAAGGAAACTACGCACGTGAATCAGAAACACTATTGCGTCGTGACATCGAAACGACACTGCTTGACTCTATCGCGATTGACCTACCCGCTGATTTTCTGAAAAATTGGTTGGAGCGTACCAACGAAGGTAAGTTTACCCGTGAGCAGATCGAAGAGCAATTTGCTGATTTTGAAAAATCTCTCAAATTGAGCTTGATAAAGAATAAGGTGGCGGATGCTTTCGAAGTGAAAGTGGAATACCCTGAAATCTTAGAGTATACGCGTCAGATGGTACGTGGTCAGTTTGGAATGTACGGGGGTGACAGCGGCATGGACGAGACAATCGATAAGATTGCAACCGGATACCTGGCCGACCGTGAGCGCGACAATTATTCGAGCATGTTCAATCAGGTATTTGACAATAAGATACTTGGTGTGATCCGCGGACAGGTAGCTACGGACGAGAAAATTATCGAAGTAAGTGAGTTTGAGAAAATGGCTCGTGCCGGAAACAAAGAAAGTGTTGAAGAGGAAGCATAAGGGTAGCCTAATATATATTTTAGGACTTTCGCAAATCATGCGAATTTAATAGTTGGCCGGGTCAGTTGCGTGCGCAAATAATCACTTAGCAAACCATACTTCAATTGATAAACAGTTGTCTGACAGTCGTAAGCGATCTGCGTAAGCCTGAGCCAAACC
>JBDNFP010000499.1:0-11395 GCA_041689775.1 Spirosomataceae bacterium
CTCCCGGTAAGGCGTGGGCTTCGTTAAAGTGATACACATCCGGCGTATAGCCAAGGGCATCGAGTAATTTGGCACCGCCAATGCCGAGTACTATACATTGGGAAGTTTTGGTTCCGGGGTTGGAGTCGTAGAGGCTATACGAAATCGACCGGGCGTTATAATCGTTACCCTCGGTATTCGTCGTGAGGAAAAAGAGCGGGGCGGTTTTGAAAATTTCCGGAGGCAGGTAGTAGGCATTAACCCAAATGGCCTGTCCACCGATATCGATGGCTGTTCGAATTTTGGTGTCAATCAGGAAATGATAGATTTTTTCCCGAAACTCCACTTCCATGCTATTATCCCGCTTTCGATCTTGATCGTAGTAACCATATTTCCAGAGCATCCCTATTCCGATTAGGTTTTGGTTCAGAGCATAGGCGCTTCTCATGTGCGACCCGGCGAGGAATCCTAATCCACCGGAGTAGATTTTGAGAGATTGATCTATGGCATACTCCATAGAAAAGTAGGCAACGGATTTGGTAAATTTCTTATCGGCAGTAAAGGGATGGATAAAAGGTGTAGTGAATGGTTGATCTGAGTGCATGTTTCAACTAGTTTGGAGAAATACTTTGGGTGCTAAGCTACCAAACCCTCAATTCGAAAGTTAGATTTCCTGTTTATTTTTCAATGCTTTACCTACCAAGAGTAGTCAAAATAAAATTGCCCCGGTCTTACTGGAAGGTCGGGGCAATGGAATGGAAATGAACTACGTCTAGCGGTGAGACTGCTCGTAGTGTAGTTTTAGTAAGTCTTCGGCGAAGTCATCCGTCAAATCTCTCACAACGGTATGAATATGATTAGCGTCGTTTTGAGTATTATCAAATTCGATCAATATGGTTGGACCTTGAATACGGTAATAGTGGCCCTCTCCTTTACCCATTTTCAGAGTAGTATTACCCATCCAGGCAAAATGAATATTCTCCATTCCCGCTGCCTCCAATTGAGCCATCTGCTGATTTTTCAGGGTAATGTGGTAGCGGTCAAGGTACAGGTTTATTAGTTTTTTGAAAAGTATCTGTTGCTCGGCGGTCATATTCTTCATGGCTAGTCCCTGTAACTCATCCATACCGTCGACTTTACGTTTGTTTAGAGAAAAAATATCGTAGGGAGACTTCTCCGCTAACAGAACCTGCTTGCGCTGATCACTTGTTAAAGCAGCTAATAGCTGGAAGCCCATATCCTCTTCTTGGCCGTGTACTCTTACTCCTTTTTGGGGGACATCCAGGAGAACATGACCGGGGTTACTACCCTGAAAGCTAGGGGTGAACGAAACGTGCCCATCGACGGAAGTATAGTGCATCGAAACATGGTGACCTTCAATCCGCCAGCCCCAGGGACTTTTGCTGCCCGGAGTTCCGTACACCAAAAAAGCGTAGTTTTCGGGGTCACGCCGGATATCATTTGGTGGTCGACTTTCCAGTACCCGCAGTACATTTTCCAGATCAATAATTTCTTTGATTTGGGAGTAGCCCTTATCGCTGAGTACTACCTCGACCATGTTCATGGCGGCTACGCGCTGCGCCGGACTCATTCGTTTCAGATTAAGGCCGAGACGTTCGCGGGGTATGAAGTGCCAGTTAAAACGTAGCGTATCACTGAACGAGCGCATTACCTCATTCTTTTCGGTGGCATTGAGCGTTTTCAAAAAGGCCGAAACTGCCTTGGCCATTTGCTTGTTGAGGTTTTTTGCTTTTGAGTCCGTTTGCGAAGGAGCCAAGGTGTGGTGAGGCTTGGCGAATGCTACTGAACCGATACAAAAAAAGACTAAAAAGAGAATTGATCTCATGGGATTTTAAAATGTTTATTTGTGATAGGAAGGTTAGTTGATGGATTATTTTGTTAGAGGCTTCGGATACGCATATTTCTGAACCATACTTCATCGCCGTGGTCCTGCAAGGCAATTTTTCCTCCGACGTGGGGTGTTGCGTACGCCCATTTGGCAAATTTACTTTTGGCAAGTTGAGCCTTCCAGTCGTCTGATCCGTATACGTAGTCTACTACTTTGACTCCGTTGAGCCAGTGTTCAATGTGATTGTCTTTGATGATGATACGTCCTTTGTTCCACTCCCCGACGGGCTTAGCTACCCGTTGGGATGGGGCTTGCATGTCATAATTGGCGGCGGTTTTTTGCTTATCATTTATCGTGACCATCTTGCCGCCGTCATTGAAAGGAGGGTAACCTTCGTCATCAATGATTTGGTATTCAGGGCCCGAAAAGTAGGTGGTATTTTTTGGGTCCTCAATTACCTTGTAGATTATTCCGCTGTTGCTTTTGGGAGGTATCTTGAAATCAAATTCTAATTCAAAGTTTTCGTAGTCTTCGTTCGAAACGAGATCGCCGCTACCGCCGTGGGTCATCAGGGCTCCACCCATCACCATCCATCCTTTTATTTCTTCGGCATGGTAGGAGTGCCAGCCTTTTGTCGATTTGCCGTCAAACAGGTTCTTCCATTTACCGGGCTTTTGTGCCCATGCCGTACCGCTGAGTAGGCAAACGGTCAGTAGTATATAGATCTTCTTCATAGTACAGTCTTACTAAAATAGTGTCCTGTACAAACAAAGAAATCAGCTGTAGTATTATACTGTGCTACGAGGAAAGACAAGGCAAAAAGTTGCCAGGCCAAACGGGAAGGGAAATCTCACTTACTTTTCAGAGCGGCTAGCGTTTTTTGGGTGAACTCAGTCAGAACTAGCTTGCCGCTGATGGCCGCCCGCTGATTTAGAAGCTTGTCCCAGTGCTCGGTTCCTTCCCAGAGTACTTCTTTCATGTGACGCATGGCGGCGGGGTCGAAGGAGGCGAGCTGTTTTACCATTTTTGCAACGTGCTCATCTAACTTTTCGGGAGTTTGGTATACGTCGTTATAGAGACCCTTTTGCCAGGCCCAGATGGCTGACTCAAACGCCGTGGCATTGATGGTGAGGTGGCTCGTTGCGGCCAAGCCTATTTTCCTTTTGACGGCCGGTTCGATGACAAACGGCCCGATGCCGACGGTCAGCTCGCTGAGTTTGACGGCGGCGTTGTGAGTAGCGAGGCAATAATCAGTAGCTGCAATGAGGCCAACGCCGCCACCAACGGTTTTTCCGTGGACCCGTCCGACGATAAACTTGGGACAGAGTCGCATGGCGTTAATGACATTTGCAAAGCCCGAGAAGAATGCTTTTCCATCCGCTTCGTTGGTGATTGAGGCCAATTCGTCAAACGATGCTCCGGCACAAAATGCCCGTTCGCCACCGGATTTGAGAATAATGACCGAGGACTCAGAAGATTGACCTACTTCTTTGATGCTAGTGGTTAGCTGTTGTAGTAAAGAGGAGGGGAGTGAGTTACTGGCCGGATGGAAAAATTCAATTGTAGCCACGCTATCTTTGGTCCAAGTGCGTACGTACCCTTCTGACATAATCATATCAAATTTAAAATATATAACGGAGATAGGTTTTACCTCCGTTATTCAAGGGTAAATAGATGAACAGGAAAGCAGAGTATTAACCACCAAACAGGCGGGCCCAAAAACTCTTCGCTTTTTTTGTTGCATCTTCCATTACTTCTGCGGCATCTTCCTTCAATTTATCGATTTCCACAGAAACTCTAGCGGCAATTTCTGCGGCCTTCTCCTTGGCTTCGGCAAGCTTTTCTGCGGCATCTTCCTTAAATTCATCAATTTCTGCGGAAGCTTTGGCAGCAATTTCTGAGGCTTTTACTTTGGCTTCGGCAAGCTTTTCTGCGGCCTCTTCCTTAAATTCATCGATTTCTTCGGAAGCTTTGGCGGTAATCTCGGAGGCTTTTACTTTTACTTCGGCTATTTTTTCGGTGGCTTCTGCTTTTAGCTCATCGAATTCTTCGGAAGCTTGGGTAGCCATCGAGTCCATCTTATCCTTAACTTCACCGGCCTTTCCGAGGGCAGTATTTTTAAGGTCATCCATTTTACTGCCAGCAGCTTTGGTGGGATCACCAGCCGAGGGGATTTGATTTTCTTCCATGATAGAGCTTGAATTGTTTCGTTCGAAATGTACAAACTAGCAAGGATTGTTGCAAATGTAGTAGTTGTATTCTGTACTACATATTTTGAGGAATTACCTACCCAAGGCACACGGCCAAAGACCCGAAAAGTGCGGATGGTATTATTTTTTTAGAAATATAACCAATAGTGCGAATTTGAATCAGTGAAATAACGGTATGAGAAAAGTAGCCATAATTACAGGAATATACGCATGTATCACGACGGGATGGTTGCTGATCAGTTGCGAACTGAATAACAAGTCCCAAAAAGAGGAGTACGCCGAGGAACAAGCGGAGGCCACGAAGGAAGCTGATAAGGCTTATACCGTTATTGAAACTACCGATGGAATGGCTGATCGGACGGAAGTAAGAGAAAACTTAGCGGAAACGGTAAAAGATCTAGCGGAAGAAAAGCAACAGTATGTGAATATCCTGCAAGACCGCCAGAAAAAACTAAACAAACGCATTGGTGCGTTGGATAAAAAGCTAACCGACCCTACCCAGGCTAATCAGCCCCAATGGGTAGAGCAAAAGAGAAAACTGGCAAGAGAAAGAGATAGGGTGAACCCTATGATGCTGAATCTGCAAAAGCCCATGACGGGTGAGAAATGGGTTACGGCCGAGGAAGAGATCAAATCGTTACTTGCTTCCATTAATGAGCAACTAAAAGACAATGAGTAAGTACTATGATGGTCAGGCAAGCCGCCTGACCATCAGTCCTTTTACCAGTTCATAGAAGGCTATAGGTTGGAGTGTTCGCCAATTATCTAGTTGGAGCGTTCCGCCAAAATTTAGGTAGTAGTCTAGCCTGAACCGTTGCCATTCGCGCTCCACGTGATCACGGAAACTAATCGCTGCAATCCATCCATCTTCAATATCTTCAAACCACTCAGCATAGTAGTCGTCTTCGGCTCCGTGGTAGTCCATCACGTTTTCGCCAATCAGGATAAACTGATTGATCCCCAGCGCCACAAATCCATCGACTACATTTCGTTTTAAATACATGATGTCGTTATGGATGGCGTCGTTCCATTCGCCCATCAGTTCGATCACGACGTAGTGCTGGGCGTAGTCGGCGTATAAAACCTTCACGTACAGTGTTTCCGACCCTATTTCGTCCCATAAGGGATGGATATAGTAGCCGTAAACATCGTGTTCGTAATAATTGAGATTATGCTCCCGGCCAAAAAAGGGAGATTTCTTGTCTTCATTGGCGACATAATGTTTTTCCCAGTTGTAAAAGGGTTCTATATCTTGCATGATAAGTGGCTTTCTGCTTTTAATCTCCTGTACTATACTCTTCAGACCTTTTAGTACCAGATAAATCTAAGAAACATCCGGTAGATCATCTTTACTATTTCACGCTAACGAAAAAAGCCGGGGGGACATTCCCCACCAGCTAAAAAAATCTATAAATACTAGTATGTTAGGGATAGAAATTACCTATAATTCTCTGATCCAGACATTCCGAAAACTTGTCGGGTTACCGTGGTCCTGCAACTTAATGGGTCCGCGGCCGTGGGGCTGGGGTTCGGGCTGACCAACGTAGGGCGTGGTGCCCTGAATCTGAGTGTGGTTCTGAACCAACACACCGTTATGGATTACCGTGATGTACGGTGGCATTAGCATCTGCCCATCTTTATTGAAGTGTGGGGCGTTGTATACCACATCGTAAGTCTGCCATTCGCCCGGCTTCTTGCTTGCATTCACGAGCGGCATTGTTTGTTTGTAAATCGATCCCGCCTGCCCGTTGGAATAGGTACGGTTGTCGTAGCTATCCAGTACTTGTAACTCATAAATTCCCTGCATAAAAATACCGCTGTTGCCTCGGCCTTGTCCGTCTCCTTTCACCTCGGTAGGTGTCCGCCATTCAATATGAAGCTGGTAGTCGCCAAACGTCTGTTTGGTTTGAATATCCCCTTTTCTGGGGTCTACGGTCATGGCGCCATTGGCTACCAACCAAGGGGCGGCTCCACCACTTTTGGCAGATTCCCACTTGTCGAGGTTCGTGCCGTCAAAAAGTACAATGGCATCGTCCGGAGCGGTAAAGCCAGAAACTACCGTGGAAGTAGCACCGGGTGTTACCAGCCGTGGTACCGGACTCCAGAGCTCACTGGATTCGGGAGTCATTTTCTTGGGTTGAAGTTGGGCTTGGGCCGTAGTAATAGTAAGTAGAGTAAGCGAAAAAATGATAGTCTTCTTCATCATTCAATAATTTAAGGTTTTGCTAAAAAAGGGTGATGCGACTGGCAACTACAGCATAAAAGCAGGTCGTTTTTTGATTCTAACCTATCAAAATGCCGTTTTTCTGATTCTATGTCGTAAATTTCAGGTCTAAATCCAGTTAACCACTATTTAAATACGTGTATGTTTAAACGTCAAGTCTTTTTATTGAAATGTATTGCCATTAGTGTAGTCACTTTTTGGGGAAGCATTTCTTCCGCCCAGCAAGTACTACCCCTGAATGATCTTTCTGCTTTTACCACCAAATCAAACAATTGGCGGATTGTCGGGGATGCTATGGTGGACATCTCAAAAGTGAATGCCCTAACGACTACTCCGGGGAATGGAGTATTGGCGTGTACTCACAAGCAGGGAGCTTACGGTAACGAATATGAACTATTGTCTAATTTTAAGCACGGTGACCTTGATATCGAGATGGATTTTATGCTTGCCAAAGGCTCCAACTCGGGCATCTATTTACAAGGAAATTACGAAATACAGCTATTCGACAGCTGGGGTAAGAAAAACGCAATGTATAGCGACTGTGGTGGAATCTACGAGCGCTGGGATGACTCGAAGCCCGAGGGCCAGAAAGGCTATGAAGGCTACGGACCCCGCCTGAACGTAGCCAAAGCTCCCGGTTTGTGGCAGCACATTAAGATTTCCTATCAGGCTCCCCGTTTTGACCAGGCGGGCAAGAAGGTTTCGAACGCAGTATTTCTTAACGTAGAGTTGAACGGCATGACGATCCACGAAAATGTGGAGATAAGCGGTCCTACTCGTGGTGCGCTATCGGAGGATGTAGCAATGGGTCCCCTCCGTATTCAGGGAGATCATGGCTCGCTGGCTATCAAAAATATGGTAATCAATAATTTTGATAAAAAGCCGGGCACACTGACTGATCTGCAATACAAAACGTATTACGGTAGCTACTCCCAAGACCTTGACCCATCTACGCTAACAGTTGCAGAAACGGGTACTTCCGAAGCACTTACCTGGGATGTATTGAAGGAGTCAAACAACTACGTACTGGTTTATAATGGTACTTATGATGCTCCTACGGCTGGCGAATACACTTTCAAGATTCAGGCATCGGGCAATAGCTACTTGAAAATTGACGGTAAAGAAGTGCTTTCTAATGAGTGGAAAACTAATAATGACTTCCGCGCCGATAAAGCTACGCTGACCGCTGGTAAGCATTCGGTATATATCTATTTAAACAAGCGGGATGGTTGGTTGAAACCCGTACTTGGCCTTTGGGTGGCTGGTCCTGGATTCCGGGAAGTACCTTACCACTCCCTTGGGTCAACCTTGGGTGGAAGTCCGGCGGACCCAATACTGGTAAATGCTACCACCAATACAGTCTTACGTAGCTTTATGGATGTTCGTAAATCGCCCACGGCCAAACGCCAGCGTATAGTTCACTCGGTTTCGGTAGGTAGCCCTTCCAACTTACACTATACCTACGATCTGGACAAAGGTTCGGTATTTCAGGTATGGCGTGGTGGATTTCTGGATGCTACCCCCATGTGGAACGACCGCGGCGATGGTTCGTCCCGTCCCCGTGGTAGCCTCACCTTACTTGACAACGCGATGTTCCTTGGCAAGGCATCCGGACAAAGTACCTGGGCCATGGATACTACAGGTAGTGGTTATCGTCCCAGAGGCTACGAGTTGGATGCGAATGATGTTCCGACTTTCAAGTACGAGGCCTTTGGCTCCGTGGTAACTGACCGCACGGCGGTAGTAGCTGATAAATATTTTTCGCGGGAGGTGAAGCTTTCCAAGCCCATAAAAGGGTTGATGGCCCGCCTGGCCGAAGGGAATTTGATTGAGAAGATATCAGATGGGCTCTACGCCGTGGATGGTAAGGAATACTACATTCAGTTGGCTTCGGGTACTAGCCCGATGGTTCGTACCGTAAATGGCCACCAGGAACTACTGGTTTCGATGGATAAAGGTACCCTGAACTACTCAATCATGTTCTAAGCCGTGATGGGGTTATATTCCTCGCATGGTTTGAATCAATCACCCATTAATTTTTGTCTCCGATGAGGAGGCTTATTAAGAAAATAGAAGTATGAAACAATTTGTAAAGACACTATGCCTGTTCCTGGCTACCGCGTCCTTGCTGTTTGCGCAAGAGTCGCCCAAGGAAGAAGATTACTATAAAATGTTGACGCCCCCGATTCCTGAGGGAATTATTCTCGAAGTGGGCGGACTTACCACCTTGCCGAATGGTTCCATTGGTATTTCTACCCGCCGGGGCGAGGTCTGGATCGTAGAAAACCCAACGAGCCGTACTCCTTACTTTCGGAAGTTTGCTTCGGGACTGCACGAAATTCTGGGACTTGCCTGGAAAGATGGAGCCCTTTTTTGTGCGCAGCGTGGCGAGCTTACCAAGCTGATTGATAAAGACGGTGATGGTAAGGCGGATATCTACGAAACGGTATATTCTTGGCCAGTATCAGGTCACTACCACGAGTACTCTTTCGGGCCCAAAATTGCTCCCGATGGTAGCTTTTTCGTGAGTGGCAACGTAGCCTTTGGCGATGAAGAGTGGTGGCGTGGTGAGAGCCGGGTACCCAGCCGAGGTTGGATTTTCCGTATTACTCCCGATGGAAAATATGAGCCCTACGCAACGGGTGTTCGTTCTCCGGCCGGAATTAGTATGTTGGATGGCGAGCTATTCTACACCGATAATCAGGGGGACTGGATGGGTTCAGGCGGAATCTGGCAGGTAAAAAAGGGTAGCTTCATGGGCCACCCCGCCGGCTTAAAGTGGTCGGGAGAACCCGGCTCGCCCGTAAAGCTGACGGAAAAGCAATTCTTTGCCGAAATGGACAATCAGCAGGTAAAAGATGCCAACGGTCGGTACATTAAGCCGGAGAATAACCCTAACGATAAGAACCCCCGCTTTTTGTACGAATTGAAAAATAAATACCCCGATAGCGGGGTACAACTACCTGCGGTATGGTTACCCTACGGCATTCACGGCATTTCTACCGCCGAGATAATCAAGGACGATACCAAAGGGAACTTTGGTCCTTTTGCCGGACAGTTTTTTGTGGGCGATCAGGGACAAAGCAAGATCATGCGGATATTCATGGAAAAAGTAAACGGCGAGTACCAGGGCGCCGCCTTCGATTTCCGCAGTGGCTTCCAGTCGGGAGTGCTTCGCATGTCCTACGCCAAAGACGGCTCCATGTTTGTGGGCGAAACCAACCGCGGATGGGGTTCGGCCGGAGATGCTAATCAGGGATTACAGCGCCTGGTATGGAATGGCAAGATGCCCTTCGAAATGTACACCGTAAAGGCGATGCCGGATGGTTTTGAAGTGAACTTTACTATGCCGGTAGATCGTAAATCAGCCGAGAATTTGAATTCCTACACGGTAAGCAGCTTCCTGTACAAGTACCATGCGGTTTACGGTAGCCCTCCGGTAAACACCGAAGTATTACCCATAAAAGGAGTAAAAATATCGGAAGATGGTAAAACAGTACGTGTCGTTATGGATGGCTTACGTAAGTACTATATCCATCACCTTGATCTCAGCGGCATTCGGGCGGCCAACACCTACCATTCGCTGGTACACCCATCGGCTTACTACACGCTGAATAATATACCCGACGGTCCAAAATTAAAAGTGGCTGAACTGACTACCACTCGTTCTGGTGATACGAAAGTTGCCACCACAAAATCGACCATGGATATGGCATCGCCCGATGGTAAAAATCAGCCGGTGGCGGCGGCAAGTACCAAGGCTCCGACTTACGATGAGGTAAAGCCTTTGTTGCAGCGTAATACGTGTTTGGCTTGCCACGCGATGGATAAGCGGGTCGTTGGCCCAGCCTACAAAGAGGTTGCTAAGCGGAAGTACTCCGACGAGGAGATCGTAGACCTGATTTATAATCCTAAGCCTTCCAACTGGCCGGACTACGCTACCCCAATGGCCGCCATGCCGCAGGTACCGAAGGCCGATGCCCTTAAAATTGCTTCCTGGATTAATTCTTTGAAGTAATAAAAAGGTAAGTCTGTATTGGCTACTAATAAAAACGGTGATGCAGCGTCGAGCTACATCACCGTTTTTCACTCTACTAGAATCCAGAAAAGGTTTTTTACACCTTAAACTTCTTTTTCAAATAGGTTAGCGCCATTCCGTACGCTTCCTTAGCACCGGCTTCATCGAATTTAGGGTTGCTAGGATTCGCAAAACCATGCACGCCGGGGAATATTTTATACGTCAGGTTTTTACCGGCTTTCCTCATGTTGGCGTCGAACTTCTCAATGACTTCCTTAGAAATACGCTCCTTGGTAGCAAACAGACCAAGTACGTCACTACTTAGGTTTTTGAGTTGGGCAACATCCTCAACGGGCATTCCATAATACATCACCGTTCCGATTGTATTCTTACCACCAAGCAGACCTGAGCGCAATGACCAACCACCACCGAAGCACCAACCGACGTTAGCGATTTGAGCCTTTGGGCCAGCATAATCCATTCCGCCTTTGACGATGTTCACAAGACGCTCATCATTCGTACCCATCATCAACTTACCGGCTTCCTGTGGGTTGTTCGTCGACTTGCCATCGTACAAATCCAGAGCAAGTACATTTATGTTTTCGCCTAGGTCAGTATAGAAGGTATCCGATTGGCGGCGAATATAGTCATTTAAGCCCCACCATTCTTGGTACACAAAAAGCCACTTATCGGTTTTCTTTTTAGCTTTAACCATGTACCCACTAGCGTCTTTTCCGTCGTGAGTCTTGAAGGTTATCTCTTCACCCATGGCGACATACACAAGGGGAAGTGGTGCCTGATGCAAGGCCTGAAAAGCTGGATCGAGGGCAAATTGCTTCATGCCTTCTTCGGTAAATGGGGAATCGTTGAATGCGACACTATGGCAAATAGGGATTACCGTAGAGGTAGTGGTAGCCTGCGGATACCAAGTGTAGAGGCCAAATATGCTGGCCATGATCACGTGAAATGAAACGATAAATTTAGTCATGATTGTAAACTAGTACATGTTATTTTGGTAGTTGGGATAAAAAGCACTTTTTGTTCAAAATTGTTTTGACCACTCGTTACTAGTTTTAACCTTTTGTTGCTAAGTAGCTAACAGCTATTAGTTTGTA
>JBDNFP010000500.1:0-7450 GCA_041689775.1 Spirosomataceae bacterium
CAAGAGTGCTTCCGACGTGCTTACGGTGCTAATGAAGGCCACCCCGGCGGAGCATCCTACTGATCAGGCCGGTAAAACCTTTCATGATCTTTCGTTCGGTGCACCCGAAACGGAGGCTGTGAAACAAAACACCCTGGATGAACAACGAGCGGTCTTGGTGAAGCAGTGGTGGCTAGGTCTAATGCTTGATCCGGCCCGCGGTTTTTTTGAAAAGCTAAGCCTATTCTGGCAAAATCATTTTGTGATTGCTACCACCGATGTCAATGACGTCCGGTACGTATATACCTACCTAACTACCATCCGGCAGAACGCATTGGGTAGCTTCCGGAACTTTGTGGTGGAAGTCACCAAAGATCCGGCCATGCTGCGCTACCTCAATGGAAATGAGAATCTGGTGGGGCGTCCCAACGAAAACTACGCCCGGGAGCTAATGGAATTGTTCGCCTTAGGCCGTGATAACTATACCGAAAATGATATTAAAGAAGCGGCCCGAGCACTGACCGGTTGGCAGGTACTTAATTATCGCAGCACCCGTACTGCCGAAATCGGCTCCCAATTTAATCTACAACGGCACGATAAGGAGGGAAAGATTTTTTCGGATAATTTTCAAAAATTTGAAATTAAAGGAAGAGATAATGGTACTGCTGGGGATGACGAGCTGCAAGAATTAGTGGATATGCTACTGCGTCATCCGGAGTCAGCCCGCTTCATTGTCAGGAAGTTCTACCGGTGGTACTTTACGGCTGAGATCAGCGAGGAGGTAGAGAAGAATTTTATTGAGCCAATGGCCATAGAGTTCAGAAAAACCTTTGAGATTGCTCCGTTACTCAAAAAAATGCTGACGAGTGACCACTTTTTTGATCCGGCCATTCAGGCGGCTCAGATTCGCTCACCACTTGATTTTGTGATGGGCACACTTCTGCTAGTAGGTAATGAGGTACCCAACGCTACCTTAGACCGACGCATATATGACCTACTGACCAATACCATTTTCAGAAGAGCGAGAGTACTGGAGATGGATGTATTGGACCAACCAACCGTATTTGGCTGGCGACCTTACTATGATGCGGGTTACTATAAAATATGGATCAACGGCACTACGCTGGGCTTGCGGGGCGAGTTTGCGGAACAAGCTGTCAAGGGTGCCAATGCTCAGGGATTGCGCCCCGATGTAGTACGCTTAGTGAATACTCTAAGCGTACCGGGAGATGCCTTGGAGTTAGTGAAAGGTCTGTGGGCCCTGTTGATGGCGGTGCCACCTAGCCAGGAACAACTCGACAACGTGATTGATGAGGTACTCCTGGAAGGAATACCCCGCTACGAATGGACCGAGATTTGGAATACCTACCGGGCTAATCAAAATGATAATACAGCCATAAATAATGTGCGGTTTCGGGTGGAGTCCGTCCTGGCTTATTTGATGCGCATGGCCGAATACCAGATAGGATAAACTCTTTACCCTTACTATTTACTAACGGATATGAATCGTCGTTCGTTTCTTGAAAAAAGCACCTTCGGTGCTATGTTACCCTGGGCGCTCAATGGATTGGGTGCTCGTGCGTTTGGCCATGATGCTTCGGCGTTCCTGAAAGCGCTTTCCACTACTGCTGATGTAAACGACCGGGTTTTGGTGGTTATTCAACTCAACGGAGGTAACGATGGCCTGAACACCGTGATTCCGTTGGATCAAATGGGTAGATACAAGAGCCTCAGAACCAATGTGGCTATTCCGGAAGAGAAGGTACTTAAAATCAGGTACCGCGAGCAGGCGGGACTACACCCTTCCTTGACGGGCTTTCAAAACCTATATAACGATGGACGATTGTCTATTTTAGAAAACGTGGGTTACGCAAATCCTAGCTTTTCACACTTTCAGGCCAATGACATTTGGTTTAGGGGAGTAACCAAAGAGAAGGGGACTGATTCAGGTTGGCTGGGGCGCTACCTCGACTCCCGGTTTACCAATTACCCCAAGGACTACCCTAATACCCAAATGCCCGACCCACTCGCCATTCAGATCAGCGCGGTAGCATCCACCGCTCTTTTAGGTCCCAATCAATCAGTTGCCCTGGCGATTCAGGACGTGGATACCTTCGCCCGATTAATCGGGGAAAAGCCCATGGCCCAAATCAATCCTGCGTTGAACACCGTAGCCAAAGAGTACGTATCGTTTGTCCGGGAGCAGCAAACCATTTCGGTAGCCTATGCCGATCAGCTCAAATCGGCCGCCGGTAAAGGTACAAACCGTGTTACTTATCCGGCTGGAAACCGTCTGGCCGATCAGCTCAAAATAGTAGCGCGACTCATACAAGGGGGATTACAGACCAAGGTATACTACGTGACCCTTGGTGGATTTGACACCCACTCCAATCAGGTAAACGTAACGGATACCGCCACGGGAACCCACGCTAACCTCATGAAGCAACTCGGGGATGCCGTAAAAGTATTTTTGGATGATCTGAAAGCTTCCAAGATGGACGACCGGGTTGTAGGGATGACTTTCTCGGAGTTTGGCCGACGGGCGCTTGCCAACGGTAGCCGGGGAACCGATCACGGCTGGGCTTCCCCGCAGTTTGTATTTGGGCAGGGCATCCGGACCCAATGGATCGGGTCAACTCCTAACTTAACCAATCTGGTAAATAACAACGTAGCCATTGAATACGATTTTCGGCAAATGTACGCCAGCCTGCTCCGCGATTGGTTTGGTGTAGATGAAGCTACGGTACGTACCATTTTGCTCGGGAAAGACTATGAGGTACTACCCATTTTCCGGGAAACGATTACCTCCCTTGAATCAGAATCAGTGGCTATGACAGTTTATCCCAATCCGGCTAGTGACCAAGCCGTGGTTCGATGGCCTTTGGGGGAAGAACTACGAGAAGTCAAGGTCATTGATCTTGCCGGTAGGCCGCTGAAGGTCCCGGTGCAGCTTCTTCATTCTGATCAGGCGGTATTGGATTTACGTAGACTCCCCGCTGCCAGTTATATTCTTCATCTGGAAACCAATCAGGCCCGGTATACAAAACAATTACTCGTTAGATAATCACCTTATTTTGTCAAGGAGGGAGGGGTACTGTCAATGGCAGTGCCCCATTCTTTATTGGGGGCTTTCCCCATCACAAGAGTCAGCTTTCCCCCCGCTGTGATTTCGTCGTGGGTAAGGTAGGTACGTGTAAAGGTTTTGCCGTTGAGTTTGGCTGACTGGATGTAGGGTGTATCTGCGTTGTTTCCTTTGCAAACAATCTGAAAAGTTTTGCCATTGGCTTGTTGCAGACTAACCTGATCGAATACCGGACTACCCAGCACATAGTAGGGGCTACCAGGACAAACCGGATAAAAACCTACCATGCTGAAAGCCAGCCAAGCCGACATTTGTCCGCCATCTTCGTTGCCACTCAACCCGCCGGGGGTAGTAGCGTATTCTTGATAGATAATCTTTCGAACCTGATTCTGGGTTTTCCAATGCTGCCCGGCGTAGGCGTACAGGTACGAAATCTGATGGCTAGGCTCGTTGCCGTGCCAATAGTATCCTTGTCCAAAAAGGGTATCCAATTTATTGACAAACGAAGCTTTTCCGCCCATACTTTTCATCAGACCTGCTACGTCCTGAGGGACAAAAAAAGTATACTGAGCCGGGGAGCCTTCGGTGATAAAGCTGGCCCTTTTGGCAAACGGGTCAAATCCTTCGATCCATTTACCGCTGGCGTATCGTCCACGAGCGTAGCCGGAAATGGGGTCGATAACATTTCGGTAGTTCAAGGCCCTTTTTTGGAGTAGAGCGGCATCCTCTTGATGCCCCAGGCTTATGGCTAGGGTAGATAAGCAATAATCATCGTAGGCGTATTCAAGCGTGCGGGAGACTTGTTCCTGCTTATGAAAGGCATCGAGCACCTTATCTTCTAGCGGTATGTAGCCGTATTTTAAATAGGAATCCAACGCCCGGCGGCCTTTTCCCGCTACGTAGCTCTCCCGGTCGGTGTTGGGTTTAAAGGCATTCTTACGTAAGTAGGAGTACGCACTTTGGATATCAAAATTCTGTACTCCTTTGGCGTATGCGTCCGCCATGACACTTAGTACGTGATCCCCGATCATGGCGGCGGTATACTGATTCCAACAAGGAAAAATGGGCATCCAGCCCCCTTGTTCGGCCTTTTTGGTGAGCGATTGCATCATATCGGCAGTTTTGCTTGGTTCCAGTAGTATGTGCAGGGGCATGGCACCCCGGAAGGTATCCCACAAACTAAAATCACAATAATAATCAAAGCCATCCGCCTTTTGGATGGGAATACCTCCGGCAAAAGAGGGGTAGCTACCATCCACATCCGAGAATAAGCGGGGAGTGAGCTTAGTACGATACAGAGTACTATATAGTAGAACTTTGTCTTGTTGTGTTCCTTTTACCTTTACCTTACCTAGTGCAGTATTCCACACGGCTTCATTAGATTTTTGAATTGCTTCGAACGTTTTACTTTCGGTTTCAGCTTTCAGGTTTTGGCGGGCAGCTTCAATGCTGGTAAACGAAGTACCTACGCGAGCCGTGACTGTAATTTTACCGGTTCCGAAACTCGCAAAGGCACCGGTACTTTGATTGCGACTTTCGGCTTTACTTGCGGTAGAACCAGACTGTATGGTAGTTCCTTTCCAGGTACCGTGGTTTGTAAAAGGGACATCAAACTGAATAACAAAGTAGCCGCTGAATCCGGCGGATTGTCCTGAGCCCTGATAAATCCGGTGCACGGGATTATACCCAACAATCTCTCCCTTTTCCGGAAATATCTCCACGAATCCTTCTCCTTCATCGCTATTGGGCTCAACAACTATAAAATGCTCTTCCGCATTATCAAATCGAAAACGTAACATACCTGAGCGGGCGGTGGATGTCATCTCGGCTTTGATGGCGTAATCGTCCAGATATACCTGGTAGTAGGCCGGGGTCGATACTTCCCGGCTATGCTGATAAGCAGAAGCCCGCTGTTCCGCTGTTATTTTGAGCGTACCCGATAATGGCATGATCGTGACCGATCCATAATCCTGCACGCAGGAGCCGTTGAGCCAATGTGTACCCCGAAATCCCTGAATCTTGGGATCATTGTAGTAGTAGGGGGCAATGCACTTTGTTTCGGTGGCTCGGGTTTGGGCTGTCCATTGGGTCATGGCGTAAGGGGTGCTTACGGCCGGTATAGTTTGTCCTTTCAATTCGCTTCCGGCTTCGCTGTGGCTACGGGCGCTTTCGGTGGTGGCCGGGGCCGTTCCAATCAAAGTGTTTACGAAGCTGATTGGCGTAGATTGGGCGTGTAGAATAGTAGGTGCCCATGCTAGTGCTGATAGTAAAAGAAACGAAAGAAAGTATTTCATGAGGATCAAAATAGTTATGTATTCAAAAGCCGCTGGCTGAAAAATAATGATTTGCTTATCTTGCAGCATCATCTTTGTTCATCGACGACTAATTAAGCTACTTGCCATGAATATACGCATCATCAATACCGGATTTTTTAAGTTAGACGGCGGAGCCATGTTTGGGGTAGTACCCAAACCTCTGTGGAGTAAGCAGAATCCGGCCGATGAAAGAAACCGATGTACCTGGGCGATGAGGTGCTTATTGATTGAGGAGGGAAATCGCCTTGTACTGGTAGATACCGGAATGGGCAATAAACAGGATGCTAAGTTTTTTGGGCATTACGATCCCCACGGCGAGGATACTTTGGTTGGTTCCATCCACAAAGCTGGTTTCAAACCAGAAGATATCACCGACGTATTACTCACCCATCTTCATTTTGACCACGTTGGAGGCGCGGTTATAAATAATTCAAATGGTCCGGCCTTAACGTTTCCTAATGCAACCTACTGGTCAGACTCAGATCATTGGCAGTGGGCCATGCATCCCAACTCCCGCGAGAAGGCGTCTTTCTTAAAGGAGAATCTTTTGCCAATTCATGAATCGGGTCAGCTACGCTATGTTGAGAAGGATTCATCCCCTTTTCCCAACCTGAATTTTATCCGGGTGAACGGCCATACTGAGCAAATGATGTTGCCTGTGATACGGTATAAAGATCAGACAATTATCTACGCCGCTGATTTGCTGCCTTCCTCGGCTCACGTACCCATGCCGTGGGTCATGGCCTATGACGTGCGCCCCCTACTGACGATGGAAGAAAAAGAACAGGTACTACGCCGCGCGGTAGACGAAAAGTGCATTCTTCTTTTTGAGCATGATCCTGTTTATGAAGCCGCAATAGTTGAAAATACTGAAAAAGGAATCAGGATACGCGAGCGGGGGCCACTTTCTGGTTTTCTATAAACTATCCCGGTAGAGCGCACGTTATAGCATCATATAGAGTTGGTTGTAGCTAGCCAGTTTCTTCACTAATTAGCTTATCTATGAAGATCGGACTTGTTTTATCGGGAGGAGGAGCACGGGGAATTGCCCACTTGGGCGCAGTGAAAGCACTGGCCGAGCGTGGCATTAAGCCAGATATTATCAGTGGTACCAGCGCCGGAGCTATTGCGGGTGGTATGCTGGCCTATGGATACACGCCCGATGAGATTCTGGAAATTATCATAGAAACTAATTTTGTCCGGCATGTCCGGCCTACCTTTCGGGGTAACGGTATTCTTCGGATGGACGGTCTGCAAGAGGTATTTCAGAAACACATTCCGGAAAATACTTTTGAAGCGCTTAAAATTCCGCTTATTGTTGCCACTACCGATGTATACGCCGGCGAGACGATTTATTTCCGAAAAGGGGAGCTGATTCGCCCTATATTGGCGTCCAGTTGTCTTCCGGGCCTGTTTGAGCCCATCCACTTTCAAAATCGGTACCTGGTTGATGGTGGGGTAATGAATAACATGCCGGTTGAGCCACTAGTCGGAATCGTCGACTATATTATTGGTGTTCATTGCAACCCATTTCAACTAAAAGATCCTCCCAAAAGTACCCGGGAAGTACTGGCCCGTAGCCTTATTTTGGCGGTACATTCCAAAACCAAAGAGCGATTTAGTAAGTGCCAACTTCTAATCGAACCTCCCGAACTGGGGGATTATTCGGTCTACGACCTTCGCAAAGCCAGAGAACTTTTTGTACTGGGGTACAAGTACACCCGTAAACTTCTTCAAGATATCCCTGTACTAGTTTAGTTTTTTTTATCGATCGCACCTGCCCACTCGCTATTAAATAGCGAGTGGGCTTTTTTGTACATTTTCAATACATGGCACCACTTGATGTATATGATTTTTTGTTAAAACAATTATATTTTTAATTGACTTAATGCTAAAAAAACACACAAAAATGTTGTTCCAGATTCATTTTGACACATTGTAACTCTAAATAGTAATATTTGACCAAAGATAATTTGTAATTAATAGATAGTTGTCTGTATAATATTTGGTACAATAAATTATAATGAAAGATTTGCTTTGTGTTACCTAAATAATTACATTTATATTCAATAAC
>JBDNFP010000501.1:0-7643 GCA_041689775.1 Spirosomataceae bacterium
AATCGGCGGTGCAAGTGCTTCAGAATTGTCAAGGAAACTTACAGGAACCATCTCAGGCATATTGAGGAAGTTTGGATTATTGTCTGCGGACTTGTCAACATAAATCTTTGAATATTGATATTTATTTAAGAAAGTGATCTAATAGTCATTGCCAGCCACTTCCAGATGGTACTGCTGGCCAAGAAAAGCAAAACCCTTACCCAGTTCCAGCAAAAATTTCATCACGTGTGATACCAGTTGATTTTCGATATCCCGCTCCTTGTAGGGCGCGGACATGGCCATGAAGTCAAAGATGTAGGGATCTTTGAGGGTTTGCTCAGCCAGCTCGGATTGGGGCGTAGGAAGCGTATGTTTGAAATTTGTGATCGCTTTGCTCTGCCGTTCGTAGAGTCGGGATTTGATTTGCAAAGCCAGTACATCGCGGCTCCAATTGTTTTCCAGCATATGCTGGAGATAGAAATTCGCCTCTTTGGTATCGCTGGATTTACTGAAAATCAATATATTATGTCCCCAGGGAATTTGGGCAACAGGCTGTTGCAGAATTGAGGGCGAGTAAAAATCATAAAATTGACGGCATAGAGCAAGGTTTCGATAAGAAAGTCCTTTCATCTCCGGAAACTCAGATTTCAGGTCTTTTGATAAGATGTCGAGAAACTGGCTTCTATACCCCGTATGTCTTTCCTCGATCATTTTCCCCAGTTCCCAATAGAATTCAATCAGAGCAGAGTTGACGGCTATGGCAGCTTTCAGTTGAACGGAGCGGATTTTGGCTTTTAGTTCAATCAGCCAGGTTTTGTATTCGGGGTCGGAAAGGTTCATGAGGATCAGCTAGGTAGGGATAAGGTAAACAGGAAAACCGTAACCCAGGCTTCATCCGATGATCTTAATCCTGCACAAACCCCAAATCAACGACAAAAGCCAATTTCACAAAACAGGAACCCAAGGTTGGGCGTTATAACTAATAAACACCCAACATGAGATACCTATTGGCCACTATTCTATTGATAACGACGATGAACACACTTACCATTTTTGATTTTAGCAAAAACTCCAACATCCGGGACTGGAAAATTGTGGATGATGTCGTGATGGGTGGAAGATCTTCCGGGAGCTTTTCTCTTAGTCCGGAGGGTTACGGTGTATTTGCAGGCCGGGTATCGTTGGAAAACAACGGTGGCTTTTCGTCGGTACGCTACGGGTTTGAAAAAATAAAAGTTAAGGAATACAGCAAGATCACGGTCAAGCTCAAAGGCGATGGAAAGGCGTATCAGTTACGGGTAAAGGATGATTCGGGTACCTATTATTCCTACATCGCCGAATTCGCTACTTCGGGCGAATGGCAGGAGATCGAAATTCCACTGGTAGACATGTACCCTTCGTTCCGAGGCAGAAAGCTGGATCTGCCTAATTTCTCGCGTAGTACCATCGAAGAAATCGTCTTTTTGATCGGGAATAAAAAGCCTCAGGAATTTAAGCTAGTGATCGATACCATAGCGTTGAAATGAGTGAGGAGTAGTGCTTTCTACGCCAAGCTACTCGCTAACCCTGATTTGCAATCAGGGTGAATCCCCCTCGCGTTTGTAACGCGATCCCTAATCATAGAAAAGCCAATAATAGCCCGCGTCACAGAGGCGAAGTAATAGCATCCCAGCGGGGAATCGTCCCGATTACAAACCGGGATGAGCCGCCAAGTTTAAGCTAGTGATCAAGCACCCCCTCACCGAAATACCGGACTCGTGGAGTATAGCTGCTCAAAATTAGCCGAAACATTATTTTTGATGTTGGTGATATTCATTTCGGTTCCCAGGCGGAGTGGAAAGCCGCGCACAAAATGATCGACGGCGGGTCCCATCCCTTGCTGAAAAGAAACCGGCAGGGTGAATATTAGGTCGGATAGGTGCAGCGGAATTTCGTAGGTAGACCATCAATCGTGGCCATCGACCACAAAGTGTTTCGATTCAAACCCTTCTACTTTACCCGTTTCTTTCTTGCACTTTTTATCAAACTCGCGCTTGGCTTTACGCCTCGATTTGCTGGAATTAGCCCCATAAAATTGCGTCTCGGTCATCGCCGGAATAGTGGAGGCGTCCTGCATCATTTGCCGCATTGCGGGGAAATCCTGGTTTTGCGTTTTGTCCCATGTAGCGATTTTTTGATTCAGTTCCCGCTGCATTTGGGCCCGCTCCGCTGGGCGGGGTCAGTTTCAGTGGCAATAGCCCGGCGATCGTCCTCCATGCTTTGTCTTACTTCTTCATTGGCCCCTGATATAGCTTCTTCGAACTTTGCAGGGAACTAAACACCTTACCGGGGCTGTCGTCCGTTTGGGGCACCATCACCATTCTATCTTCTTTAAAATAATAATGAATCGCTGATGTCTCGCCATCCGCGCTGATCACCATGTCAAAAGTCCAGTCACCACAGCAGACGGGCGGATCTTCACGGACCCCACCGCATACCAGGCGTACTCCACGGCGCGAGCTTTTTTGGTACATTTTCCAAACAAATTTTTGGCTACCTCAGCGCTCAAATTCGAAAAATGCTCAAATTCGGATGCCGGATTCAGCAGCGGAATGGTCTGAAAAATCAATTGGGCAGCCTCCTCGGTGGTCACCTGCTCCCCTGCTTTCAGGGAATATTTATCGTCAAAGTCGTCGGTACCCATACCCCCGTTACAAATCAGATAAAACCAGCGGACAATTACCCCGGAGTTTACGTGAATGCCACAGTAGTCGTTTTCCCGGTTGCAAACCGAGGCAGATTCGATCCAGAACTTTCCAAAGGTATCAGGTTGGGTTCGGGTGCTGCTGGTTTTAGGGGTTGCCAGGTTGCGAATACCGGTACCCGTAAATACTTTTTTGGCCATTAGCCAAGGGTCAGAGCCCATCCGGTCCACGGCCGCAGCCATGACGTCGGCCAATGCTTCATTGAGCGCTCCGGGCTGTCCGTAACGATTTAGCCCGCCCATACTATTTTCTACTACCCCGTGCGTAAAGGGCAGACACATCCAAGGAGACAAAGTGTTTGTCGCTCCCAAGAGCGCCCTTGATCCAACCGGCGCGTCCGCCATCTCATCCACTTTGGCTGGACTAATTCGGCCCCAACGGAATCTACTATCGACCGGGAGAAAAGCCGCACCGGGGTAGTCCGGCACGTACATCACATTGATATCACTGGCAAGGTTATCTACCCCAATCCAATTTAAGCCGCGACAGGTAGTAGTTCGCCGTTTGCCGATAGGCCCAATGAGCGGCTTGCTGGGGTCCGCCAGAAAATAGGCAGTATCTTTTTTTAACGTAGTAATAGTTTTGGCTTCATAAAACAGGGTATTGGTCCGGACGGATACCCCAACGCCAGGTTCCGTTACAATGGGCCAAGTGGGCAGGCATTCTAATGTCGTTTGTTCCCGCCGTAGTACCTCCCCCGTCTGGGCATTCAGGTATATTTTCTCATCCGTCTGGACTACACCGAATCGGTAGCAAAGCCAAAACTCGCGGGTGGGGTTATCGTTGGTCAGGGTTATCCAAGCCAATTCCAGGTCACGGCAGGCGGCAACCGGAATCGGAACCACAAAGTCATCAATGGCCTTGGGAGTTAACCGTAATGCCTGACCGGGATACAGATTTTTTACCTTTTGGAAAGCTTCATCGCTGGTCAGGCTTTTTTCGTTTTTTTAGAAAAAGGTGCGTAGGCCATTCCAGTAGCAAAAGCACCCGACAAGGGTTTGGGCGTAAAGGTAAACCGGCTACCTTCGACAGGAAAGGCCTTTATCTTTGTGTAGGCTATCCGTAAAGCGTAAGTTCACCCCATAGCGTTGGGACATCCACTCTTGGAATTTAGGGGTGGTCATGGCCGACTCTTCGTAGAACTGCACGAACAGTGGTACTTCCGAAACCGGGTTCGGTTGAAGATCATAGGCAACCTCCTGTTCAGTAGAACCTGCATGTTCAAGCGGATTGTTCCGCTCCTCACCGGGCTTGGGTTTATCAGAAGCGGGCTCAGCTTTGGGTAAACCACCAAACTCTTTGCGGATTTCTTCTTTGGCTTTTTCAATTTCTCGGATCAACTCAGGTGTGGCTAGTCCCTGTTTTTTGAGGTTATTCAATTGCTGATCCAATTGTTTAATCAACGCCTCAGGATCCACGGCTAGCTGAAAATCCTGCATCGCCTTCTCCTGCTCCGTAGTGTTCGGTTGAGACGGTGGTTTGCGGTTCACTTTAACCTGAGTAAACGATACCTGCGTAACTAAAAGTAGGAGGCCATAGATTAAGAATGTGCTAATCATGATTGATGAAAAAAAGATTTATTTTGATCACTAATTTATCGTGCCAATAAAAGCAAACGTGCTTTTATTGGCACGATAAATTTAGCATCTTCTCTACTGGTATGGAGGGTCTATCTAGTGAAAAACCATTGATTACGAGTAACTTGTCCTCTTTTTCCTTTTCAATACAACAACCCAAAAATACATAGCGGCACTTTCTGCCCGTAGCTAATCTCGATATCATCGGTTGTTCCGTGCTTATGCAGCAGGATCGCTAAAACTGTTTTCCGTAAAAAATAATTTACTAAAAAGGCTTCCTTTTAATCAAGTCATTACCTAAAATCGGGATACCCTCCCTATTTCTTCGTCCCTATTCCTAACAACAGAAACTTTACAACATGAAAAATCTCAGAAGCCTCCTTTTTTCCTTTCTCCTCACGGTACTCTATTTCTCCACGCAGGCCCAAACCTCCCCTCAGGACATTCAGTTTGTGCGCCAAGGCGTGCGGAGGTTAATCTTTGACGCAACGCAGTCCATTCCGTTAACCGCTTTAAAACCAGCCGAAATTGTTGGCATGTCGGCCATGTATCCCGTTGAGCATGCGCTGGAAAAACAGGCTACCATTCGGGCTGAAAACAACATACTAACAATTCAATCCGAGCAGGAAACCCGGACGAGCATTTGGTTTGGTGGATTTAATCCTTTTGCTACCTATACCCTCGATCTAGCAGGATGTACCGGACAGGGCGAAGTAGGTTTTGAGTTTTCGGATGCTAAAAAGACGAATCAGTTTTTCGTGGTCGTCGGTTTTGCCGACGGATTTCTAACCAAAGCGCGACTGCGGGTACTTCATAATGCAGTCGTGGTAGCCGATGAATCAATCGCCACCAATTTAACCGGGAAAGAAAGAGCTGAAGGCCAATTAATTCTGCAAATGCTGGGTAGCGGACTCGTGCTGTACCAACAGAATAGCGGACTACCCCAACCCATCGGACAAAGCGATTTTAACCAATACCTCGACCTGCGCAAAAAGGAGTACATCTATGGTTTCCAGTCGAAACTAAACATACATCTGCAAGAAGGAAGCGTTGGCATCCGTTCCGTCGAAGCAGGCCTGAGTACCGGCAACGGACTGGCCGATATCCGGGCAATTACCTATGAAAACGGTGATCCACTTTTGGATCAAGGGCGGCTTTGGTACACGATGTCCATTCGTGGACGCGCCCTACCCCACCACATTCAGGGGGTGTTCAGCATGAATCCTACGGTTTTTGACATTAAGCTGGAAGGTATTATTGTTTTTGATCGGCAGGACGGTATCCTCCGCAATGAAATAGCCTCACACATTTTCTACGACCGCACCGCCAAGCTATGGCGGGGGCTTACGACGGGGTTCAGTGCCTACGCAAACCCCAAAACCGAGAAAAAGCAGCTGCTGGCCATCGAGAGTCAGCGCGACCCCCGCTTTGGGTTTTCTGTCATGCAGGCCGAACCCTTCGGTATGGTGGGTGATATCGAAGATCCACACGTACTATATGATTCCACCGCCCAAAAGTGGCGGATGTTAACCTGCGAAAACCAGAATGCCGGCTATAAAGCGATTGTATTAGAATCCGATTTTTGGAACAAGGGTTATACCCGCATCGCCGGACCCGTAAGTCAAAACTCAACGGGTACATCCATCCAAAAAATAGGTGATACGCGCTATTGCTTTTCGGGAAGTTCGGAGCGTAAAATCTTTATCTATACCTACCCCGACCTGAAACCAGCGGGCACGTTGAACATGGACCTACCACCCTGGGACGCAACGGCCGGTACCCGCGTGTGGCCCAACGTGGTGCAGCTACCCAAAGGGTACCCGTTTAGGTACGTAGCCCTGATGATGGACCGCTTCAACTACCCCGGTCTCAAAGGACCAAACTGGACCTACGGGGCTATTTATCTGTACCATGGCTTTGAATAGGAGGCTTATTGAAAAGCAGGTAAGGGTATTTTCTTTCCGCATCGGTCTGAAGATGGTAAGACCTACATCAATTATCATTAGGCTGACTTCTATTTCCATAACCTACCAAATCGCATGAAAAGTACCTTAACCACCCTTGTTTTAGTATTGTCCTTTTTTCTGTGCATCGCGCAGTCACCCGCCCCTACTAGTCTGCGTACGGACTTGCTTGAACATACCGACTATGTCTGGAAAAACGGTTTTCTAACCAACCTCACGCTTAAAGAGTCTTCGGCAGCATTCTTTACTTTTCAGACTGCCGATATCCGTACCAACCGTCCCTATTTTAGCTGGGTAATCAGTGATACTTCACGCAACGTCAGTCAGACAAACTACCAACTATTGATTGCCTCGTCACAGGATAAGATCAACGCCAATCAAGGCGATGTGTGGGACTCCGGCAAAGTAACCGGCAGTCAGCAAATGAATGTCCGTTGTGGGGTACCTCTTGATACCAACAATATCTATTATTGGAAGGTAAAAATCTGGAACAACAAAGGACAGGAAAGTACCTGGTCGGCACCCAAGGCATTCCGAACCGCAAAGATGCTTTCGGGCTACGCCACGGCCTACTATCCTTTGGTAAAATCAGAAGATAAACCCGTAAAGCAGCGTCGCCTGAGCAGTCAAAGTGTATTGTATGATTTTGGGAAAGATATTTTTGGACAACTGTTCCTGACGGCCACTAGCCCAACCGGGAGCGATACACTGGTGATTCACCTGGGCGAGCACGTAACTGCCGATGGCCACGTGCATACCAAGCCGGGCGGTACGCTCCGCTACCGAATGATCCGCCTGCCGCTACGAGAAGGCGAGCATACCTACGCGATACAGTTTACTTCTGATAAGCGCAACACCGGCCCCAAGGCCATATTCATGCCCGACTATATTGGCGAAGTACTACCTTTTCGCTACGTGGAACTGGTTGTACCCTCGGGGCAGGTACGCGTGCAGAATGTGACGCGTCAGGGTGTTTTCTATCCCTTCGACGAAACATCTACTACCTTTACCAGCTCCGATACCACCTTGAATCAGATCTGGGATTTGAGCAAGTACTCCATCAAGGCTACTTCCTTTTCGGGTTATTACGTGGATGGCGACCGCGAGCGGATTCCCTACGAAGCCGACGCCCTCATCAATCAGTTGTCGCACTATGCCGTGGATACGGAATTCAACATGGCCAAGCGCCCCCTCGATTACCTGATTTACCACGCCACCTGGCCTACGGAATGGTCGCTGCAAAATTTACTGGTAGCCTACTACGACTACCTTTACTCGGGTGATATCCGAGCCGTGGGTGCTTTATACGATGAACTGAAACCCAAAATACTGTTGGCTCTTGCCCGCGAAGATGGCCTCATCAGTACCCGGACCGGCAA
>JBDNFP010000502.1:0-7110 GCA_041689775.1 Spirosomataceae bacterium
AGTTAAAGGTAGATCGAAACTAAACTCCTTCACTTTTAACTCATCAACTCTATTCTATCACTCATTCTATCAATCTATCATTAGAAAACTATGGAAAAAGAAATATTAGAACACGGCTTTTCCTTCAATCGGCGGAGGTTTCTCTCTTCGATGAGCCTCGGCGTGGGGAGTATTGCCATGGGATCACTATTGATGCCTGATCTGTTTAAAAATGCAGGTAGTGAGGAAGCCGGCCTAGCACCGGGTATCCCCCATTTTGCGCCCAAGGCCAAGCGGGTGATCTATTTGTTTCAGAATGGTGCGCCTTCCCAGCAGGAGCTATTTGATTATAAGCCCAAACTCCGCGATTTGCAGGGACAGGAAATACCTCCTTCGGTGCGGGGTTTGCAACGCCTCACCGGTATGACGGCCAATCAGGCTTCATTTCCGCTCGTGGGTTCTTTTGTTGATTTTAAACAGTACGGACAATCACAGGCGTGGGTCAGTGATCTGCTGCCCTACACCTCCAAAATTGTGGATGATTTGTGTATCATCCGATCCATGTATACCGAAGCTATCAACCACGATCCTGCCCTTACCTTTTTGCAAACGGGTTCGCAGCAAGGCAACCGCCCCAGCATGGGCTCGTGGCTGAGCTATGGGTTAGGTAATGAGAATCAAAACCTACCCAATTTTACGGTACTGCTATCCCGCGGTGTGGGTAACGGACAAGGAGTTTATTCCAAACTCTGGTCCAATGGCTTTCTTAATTCGGTGCATCAGGGCGTACAATTCAGTACTGGTGAAGACCCCGTGCTCTACCTCCGCGACCCAGATGGCCTCAACCGCACCGACCGGCGCGATATGCTAGATCAACTGGCCGCACTAAATGACCTTTCTTATCAGGAATTTGGTGACCCCGAAATCGCGGCCAAAATAAAGCAGTACGAGATGGCCTACCGCATGCAGACTGCCGTGCCGGAAGTCATGGATCTTTCCAAAGAAACCGACGATACGATAAAACTATATGGTCCCGACTGCCTGGTGCCGGGTACCTTTGCCGCCAACTGTCTGCTGGCGCGTAAGCTATCCGAAAACGGGGTACGCTTTGTGCAGCTCTACCATCAAGGCTGGGATCAGCACGGCAATTTACCCTTTGAAATCACCAAACAGGCAATGGATGTAGATCAGGCCTCCGCCGCACTAGTTACGGACCTGAAACAACGTGGGCTGCTCGACGAAACTCTGGTGATCTGGGGAGGCGAGTTTGGCCGGACAAGCTACACCCAAGGAAAGCTCACCGAGGATAATTACGGTCGCGACCACCACCCCCGCTGCTTTACCATCTGGATGGCCGGAGGGGGTATCAAGCCGGGAATGGTCTACGGTGAAACCGATGAACTAGGCTACAACATTGCCCATAATCCCGTGCACGTCCATGATTTTCAGGCCACGGTATTGCATCAGTTAGGTCTTAACCACGAAAAACTAACCTTCAAACACCTGGGCCGTCGCTATCGGCTAACGGATATCTCGGGGAATGTGGTGAAGGATATCATTAGTTGAATGCTGAATTAGTTTTTTAACGCAAAAAGCGCGGAGAGGAATGACGCAAAGTTCGCGAAGAAAACTCCTTGAAACGCCGGGCAAAAACCGGGTGGCGTACCGCTCCCTCACCTCTGTGCCGGAGCGCCGGACGCCGGCCGGTAAAACTTGAATTGACCTTTTTTTAGATGAATCAACGAATTCGAAATATCGCGGAGCAAACGCTGCTGGTACTGGTACTTTTCACTGCCTTTCTGCTGGCTTTTGATGATAAACTGGTGCTACCCGCCTGGGTACAGACCGTCGGTAGGTTGCACCCCATGCTGTTACACTTTCCGTTGGCAATACTCCTGCTAGCCATGCTGCTGCAATTTTTCCGGTTTACGACCCAAAATGCAGAGAATACATTTTACCAGCGGTCCCTGGATACACTCTATATCGCCGGAGTACTACTAGCGGGCATTACCGTAGCAATGGGTATTTTTCTATCAAGAGAGGAAGGGTATTCCGGGTCGGTTTTGATGTGGCACAAGTGGACCGGAGCGGGGATCTTCTTTTTTGGAGCGCTCACGTATTGGCTTCGCAATAGCTCATGGTATCAAGGCAAGGTGGCCCAAGCTTCCTCAGTGGGCATCGTGGGTCTACTGCTTGTTAGTGGACACCTCGGAGCTACCCTCACCCACGGAGATAATTTTGTACTAGCTCCCCTGACCGATACTAACCAAATTGCCACTGTCCCGATCGAAGATGCCCTGGTGTTTGAACACGTCATTCAACCAATATTGCAGCAGAAATGCGTGGTTTGCCACAACGAAGAAAAACAAAAAGGGGAGCTAAAACTCACCGACAAGGCTTCGATATTGAAAGGCGGCAAGTCAGGGAAGTTTCTGGTCGCGGGCAACCCCGATATCAGTCGCTTTTTGCAACGCGTACACCTGCCCATGGAAGAAAAGAAACACATGCCTCCCAAGGGCAAACCACAGCTATCTCCGCAGGAAATTTCCCTGCTGGCACTGTGGGTACAAGGCAATGCTCCTTTCAAGGGAAAGGTCACCGCCTTGGCTAGCGCTGACTCTCTCCGGATTATGGCAACTGCCTACCTGAAACCAGCTGCTGCTCCCGAAGAATCATATGATTTTGCCAGTGCCGATGAGGAACTCATTGAAAAGCTAAACACCGACTACCGGACTGTTACACCCTTAGCCGTGAACTCCCCGGCTTTGGCCGCTACTATTTACAATCGCAAAGCTTTCACTAGCCAAAAAATCAATGAATTAGATGCCGTCAGGAGTCAGATAGTCGACCTGAATGTTTCTAAAATGCCAGTTACGGATGCCGACCTTAAAATCATTGCTCAGTTTGAGCACCTCCGTAAACTCAACCTCAATTTTACCGATATTACTTCCAACAGTTTGGGTGAACTAGCTGCCCTAAAAGAGCTTCACACCCTGACGCTAGCCGGTACCCGGATGAAGAGTAAAGGCCTGTCCAAACACCTTAGTTCCATCAAAAGCTTAGAAACGATTACTCTCTGGAACACGGGCCTAACCCCCGTTGAAATTGATAATCTCCGCAAATCTCTGACGGGTATTACCGTCATCAAGGGTTTCACGGACGATGGAAAAAGCCCATTAAGGCTTAATCCTCCCAAGGTTAACAATGAATCTCCGGTCTTTAACCAAACGCTAGCTATTCTGCTCGGCCACACGATTGATGGAGTAAAAGTTCGCTTTACCACGGATGGCACCAGTCCGGATAGTACCAAGTCTCCACTATTTAATCAGTTAACGATTAATCAACATACCCACATAACGGCCCGGGCCTTCAAAGAAGGCTGGTACGGTAGTGATCCCATAACGTTTGACTTTCTAAAAAACTCCTTTAAACCTGATAGTCTGCGCCTCCTCTACCCACTCAACCGGGTGCATCTGGCCGAGGGAGCCGATACTTTTTTTGATGGAAAGCTAGGCGTCATCGGGGCCAATAATCCGGCTTGGGCTAATTTTTGGGCTGGTGTAAGAAATAATGATCTAGGATTAATGTCACAGTTCAAAAAACCAGTAAAAGTATCCTCCGTGGGACTGCATTACATGATTGAGGAAGATACCGGGATTTTCCCCCCGGAAGTGGTGGAGATCTGGGGAGGTACTGATCCCAACCGGTTGAAATTATTGACAACATTCCGTCCGGCACTTCCCAAAAAAGGCGATACACCTTCCATTAAGCTCAGCGAAGGCGCATTTGCTCCTCAGAATATCACCTACCTCAAAGTGATCGCAAAACCCTTGGCCTCTATTCCCGACTGGCACCGGAGCAAAGGCAAGAAAGCGCTGCTGCTGGTGGATGAGATGTTTATCAACTAGTTTTCGGTGGTCAGCGATTGGCTTTCAGCAGTCGGCTATCAGCTTTCGGCCTTTTCTAATACTTTTTATGAGTTGATTGCTTCCGACTTCGCTCGGCTCTGACGAGTGAAACCAATGAAATTAGTCCTCTGGACTGAGGTTACTACCCGTCCGAGTCTCCTCTCAGGCATTCTAACGAATAGCACTAAGACACGTACCTATGTGGACAAAACAGGAGATAGACGATACGTAACGGAGGTAATTGCAAAAAGCTTCATCATACTGAATAAGGTAGAAAGGTCTCTGCTATAAGGAATATATACGCAACAGAATTGTGTAACCCCAAGAGAGAAGTAAAAAATTGCGTGTATGCTCTCGTTACCACACATAAAAACAACGTTCATTAAATACTGACCATCAAAGCATTAAATATGTTTTTTATAAAATAAGGAGTCTTTTTGTGATTTTTTGAAAGTAATACATACTAATAAGATATTAATAACAAAATATTTAAAAATGACAAGTTCTAAATTAAAAAATTATCCAAGTATCGCTCAGAGTTTTGGTATTACAGGAATTGCCTCACTTGCAATTTTATCAGTAGGTGTAGCCGCACCAATTCTTATGAATTTAGCTGGGGTAGAGGCAGGGCAACTCCTTTTCGAAATTTTAGCAATGGGTATTCCATTATTAATTATATTTCGTATCAGAAACAAAAAAATTGGATACCTGCCTATCAACTTATCACTCAAAAATAAACGAATACTCCCCTATTTAGTTATAGCTTCAATCGCATTATTAATTGGTATAATAAACCCATTAAGTAGTTTAATTCCAAATGCCAGAGTCTTTGAAACAAGAATTTCTTACGCTTGCTAGTCAAACTGATGTATTCACATTTATTTTGTTGGTAATCGCCGCACCAATTTTGGAAGAATTGATTTTTAGAGGAGTTATATTAGATGGTTTGTTAAAAAGATATTCACCCACCAAATCTATTTTAATATCCTCCTTACTTTTTGGTTTAGTTCATCTAAATCCTTGGAAATTTGTAACTGGATTTGTATTGGGATTTTTTATCGGATGGGTTTATAACAACACTAAAAGTTTAACGACTTCTATAATTATTCACGCCAGCTTTAATATAACCGCATATTTGTTCAGAATATCCTTGGATATGGAAAAACTTATGAATAGCGCATTGGTAGAAACATATGAAGGTCTCATAAATTTAGTAGCTATAATTGTTGGCTCAATACTTATTGTTTTATCTTGTATGTATTTTTTAAAAAAAGAATTCAAGATAAAAGAATTAGTATCCTAAACAAATTATAATGAAGAAAGACGAATTCTTAAGTGTTATAAAATAAAATGAAGGGATAATTTATAAAGTGGCTAAAATTTATTCCAACACCATTGAAGATCAAAAAGATTTATATCAAGAAATTGTGTATCAATTATGGAAATCATTTGGATCTTTTAAAGGTAACTCAAAAATTAGTACTTGGATCTATCGTGTCGCTCTGAACACCTCTGTTTCTCAATTAAAAAGTGATAAAAGGAGAATCAGCCAAACGTCTATTGATATCGTTCTCCTAAATAGAATTGATGAAGTAGATACTGCATTAGAAGAAAATATTTCAATAATGTATGCTCAAATTCAACATCTTACATTGATAGAGAAAGGACTGATACTTTTATATCTAGAAGGTAAAAATTATGACGAAATATCTAACATTACGGGCTTTACAACAACGAATATTGGCACACGTTTGTCTCGAATAAAGAAAAAATTAAAAACTCAAATACAAAAATAATGGAACTCACTGAAATGAAATCTTTATGGGAAAATATGAGTCAAAAAATTGACCAACAAAAAGTATTGACTGATCCAATAATTAAGGAAATGACCAAAAAGCGTTATTCAAAAGAAGTACGATTTATCACAATATCTGAAAGTATTGGGATAGTCGTTGCTATTTCTACACTGTTATATTTGCTGCTAAATTTCGATAAATTAGATACTTGGTATTTTATGGTGTTTGGTATTATAGCGATACTTACTTTACTTGTTATGCCAATTGTTTCATTAAAATCCATGAAAATTCTAACGCAGATTAATATTGCTAATGATAATTATAAACAGTCTTTGACCAATTTTGCCAAAGGGAAAAAACAGCACTTACTCGTTCAGCAAATTGGCGCATATTTAAGCATTCCAATATTTCTCATTTTTATAATCCTCACTCAGAAAATAGTAAACAACAATGATCTTTTGATTGATAAAGGCTTGGGTGTTTATTGGTATGTTATACCAATTGGTATTGCTTTTCAGTTTTTAGTTTCAAAATGGATACTTCTAAAACATAAAAAAACAATCAACTCAGCGGAAACCATATTGGAAGAATTAAAGTCATAAAACTCTATATTTATTAAGAGAATAGATGAAAATGAAAAATTCTTAACTGAACAAAAAACTGAATAAATACGTGTGGCAACACCGTATATAAGCCATTACGTGGTCTGTACTCATTTGGAAAATTGTTAGGAATTTTACAAATGAGTTTTGTACTTTTAATGGTTCGTGTGTGGGACACGCAACGGCTCATACACACAAACGTTGTAGGGTAGACAAAAAAATAAAGCGCTCAATTATGAAAATTCAAAACCTTAGTCAAAAATTAATCAGTGCTCATCTTATTTCAGGTAAGATGAATCCCGGAAACGAGATCGCATTAAAAATCGATCAAGTATTGTTACAAGATGCCACTGGCACCTTAGTAATGCTGGAATTGGAAGCGTTTAATTTAAAAAAGAGTAAAGCAGAGATAGCAGTTCAGTATGTAGACCATAATCTACTTCAAACGGATTATAAGAACATGGATGACCATATCTTTCTTCAGTCAGCCGCTGCTCGCTTCGGATTTTGGTTCAGTAAGTCTGGAAACGGAATTAGTCATGTTGTACACATGGACCGTTTTGGCAAACCGGGGCAAACCCTATTGGGCTCGGACAGCCATACTCCTGCCGGCGGTGGCATTGGAATGCTTGCAATGGGTACCGGTGGCTTGGATGTAGCCCTAGCTTCGACAGGTGAGCCTTACTATATTAAAATGCCAAAAATTATGGGCATCAAGCTCACTGGAAAGCTACCTGACTGGATAAGTGCTAAAGATATTGTTTTAGAAATGCTTCGAAGGTATGATGTGACTGGAGGGCGAGGATATATCTTAGAATATTATGG
>JBDNFP010000503.1:0-5070 GCA_041689775.1 Spirosomataceae bacterium
GAGCCTTACGATGCCCATGTGGTCTTTTTGAAAGGCCTCTATAATCTGACAAAAGAGAATGAAAAGTTCAGAATATTGCTGAATCCAGATGCCAAACGGTTTCCAACCAAGTACAAAAAGGTATCCCCGGCTATGAAACAGGGGCTCGTGAACCAAATCTACCCCTTGGAAGACCTCCTGTTAATGAAGCCCTTAATGTTTACCATAGATTAAATGCCCAGTACCGGATTTTCTTTCAATAACTTATACTTATCGTTCATAGTCAGTCTTTTACGAACAAATTTAGAAAATATTATTTAAGAGAGTGGTCTAATACTGAGAATACGGCAAAAACCCCTATTATGAAAACCTGATTTAACGATCGGAACTGAATTTTGATTGATCTGTTCATGGATTTTTTTGGTTGGAAGACGTGAATTTACCGATAAAATGGAAATAACGGCGAGTTTCTTTTTTGCTTACTTCGGCTCGGGAAATTTCCGATTTTTATGTAAAAACCAAAAGAAGCCGCCCGCTCTCAACTACTGAGAGCGGGCGGCTCGATGGAAACAAACTGGCTGGCGGGGCTTATTTAGGCTGATCCCACCACACTTTGCTCAGGTGAGTGTCGCCGTTGGACATCCGCTTGGCGGCGATTTCGTACTGCGCGAGTTTGCGGAAGCCCTCGCTACCGGAATACACGCCCCGGCGGGGAATCTGCCCGTTGGTGACGCCGGGGTTGGGGCCGGGCGTCAGCTTGGGGTAGCCCGTGCGCCGCCATTCGGCGTAGGCTTCGTAGTGGCGCATGAATAGGCTGATCCACTTCTGGGTCATGATCTGCTCCAACTGCGCTTCCGACGACCCCGAAAGTTTTCCTTCGGTGGCCAGATAAGTGGTGATGCTTTCTGGGGCGATTCCACCCACGGAAGGGCTGTTCTGAAACTCGCGGTGGCTCAGGATGCCCATATAAAAACTTCTGCCTGCTCGGTGATCCGACTTAAAGTGGCCCATGACGGGTTTAAAAGCCGCCCAGTGCCCAAACTTCTTACAGAGTTTGTTCTAACGGTAGAGGCTCAACCTCTTGTCGTTGAATGCCTTGGTTATTTTGATGGTCGTTTGTCCGATATTTGTCCTGCCCCGGTAGCCCCTCACCATACCCAATTAGCGGTAGAACTCTTGACGCTGATCAAGCCCACGCACTCCGTAGATCACGGCAGGACTACCTACTTCGAGTGCCCCCAAATCAGGAGCTTTTCCGGTAAAGCTGTCATTTACGTTTGGAATAATAACGCCCACATCTACCGCTTTCCCCATCGGGTTAAGTTTAAAATTAAGATCCACTGCGTGATAAACAGGACCAGGCATATTACCCAACGGTGTACCTGCCGGTGCTTGGATCGGTTTCCGAAGATTCTCAAAAATATCATAATCGACCGTGATACCATGAGCTTCAAGGCCACTCGCTTGATTAAGACTCTTTAATGTCCTAAATCCTGTTAGCTCCCCGTTGGGTGACAACCAGCTAAATTGATTTTCGGGACTATCAGAACCTTGATTGGGCCGGTACCCGTTATAATCAGCCACCGAATAAGCTGTGGTAAAAGGGAAAGCTGCAACGTTTACCGGCCCGTCCGTGCCAAGAATCAAATTGTTCCGGTAGTTTGAATTTGGGTATTTGGAACCGGCGTTGCTTTCCGTAACGAAAGTATTGTGATAAGCGATGAGACCCGGTACTCCTGGGTGAATTTTGAGCGCCCCTCCCTGGGGTACATTATATAGAATATTCCTAATGTAGTAAGCAGGGCCACCAAATACGGGTTGGGCGCTTATTCCATTCTCGGCAGCGTTCACCCCCCTATTCCGCATGACGCGAATGTTGTGTACGCCACCGTCCGCCTCAATAAAGTCATCGACCAAAAGATGCAAATCATTATTGTAAATATCGATCGACACCGCTTTTAACTCCTGTTCTTTCTCCGGGGTGCCATAGGTTGAGATACCAATGGCATCGTGGAAAAAGGCAATGGAATTATGAGCAATTACATGCCCCGGGCCATATACTTTGATACCATAGTAAGAATCCAGTAAATGCGTACCGTAAGGAATTAGCCCCTCCCGGTGAGCAGACCAACCGTACATTCGATAGCGATCATCGCGACCAAGTATGACGTTGTCCTGGATGAGAAAGTTTTTAGAACCGGCATACTCCGTCACAACACCCTCGCCGACATCCTCAAAACGACAATTCCGTACCGTTAGATCACTTGCTCCCGCTAAGCGTTTCCTGCCGGCATCGAAAACTCTGCCGACATTCCGAAAGGTAAGCCCCTGAAAAATATGATGTTCGGTGGCCATGACATTGAATAGAATAGCGGCTCCCGCTCCATCGAAGATGACTTCCCCATCCCCAGCAGCCTCGATTACGATGGGGCACTCCGCCGTACCTTTTGCCGTGAAAAAATAAGTCCCGTCGAATGGTATATTATGCCAGTCAGGGTAGTTGAGAAGCACACCCTGATAGAGTCCCCCGTGTATTCTGATAATATCCCCGGGTTGCACCACATCCTCGGCCACCACATTCCAATCTCCCTTAGTGTTCTCGGAACCGCCATAAGCGGAAACCAGGCCTGGGTAGTTCGGCTCCTCTTTTTTGCCCGTATAATATTGGGAATAAACATGCCTTACCCTTCCTCCAGTAGCGGACTTCGGCTCGGCTCGGGTGGAAACACTGACTACTTTAACCGCTTCCCCTCCGACTCCGTCGGGATCTTCTAAGGTAAAGCGGGCCTCATACTTGGTATCGGGATTAACGTCCAAAATGCTTCCAGCGAACATGTGGGGAGTCGTGTAATCAATTCCCGCCCTTTCAATATGTTCCCCCCCGATTCTAAGGAGAGGCATTCCCCTTTTCCATTCGCTGCCCGTTCCCGCGATTCGATACTCGACCTTCACCGTGGCATTACGATTATCGTCACCATCAATGTACCATTCGAACCCCAAATTCTCGAGTGTTGGTGGTTCGACAATAAATTTCTGGCCCTGAACCTTATTCTGGGCTTGTGAAAGATGTGGGAGCAGAAAGAGTAGGACGACAAATCCTGCGATTAGGTTCTGCTGCACGCTTGCTCTAAGGCGGGCTATTTTTCTTACTTCTTCCTCTTGAAAATGATACTTTTGCACTTTATTTATTTTTTAATTTATCCCTCAAGTCAGCAACCTCTTTTTCATGAACGGCACCTGCGTTATTTTTGAAATTCAATCTGAGGTAGGTGGTTACCTTAGAAATATCAGCATCGCTCAAAAAGTCATGTTTGGGCATCTCGCCATCGAAGGGCTTTCCATTCACTATGATCGGCCCTTTAAGGCCATTCAGCATCACGGTTATCAGCCTCTTTTTGTCTCCGGTTACCCAGTCCGATTCACCCAAGGGAGGATAGCGACTCCCGTCTCCCTTTCCGTCTTCCTGATGGCACGAAATGCAATAAATATTATAGATTTTCTGGCCTTCATCCGCCATGCCCTTGGCAAGGTTATCCTTGATCTTGTCCGGAGTCCTGATATGCGTTAGCATTTTACGCTTTTCCATTTTTGCTAACTGATCCTTTCCGAATTTTTCTTTACCTCCCCTGAACATGATTCGCCATATCTTTCCCGTGACAAGATCGCTTGCGTATAAGGAGCCATCAGGCCCCATGGCTATCCCCATCGGTCGATGAGCCGCTTCGGATGAACTCACAATAGTTTCTTGCTCAGCAAATCCGTCAGCAAATACTTCCCAGGAAGTTGACGGCACACCATTTATGAAAGGAATAAAACCAATAAAAAAACCTGATTGCGGGTATGGGGCTCGGTTACTTGATCCGTGAAAAGCAATGAATGCACCATTCTTATAACGGGCAGGGAATTGATCACCGGTGTAAAAGAAAAGATCATTCGGCGCCCAATGTCCTGGGAAGCCGATGATAGGGTTTGCGGGTTTATTCGCTTTTTCTTTCAAATCGATACCACGGTATTCGGGAGACACTACTTTCTTATTCTGTAGTTGGTCATAGTAATAGTAAGGCCAACCGCCATTCATTCCTTCTTTCACTTCAAAAAACTCCTCAGACGGCAACATCGCACTTTCCCATTCTGAATAAAGTGACGGCCAAGTTTGATGCAGACCGTCTCTGCCGTGTTCTACAGCGAACAAAGAATTAGTTGCGTGATTCCAGTCCATGGCTATCCCGTCCCTAAGTCCGCTGGCGTACCGAACGCCGTCTTTTTGCATTTGGTCGAGTTTGTTGGCATCGAATCTCCATATACCGGCGTGTTCAGCAAGTTCGGCGCACGGATATTGACCCGGACTTCCCGGGATCCTGTTATCTACCTGACAATTGTTACTTATTGACCCAAAGTTGACGTACATATGTCCATCGTCGTCAAAAGCGAGCGATTTGCCAATGTGTTCGGTTAAATAATTGTCGGTAAGAACAAGTTCTATTTGGCTTTCGGGCATTAGTTTCCCTGGGGATATTTGCTGCCTATATACCGCGCCTTTCGTACTAAAATAAATATGGCCATTGTATATTCTCATCCCTGTCGGGCCATAACCGCTCTCCGCTTTGTAATCCCCAAAATAACTGATAATGTCAGCCTTACCGTCGTCGTTGCTGTCCCTGATAGCAACATTTCCTGAATCTTGCTTGGCATAGGTAAGTTTTACGTAAATGTCCCCATTTTTATTCACGGCCAAGTGTCTGGCGTGGCCAATGCTGTCGGCAACTACCACCGCTTCAAACCCACCGGGTAAGAAAAGGCCGCCATTATCGATATCTCCCGCCGGGAGGTTTGACTTTTGAACAGAGCCAGAGAAGAAGGCACTAGCCATAAAAATCCATAACAATTTAAAAAAATATGTTTTCGATAAATTCATCTGATGTTACGCAAGTCTATTGTATATGATAAGAAGGTAGTGTCTATAAAAGGTTGATCATGCAGCGACGGAGTCGCCATATGTTCCTGTTTTGAAATAGTGTTTGTTGATGTACATACCAATGACATTGTCATGAATTTGCTCGTTTTTAGAAAAACATATCGTCCTGCGACTCA
>JBDNFP010000504.1:0-7039 GCA_041689775.1 Spirosomataceae bacterium
ATCATCTGGGCAGGCTGCCTATAATTTACTGATGTAGCCTTGTAGCCAAACCTGTGAGACTTCCAGTGCGCGGGCTATACCCGCCAAGGATATTCTCTCCAATAATAGTTTGTCTACCAAGGCTTTCTGCTGCTGGGTAATCACCTTATTTTCGGCATGAAGAACAAACTGGCGACCGCACTTTTTGCACAAGTGGTTCTGCTTTCCGTTGTGTATGTAACCATTCAATTTGATAGAATTACTTTGGCAGTTAGGACATATAATCATAAGAAAGTACTAATTTCAAACTCCTATCTCTTTGCTACGTTAGCTTAAATTGCTCAATAGCATTACATGGCTTACACTACCTACTCACTTATGACTTTACTGCACAGGACTCTTACACGGCCACCGATCCGGTGGTTTCTACTGGGCAGAAAAAGTTGGTACAGTATTTGCTAGTTACGCAGGAGACGGGAGTAAGGGACTTCCAAGTCAGCATTATGTAATTAATGCGAGTGACTACATTTTGTGGAGAAATCTGAATGACAGATTTGACTTGTGTTCAAATGATGGCCGTAATTTGGATGCTCAGATATCCGCAATAGATAAAGTGAAGTGGGCAGATAATAACAGTAAGTTTTCACCGATAGGGAGAGAGTGAATCATGACGATAGACTCTGAGAATTTAAGAATGAAAGTTAACTTAAAGAAAAAGACTCATCATATAGCCTTTGCATGGTGCGCGGTATTTATCGCTTTTATTTCTTTGGATACTCTCGCACAAACCGGAAAATATGAACTTCGATTTGTACAAGATTCTTTTGATTGCGCAACCAGAAAAGTAGTTTTTAGCGCACAAATAAGAGCCACCAGTACTAGCAACCAGTTTATTTTGGGTACAGCTAATGTACCATTCGAGTTCCCAGGAGATTCCCTCTCCAATCCTGTTCTTATATCCAGAGATAATTATTCGGGTGGGCAATACGGTCAACTAAGCTTGACTCAGCAAGGCTCTACACTTTCGATCAATACATTATATCAGGGAAACGCCCCTTTCGCCGATACTCTGAACGTAAAAACAAACTGGATATCTATTGCCCATATTGGATTCGACGTTCCTATTTCTGCCAAAGGATGTTATACTCTCTCTTGGAGTACTTTGTTCCCAACCGTTGACCTTTTTGAGGTTATTATTTCTGCCGGGACAGCTACTGAGATTTCTACTTTACCAGGTATATTTACTAGTCTATCCGGCTGTGCTTTTGATGCCGCACTACCTGCGGCTACTATGGTGGGTGATACCAGCATTTTTTTTGGTGAGCAAGCTACTATCAAAGTGAATTTTACCGGAGAGAACCCAGTGACTCTAAGCGTTGACGGTATCACTTACAGCAACCTTTCCACTAGTCCATTATTAATAAACGTTTTTCCGGATAGCACAACAACCTTCACGGTCACCTCGGTTTCTAATTCCTGTGGTGTGGGCACTATATCTGGTAGTGCGACTGTCATTGTCTTGAAACCCACTATTAAAACCTCAAACCTTAGTTCGTCACAAATCTGTGCTGGTTCAGCGATTCAGGTTCCTTTTATCAATACTGATTCCTTTGGCCCAGGTAATGTATTTATAGTACAGCTATCTGACCCCACGGGTACTAATTTTGTGGATATCCCTACCACTGGCACAATAAGTCCACTGACGGCAACCATTCCCGCTTCAACTCCGGCGGCTAACGGGTACCGAGTTCGAGTAGTGGCTTCAGATCCGGTTATAATTGGAGATTCATCTGCTGTATTTTCAATATCAGGAGCCCCTACTGCGACGTTATCAGGTGTCACAACTATTACTCAGGGAGATACCGCTACGCTGAGTGTTTCTCTGACTGGTAAGGCTCCCTGGTCGGTCTTGTTAACCAATAATGTTACCTACACAGCAACAAGTAGTCCATTACTTATCAAGGTCACCCCGGCTGACACCACGACGTATTCTTTGGTAACGGTTAGTGATTCTTGTCAAAATGGTACCGCACTGGGTAGTTCAACCGTCAACGTACTGCCTCTTGCCAGTCCCCCAACCATCAGCACCTCAGACATTCAAGCGTCTACGGTTTGCCCTGGTAGCACCGTGCCGGTGTCTTACACTTCCACTGGATTATTTCAATCGGGTAATGTATTTACAGTACAGCTATCCAATGTATCAGGTACGAACTTCGTGAACATACCTACCACGGGTACCGGTAGTCCACTGATGGTAACTATACCTTCATCTATTCCGGTCGGGAGTGGGTATCGGATGCTAGTTGTAGCCTCTAACCCGGCCACAACTAGCGATCCATCTGCCGCGTTCTCAGTAGCTGGCGCCCCCACTGCGATTTTATCCGGTGATACTACTATTGTAAGCGGAGGTACTGCTACGTTACGGGTTCAACTATCGGGCACTGCTCCCTGGACAGTCATGCTAAGCGATAGCCGTACAGTTACTTCATCAACGAGCCCCATGTTAATACAAGTATCACCTACCACCACTACTTCTTACTCGATAGCGTCGTTTACTGGTGCCTGCGGGGTTGGTACGATGAGTGGCACAGCCACGGTTGTCTCTGGCGAACCTCCGATTGTGTGCAAACCGGTTTGTGTGCCGATTCAGTATCAAATCTTAAACAGAAGATAACAAAAGAGCGGCCCTGATAATTGATTATCAGGGCTGCTCTTTTGCTAAAAGTCAGATACGCCTCAGGCGTTCTCCTCTTGCTCTGCTTTTACTTCCGATAATGGGCGGAAGTTAGCGGGGACTTCCGGTTGTTCGTCGGCTACGTACGGGAATACATCCAAAATAGGGGTAAGGTTTAGGTCCGTGGTTTCGTAAGGTACCAGCATAGACCGCTGACTCTCCGTAAGGCGTTCGAGTGCCTGGGTGATGTCCTCTGCGTTGACCAGCATATAATTCACTACCTTTTTCTCTTTGCCACTTTTTTCGTCGATTGAGTAGAAAACCATTTTGGCTTTGAACCACTTTTCTCCTTCTTCGTAGGCCAGCAAATCAGCCAGTTTCATTCGGGTAATGGCCGTGACCGTGAACTCGGTAATACCCGTCACGATCTGGTTATAGAGCCTTGCTTCGGCTTCGGTATAGGAAAGCGCATCGACCAGATATGCCTCATTGGTTGTTTTTAATCTTCCTGATTCGTCTTCTTTTTGGTAGCGTATTTTGCCTAAGTACCAGCTTGCCATGAAATTACTTTTTGCGATTTGAATAAATAGATTTTGGAATGATACCACAGGTTTCTACTTACCGGGTATCTTCTGCAATAATACGGACTTTTTTAGTGCCGTTACCCACAACAGCCTCTCTCTTTGGTAACGAATAAGACTCTTGCCGCTGAAATGAATCCTAAATAAATAAAGTTTGATGATGTAATGTCTCTCCAAACTTGGCGTTGTATATCCTGTTAACTAAGTTGCAGAGTAAATCATTTATAAATATCTAATGAAAAGAGTAAGTTTAGGAATAGTATTACTGACGATCATGGCCGTGTTCAGTCAATGTAGCGTGAGCCGTCAGGTGAAGGAAGCCAAAACATTTGGGGACTGTAAGTACGCCGTTTCTTCAATTGATAGTGTTTATCTGGCGGGTACTGATGTACGCGAGCTACGGAATATCAAGAGTATCAAAGATTTTGATCCAACGAAATACCCTGCCCTGGGTCTGGCATTATTACGCAAAAAAGTACCCTTGGATCTGCGAGTAAATCTGGATATCAAAAATCCAACGAGTAATCTGGCGGCGATTAATCAGTTGGAGTATTTGGTGTTGCTATCGGGTAGTGAAGTATTTAAGGGAGTACTCAACCGCCGGATCGAGGTATACCCCGGAACGGGTAGCATAGTAGTACCCGTTCATCTGAGTACTAACGCTTATGATTTATTGATGAATAACGATACCCGCGATGCTTTTATATCCATGATCCAATCGCTTTCTGGTAAATCAGATACGAAACCAGCAAGGCTTACCATCAAGATCAAGCCTACACTATCCGTTGGTGATAAGCAGGTTAACTACCCAGGCTATATTACCTTCGAGCAGGATATTACCAGTAATATGGTATTGGGAAGGTAGGAAAAGTAAAGGTTAAAAGGTTAAGGGTTGAAAAGGAGGAATGGAAAAAGCAAATGCTCCCCATTCTTCTTTCTTAGTTAAAACCGAATCTGTAAAAGATGGAAACCTTTCCTCTTTTACAGATTCACCAAATAACCTCTTAACCCATCTTCTCTTCCTCCCTTTACTATTCCTTCAACTCTCCTTTATAAGCATTCTTAAACCGCTCGAAACGGGGGAGAGAAACATTTTGAACGTAGGGGTTTCCGGGATTATGCTCGATATAATCCTGGTGATACCCTTCGGCCCGGTAAAAAGCATCCAATGGTTTTACTTCGGTCACTATCTTGCCGTTGTAACGCTCCTGATTCATTTTGGCAGTCATACTTTCCGCAATTGCTTTTTCTTCCGGTGTACTGTAAAACAGAATAGATCGGTACGATGATCCCCGATCGGGACCCTGACGGTCCAAGGTAGTGGGATCGTGCGATAGATAAAATATCCGGGAAAGCTCCTCGTAATTTACCACCGCCGGATCATAGTATACCAGTACGGTTTCGGCGTGGCCGGTGGTCTCGGTATTGACTAGCTCGTAGGAAGGGTTCGGAACTGTTCCTCCAGCGTAGCCTGATATGACGGAATCCACTCCGACAATGGCTTCAAAGATTTCTTCGGAACACCAAAAACATCCCTCAGCAAAGGCAGCTACTGCCTTGCCCGCGGGTGCTTCTACGGCCACGGTACGTACGTTGCTGTTATCAGTGTTTTTGGAGGTACTTCCGTTTCCTGTGTTATTACAAGACGCAGCTCCGAGCATTGTGGCTACTAGTGTTCCGGCCGTCAGTTTATATAGATTCATTATTAGTTAGTTTGATTCTACAACCTAAAACGTATACAGTAAGCGATGTGTTTCAAATACTTTTTAGTAGTTGATTCTAATCAGCCGCCATAGTACCATTGAACCGGTACAGATAGGGTGCTTTGTTCGCGGCACCGGTCATCCTTTTTTCTATTCTTTCTAACCTACCAGTACTCAATATTTTGCGTTGAAAGTTGGATCGGACGAGTTTTTGACCCAGGATTGTTTCGTGAAGTACCTGCAACTCATTCATGGTAAAGGTATTGGGTAATAAATTAAGTCCGACGCGGCTGTGTTCTAGGGTAAGGCGGAGAGTCGCGAGCGCTTTTTGGACCATTTCGGAGTGGTCGAATATCAGCGTAGGTATTTCTTCCAGATCCCACCAGTCGCAACGGTCCGATATGGCATCGGTGGTAGGTATGGCCTTGGTAAAATCGATGAGCGCATAGTACCTGATGGAAATAAACCTCTCGGAAAGAAATTTCCTCAACTCTCTGGGTGGTTCAATGGCATCAAATATTTTTTGGAGGACGTCATCAGGCCGCCGATTTTTATTGCCGAATACATAAAACTGTTCAAGATAGATATCTGATAGTAGGCCCATTCGATCTTTCAAGATCCTTTGGGTCGCCTCTTCCAGGTTTTCATTCTTTGTAATAAATCCGCCGGGAAGAGCGAAGAAATCGGTATTTTTAAATCGCAGAAGTAGTATTTTAAGCTGGTTGGTGTGGAATCCGAAAATAATACAGTCAATGGAAATTCCGGGTAACAATAGTTCGTTCATGAGGAGGTGGGGGGCAGATAACTGAATCAAAAATACGGATAAAACCTAAAATAGGCAAAACGGACAAAATTCATTTGTCCGTTTTGCCTATTTTAGTGTAAGTACTTAGACAAATTTATTTAAAGTTGACTTATAGTTTTTTACCGAATTGATTCCAAATTCTCTCTAATGCTAATTTCAAATCATTGCAATCACATGGACTTAGCCAACGTTGTTTAACTTTTTGCCATAATCGCTCAATTCGATTTAAGTGGGGGCTGTAAGCTGGTAAGAAAAATATATATAAATCGGAATTTTCCCATTCGGCTAAACAATCTTTAAAAGCAATTGAATGGTGAATACGGGCATTATCTAAAATTAATACAGTTGGCTTAGTTAACCCCTTACGCCAAGTATTGATGGCTTCGATAACAAATCCAGTTTTTACGCTGTCTTCTTTTGAGAAGGTATGTAATTCGTCACCCGAAGATTTCATAAACCCTAAAACATTAATTTGTTTGCCTCGCTGTGGTAAAACACGAATCTCTTCATTTGGAAATTGCCAGCCATAGGGCACATTCAGAGTCAAAGAGAAACCTGCTTCATCGCCAAAGAATAAGTTTATAAAATTTTGATTATCAAGGCCATATGGATCATTTAACCGATCAGCTTTATCGGTATATTCTGTTGTATTTTGCTTACTTCTTAAGTATTTCCGCCAACGAGGCTAAGTGGCTTTACCGCCCAGCGGCCCGGCAAACTTTTTAAAAAATGTTTAAGTTTTTTTTTCTGAAAATTATTTGTTTAATTCGGTTTTTAACGTTTCTCGTAGAGCTTTAAGATGCTGTGTATTTTCTTGGACTTTTCTTTAACAAAATCCAAATCAGTAGCAGCAAAAATTGGTTTTCGTCCTTGTCCAGCTTGATTTCGCAAGCCTATAATTCCTAAATCTTCCCAAGCTCTAAACCAATTACCAATAGTGGCATGAGTAACATCAAACAATACGTTTAGACTAGCCATATCATGACCTTGATTACTTAATAAAAGTGCATGGCACCGTTGTCTAAACCGATGATTTTTATTATTTCTGTAGCCTTGTTCAAGCGTAATTATCTCTTCGGCTACCAGTTCAACGAATCTTTTTTCCCTCATGAAGCAAAAAATAAGACAAAAAATTTAATTATTAAATATTAGACTTTATTTGGAAATATTGACCTCGTACGCCTGTGCCCGCGAGCTTGCCTGATACAGCCTTTCGGGGTCCACTGCCTGAACCCTGAGATTGTGCATGCCACAAGCCAGCACCCTGACTTGATCCCGAATCTGGGAATCGTGAATC
>JBDNFP010000505.1:0-2580 GCA_041689775.1 Spirosomataceae bacterium
ATGGCTTTTCGGTTTCGCCCCGTTTTTTTAAGTGGTTTCTGATCTCCATTTTCCAATTATAATAACACGTTTCTTCGTACCATTATGTTTTTGTCAATATTTTTTGACCATTGCGTTGTTTCAAAGTTACCCATGACTTTTGTACGTACGCAGAATTCACGGTGCTTTCCAAATAGTCATTGTACTACCCTAAAATTAGTACTGTGCTTTTGGTACCGCAGTTTTTGTGTAGTCGAAGATTTTGGTTTTTTATAAAAGCAGTTGCCACATTCATTATTCTAGCAGTTTCAAAGCATCGAATTGGCTTTTGATGGTATCGAGTATTCATTTGTTGTCATGTATTGCATCCAAGGTAGTCTTTAAACCAGTTGGTTCTACTAGTTCCGGTATTAATTTTATATTCGTTTACGATTTATTCAGTTACATGGAGCAATTGCGGTGTACGCTGTTCACCTTACCCCTTTCATCACCTGCGTAGTAACAGTCGTAAAGCTACTACAATATGCAAAATATTAAACACAACATACAGACCTGCCTCTAACAAAGAGAATAAATATCAGATTGTTAGTAATGACTTCCGGCGCTAGGTGTTATACGACTGTAACACTCTTATTTTCTGCAAGTAAACCGTAAATTGGTTGCAGAGAGTAGAAAGCTGCTCAGCTATTTAGTACGCAGCCCCCTTTAGGAAGATGTACACACAACTTGTCCATGGTGGAAGTCCACGAAGAACGGGAATTCAAAATTAAAAACAACAAAAGCAATGTTTATGTTCAACACCCGGAGGACTGAGGCATTGTCATTACCGCAGCTGGTATGGTATTTAGCAAATATCCGAATGACAGAAAAGCTATTGTCGTTTGGGTATGGACTGTCCCAAATAGCTCCAAGCAAGAGATTTAGGAAGGGCTGAGGAGACTCAGATCAGTTTTTACAGACTGGGCCGAGATATATACTCCCACCAGTGGGCATTATAAAGAAATTCGGATGGTAGCCCACGCATGACGCGGGTAGCCTGCGAGAAATTAGTTTGGAATCATGTCGTGAGGATCGATCACGGGCTTCTTGGCGGCACCTTTGTCAAAGCCTGCGTATCTTGAAGACTGATAACTTCCGCATTGACGGCATCGGCGATTTTGATCTTATCGTACAAAACTGCGTTCATCAACTGCCGGTGGTACTTCATCATCGGGTACTGACCGATACGGATACAGTGCGACTTGGCCTCGTAAAGGTCAAGGAACAGGTGTGACATTGGGTTGGGCCGATACAATCGGCCTCTTACTCACAGTACGTAGTGTCCCATCGGAAGGCCACGCACAACTGGGGTAGCATCAGTTTTAAGATTGATGCTGCGTTTCTATAAAATTTAAGTCCTGATTTTAAAGGTTTTATAACTCAGTTTTTTTTGTTCCTTTTAACTTCTACGGTTGGATTTAGTTTACAACAAGATACACCGATAGTTTTTTATGAAAATTTAAATCTCCCAACTTAATTTAAAACGGTTTAGCATCGTTGTAATCATCTTCTTCGTAAACAAAGCTCATTGTTTTAATGTTTTTCTTGGAACTTTTGTAAGAAAAGAACACAGGACTTTTTCCGTCTACAATGCAGCTATCCTTTGAATTACCATATAATAGCCTTTTATCACAATAATATTTAATCATTCTATTAGGTTTGAAAATCACAACAATTGAATCTACTTTCTCAATATCGAAAGGTGTCGACTTGTCATTCCCAGAAACGGAAGATTGTACAAGAGTAGTATCAAACTTACTTTGGCTTTTTATATTAATGTTATTTAATAGTTTTGACCTACCAAACACTTGAAGATTGAGATCTTGCGAAGTTTTATTTTTAATTTCAAATGTTCTTTTTGGTTTTACTAGTGACCAACAACTGCTAACAGTTAGAAACAGTATAAAGATTGCGATTATTTTAGTCATAGTCTGAAAATAGTTGCACGGCTGCGGCTTCCGTTGGGTTGCTTGAATTATTCTGTAAGTAGTCACGATACATATACCAGTTTGTTGGTCTGGCATCCAAAAATGACTGTAGTTGCTGGAGGGTATACCCATTTGCATTATCCACTGGGAATGTGGTTGGGTTTTGAGTATTTTGATTGTGATTGTCTACTAAATCTATGAATAACGGAGTGTACCATGGATTATTATTAATAATGCAATCGCCACTTGCACCCATAATTGCAAGTGTCCTATTTTGAATCGCATCTTGGTCAAATTGGGTAAAATTCAGACCTGCGGGATTTAGACCTGCGGGGACATACACTTGTTTGGTTATAAACCAACCCACCATTTGTGCCCAGCTTTCAGCCAACCTACCTGCTTGACCAGCATCAGAGCAATAAGTAGCGGTAGTCATTTCAATAGCCCAATGGGCAGTATGCGTGAGTTCGTGAATCGTAGTTGCAAAAATACTTAGAGAATTATCATTCGTTAAACGTAAGCAACCGCCCATCCCCATCTTTCCTAAGTGCATTTAGCTTCGGAATTTTGGGTTATGAAAAAATCACGAAGCAAATCCAGCGATCACTACCAAGCCTTGTACCTGCGGTGGAAA
>JBDNFP010000506.1:0-4977 GCA_041689775.1 Spirosomataceae bacterium
ATTCTGGTCGAAATAAGTTTTTATAAGAAAGCCCTGGTTAAATGTATCACCGTGGGCGCTGTTTTACAGTCCCGAAATTGACGTTCTAATAAATCAAATTTAGGAATAAAAAAGGACCGTGGGATACAGCCTACAGAACAGTTTATAAGTATGTATACTCTTAAGTAAGTAGCTGATAGCTTGTAGCTGTTATATTTTTATAAATATTTGATATAGAGAATATTAGCCATTGATTTGACTAAATTAATAATACAAACTAATTCTGCCTTAGTACTTAGTGGGATTGGAGCCTAGTGGTTAGGCCGAAGATGAATTCCTTTCTAGTAGTGCTTTCTTCTATAAATCGTGCCTTGAAAGTATTTTTCCTGTCGTTTTGGCTTATTTCTGAGGTTAATAAGTAGTATGTCGGGTATTTACATTCAATAGTCGGCTGAGCGTTGTACCTTACGACTTCCTGTAACGTCAAGTGTACATACCTGACGTTACTGCTAACCGTACAGTAAAATACCTATTTTAGTCCCATGCATCCACAGACCCATTGCCCTATTTGCAATGCTAGTTCTATCGGTTTTTTTATTGAAACAACGGCTCAGATGCACGTGAGTAAAGAGTTGTTCAATTTTGACCAATGTGCTGAATGCAAACTGGTTTTCCTTAACCCTCGTGTACCGTTAGATGCACTAAAAAACTATTATACTGCTCATTATCTGCCTTACAGAGGTGCAAAAGCTTGGGGTAAATTTGAGCAATTGGTCGAGAACAGCCAACGGAAATTAGATTTAAAACGAGTAAAACGAGTAAAGGAGGCACATCCTCTATCTTCCTCCTCTTTAATTTTGGATGTTGGCTGTGGGCAGCCAAGCTTCCTGAAGGCTTGTCAGCAAGTATTAAATTGTCAAACTTTAGGTATTGATTTTAGTGACGAAGGGTGGAAAGATGAACTCGCAAATTTTGAAAGAATAGATTTACAAGTAGCCGAAATTAAAGACCTGCCAAGCAGTCTGCGGCCTGATGTTATTACCATGTGGCACTATTTAGAGCATGATTACACTCCGTTGGAAAACCTCCGTTACTTAAAATCTATTGCGAAACCATCAACCACACTCGTTATAGAAATTCCCAATTTTGACTCATCGAGCAGAAAAAAATATGGTAAGAATTGGGCGGGTTGGCATACTCCTCGTCATATTTCATTGTTCTCGCCTCACAATGTAACGCTGCTGTTGCAAAATAGCGGTTGGAAAGTTAATAGACTACTTACCTATGGTACCATGGATCCTTATTTGCTTTATTGGATGAGTGAGATGGAGCAAAAAGGTATTCAGTGGGATAAAAATATGGAAGATGAGTTTTGGAACTTCCTGCTTGGAATGGCCCTGTTTATGCCAAAAAAATGGATGGAGAAAAGTTCGTCTCTTGGTATCATGACTGTAATTGCGACGCCAGTATAGCTATTTTCAAAAAGCCATAAGATCTTTGCCTTCCCAAGTCCCCGTTGATTTATAGGGTTGAAAACGCGCAAACAGCTCTTCTTTATACCATTTATTCTCGCGAGTTTTTTTAATGGCATTTTGATGTTGCTTACTTTTGTAGGCAAACTGTTTTACTGATTCAAAATCTTTCCATAGGCTAAAGGTAGCCATTTGAAATATAGGCGTTTCTCCAACCCCTTTGGTATAAATTAGCCCTTCATTTCCATTTAATGCTTCCTCCGAAGTAGGCACATATTTCCAAAATCGGAGGAGCCAATTCCACTTGATAGTGGCCCTGGTAATGATGGCTATCGGTTGATGAGGCTCCAAATTTGCTCCTTTCTCAAAAGGGTTATTTCCCTCCCATGTGCCCCCGGCCGAAATGTTTTTCATATAAAGTGTAAACAGCTCCTCCGTACGGGCAGCGTATTGTTTCATTAAATAGGAAGAAGCGAAAAAAGTATGGGCGGCTTCTTCTGACTCCCACACTTGCAGCAAGCTGTAAATAGACCAATCTGGTAAAGGATTAAACCCTCTGCCTTTTCCACTGCCCAAAAGTCGATAAAACGTTATGCCGCTTACCTTAGCTAGATCCTTGTGTGCAAACTGCATCATTTTAAAACCCCAAGCCTTAGTGCTTAAAGTAGAAAACTTAAAAAAAGAAATAGTCGTAATTTGTTGATTCATCTTCAATAGTACTGCTAATGTATACTTGCCAAAAGAACTTATTATGAGCTGCTATTCATTAGGTATATCAAACATCCTAACTCATTCTTTATTACCCAGAAATCCTAAATAATGTAGGTTTCAATAAAGTGTAGGGGAATACCTCAAAGACTAAATGTCTATAAAATGTACGAATAAAAAACAAGTAATAAGCCGTTATTGTTTAGGAGATGGGAGTTATAATTGAAAAAATAAATTAATTTATTCCGCAGGAATCCGGTCATTTGATTATATTTTTAGGAAACAAATATGTTTCAAGAATACACAAATAAATTATTGAGTTTAATTCTTTACTTTCGGGACTAGATATTATTTTTATTTGTGACTATATTTTTACCTCAAAAGTAACGATCGACACGGTGATTTTAGTAAGAATAAATAGTATTATTTTAAAATAAATAGAAATAATGTATGCTAAGTAATTGATAGCTATTAGCTTGTAGCGGAACGCCGACCGGCCATTAACTTTTTGTAAGTATTTGATCTAGAAAATAGTAGCCATGGATTTTATTAAATTAATAATACAAACTAATTCTGCATTAGAACTCAGTGTTATTATAGATAATAGTTTTGAGTTATATTATCATTTTGTTTGTACAAGTTGTTGAAATGTACTTTGATATTGAGAAAGAGACTAATTATAAATAGTAGAGAGAAGTAATACGTAAAGAAGAAGGCTGTTGCTGATAGTTGCAACAATAAAACGGCTAAAAGATTCTACCGATACTGTACTTTTCGTTTTAAATTGTAATAGTGAAAGCGAAGATTGTCGTAAAATAAAGCGACGATTAAAAAAATGGACGCAATATGTAGGGTACTTAATTTAAAACTTCGATAGATTAGTCCCCCCATAATGCAACCAAAAAAGAAGCAGCTAATGATTGCTAGTTTCAAATAGATACTTTTGGATAGTTGTCTAAACTCAGATGTTTTACGATAAAAAAATAATTGTGAAAGTTCAATTCCTAGGTCAGTAAACAGGCCCGTTAAATGCGTAGTCCTGACAACGGATTGAGATACTTTTGTGACTAATGCATTTTGCAACCCCATCGCAAATAGTAAAGAACAAGCAATTACTTGACTATTGAAATTAGATAGTAATGAACTATTCCCAAATACGCCGACGAGACATAAAATAATGATTTCGATTACAATTGGGGAGGTGTAGGAAACGCCACGTTTTACTCTTGAAGCTATTTCTATCAAAGTATTTGACGCAAAAGCACCAAGTAAAAAAGATAGAATAAAAAATAAATAGCCAATGGCTATTCCATAGTTTTTATCCGATAGGTCTTCTGTGAAAAATGCAAAATGTCCCGTTACATTAGTAGTGAGAACTTTTACCGATAAAACACCCGTAATGTTTACAATACCCGCTACTAAGGAAAGAATAGAGGCTAACCTTAAATTATGAATATATGTTCTGCTTCTCCCTGCGTGCCTAAACATTAATTAGTTTATTTGCTATAAATTTACGTTGATTTAATAGCCTAATTTGCGATTGATGAAAAATCATGAACAATACGGCGAGTGCACTACTAAAAATTCAAGAAAAGTGGTGTATAAGCTATCCATTCGTGATCAATCAAGTTTAAACTGTTCTTGTCGACATTTCTTCGACATAATTACTGAATACTTCCCGGATTGCGACAAAACGTGCCTCTAAAACCAACCTTCTCTCTTATTGTGCATTTGTTGTACTGTCTTGGTTAGTTCAGCCGACAGTAGCCAATGCATTCTATCAGCCGATTTGCCTCAACGCCAGGTCGAAAGACCTGACTCCACAACTACATACTCTTAACTGTATTCGGTTAATCTAAATTCCCGCCAACCTTCAGCCCACTAGGTATACGTTTGGGGACTGTCTTATCGAAACAGTTGTCGTTGAGGGTATTTAGGAATTCTACGATGCGGGAAATATCCCGAAAATTTACATTCATCTGCGTTGCGAGTGTATCTACTTGGGCCGGGCTGACGTTCGGGTTGGGAACTTTACCGCCCGAAATATCTTCGTAGAGTTGTACTACCTGTTCTAATGAACCTGCCACTATGCATATACGGAGCTGTGTAGCGTAAATTGCGCAGTGGGGGAAGGCGTAATCATAGTTGATACCTGCGTCAGATTCCTGGCGATTTCTTGAGTCGGGTACTCCTAAGACATGCAGCTTAAAGTCGGAGAACATTGGCCCTGAATGGCATCTGGCACAGCCCGTTTTTAGAAATAGCATTATCTCGTCTTTTTCGCTTAGGGAGATTGCGTTTTTATCACTGCGTATGAATTGGTCAAAGCGGGAATTATTCGCAATGAGGGTTCGCTCGTAGGCTGCAAGGGCTTTGCCTACATTCTTTTCGGTTACTGGATTTTCGATCTCCATGAAAGCGGCCGCAAATAGTCGACTATACCTGAGTATTTTCCTGATCCTGAGTATGACTTCATTTAGTATATCTGCTTCGTGAAAGTTGTGGCCCCACATTTCTTCAAGGGTTTTTATGGGTAAGAGCGCCTGTTTTTCCAGACTTCTGGCCTGCAAATCCCAGAACATGGGGGCTATTTCGGCTTGGTAGTGGCTCCGGTTAGCCAACCCATCAAAGGCCGTATTAAGTACGCTATGCAGGGCTTTCTTATAAAAACTTATTTCGACCAGAATTGGGTATTTTGCATCACAAAGGAGATAGGAAAGTAGTTATTTTAGTACTGATTCAGGTTCAACCGACCACAAAGGTTACTAAATATGAGACTTTTTTCTAAACTTTTACCATATTTTATATAATTATAAGA
>JBDNFP010000507.1:0-3251 GCA_041689775.1 Spirosomataceae bacterium
ACTAATGTGGCAATGCATTGTGATGCGCCTGGTCGACAGTTCAACGCGGTCCACCACCAGTTCAGGCAACGATAGGAGCAATTGATAAAAGTCTGTTTCTTGCATTTTCGAAGTTATCCACAAAAATTGTCAGAGTACCAAATCTGCTAACAGAAAGATCAATATGCAAGCACTGAATTGGGGGGCAGCGGCACCTGATTCGTTTTCCGCCAGTCCACCAATTCATTCACCAGGCGCTGGGCTATTTTTGGCTCGGAATCTACCAAGTTTTTTGATTCCATAGGATCGGCTTTCAGGTCGTACAGCTCCAATTTGCCGTCGGCTAAGAACTGGATCAATTTGTAGCGCCCGTGCCGGAGGGCGGAGCAGGTACCGTGTTTGTATTGACTCGCCAAATGCCAGAAAACCGGGCGGTTAACGAGCTCCTTGCTGTCTTTCCGGAAAAGGCTAATCAGGGAATTCCCGTCGAGCTGTCCGGCGTAATCGCGGATACCCGCCACATCGAGAAAGGTGGGAAAATAATCCAGTACCGACATGGCTACCTCCGTCCGTCGGGGCTTTACTTTTCCGGGCCAGTTGACAAAGGCAGGTACCCGCACGCCGCCTTCGTAGATGTACCCCTTCGAGCCCCGCATCAAATTGTTACTGCTTTGGCCGCCATTGCAGCCGTTGTCGGATGTAAAGACGATCATGGTGTTTTCCCGCAAACCGTTTTCTTCCAGGTAGTTCACTAACCGCTGCACGTTTTGGTCCACCGACTCGATCATGGTGGCGTAGGCAGCCATCTCCTCGCGCCTTTTTCCCAAGCCTTGACCCGTTAGCAAATCGCCCGGCTTGCTCATGTACTTATCGAAAAGTACCTGGCTTCGGCTGACAATGGGACGGTGAACGGCGTAGAAATGAAGATTGATGAAAAATGGTGATTCCCGGTGTTCTTTCATAAAATCGATGGCCTCGTCCGTCAAACGATCCGTCAGCCATTCGTCGTTGGGCTTGGGCTCAATGAAAGGGTTGCTAAATGGCGCTTTGTACCCCATTGTTTCACTGGTGTAGCCGCCCGCTTCCAGGGCCGGATCGCCCCGATAAGTGCCTCCCACGTTTTTGATAAAGCCCCGCCCATCGGGGTAGTACGCTCGTACGGCGGGGGTCTTGTGATGCGCCACCCAGCTAAAATCGCCCGGCTCGGGCTGTGTCAGCTTTTTTTTCAAGGGGTAGGTTAGCGTAAGCTCTTCATCGGGATAGGGCCCGACAATATGCCATTTGCCGAGGTGGATGGATTTGTAGCCCGCATCCGACAAGGGTTGGGCAAAAATGGTATGCTTCTGCTCGACGGTCCAGCGCGAGAATATGTTCTCTTCCTGGGTACCGGTTTCCAACACGGGTACGGTATAAACCCCCGTCCGGAACGACTGTTTTCCGGTAAAAAGGGCAGTGCGCGAGGGAGAGCAGGTGGGGTACATATAGGCATTCTCGAAAATCAGCCCTTGTTTAGCCAATCGATCAATCGCGGGCGTTTCGTACCACTTGGAGTCATTGAACCCCACATCAGCGTAGCCCAGATCATCCACAAAAATGAATACGATGTTGGGTTTGCAGTCTTTGTTAGCCGCGTTAGCGTTGCCTGATAGTGCCATGAGGCAACAGGCTAAAATTCCGAATCCTATTTTTAGCTTCAATGACATGTTTTTTTCTGTTTAGGAATATAGGCGGTTGGGGTTCTAAGTACTGTATGCTCGAAAGCCATTTAGAAAGCCTCCCGTGACATCGCCTCGTCGCTTTCGTATATTTTCTTGGCCTTGCCCTGGTATTTGTTATTTTTGAAAACCAAGTCTTTGGAATTCTTGATTTTGACCACCGGGTTTTTCGGAAAAAGCATAGGGTAGGTACCTGAATTCGTGACAGTGTTGTTCGAAAACTCAATAGCCTGGGTATTATTCACTTCCAGAATCAGGTTGTCAAAGTGATTGAAGGTATTGCCCGTGATGGTGATGTTGCTGAATGCGATGTTCTTGTTGTCATCATCCGTCACGAACCGAATCACGCCCCGGTCGAAACCAGCGAGATTGCAATCCTGAAAAACGTTGTTGCGGATCGTCAGGTTGGCCGCGCTACCCGCCTCGTACCAGAAGCCACTTTCCACGGGCACCAGAATAGCCTCCATTTCGGTGCCGAAAAAGTTATTCTCGATGATGGTCTCGCGCGGGGTCGAAATCAATAAGCCTCGCGCCCGGTTGCGGCTGATGTTGCAATTCCTGATCAGCACTTCGGGGTAGGCATCCCGGTTTTCGAGCAGGTCGCCCGTTTTTAAATTTTCCGGCAGGGGTTCATTGAACGTCATGATCTGGTACCGACGGTTCACTTTCTCCGTGGATTTTAGGGTCAGGTTGGCGTAAGGCTGAAAGGAATGCTCCAAGTCGACCACACCGATGCTATCGCCGCGTTTGGCCATCACAAAGCCCTGCTGCTGAAAATGCCCCATCCGTACGCCTACTTTCTGATCTCCCAACAGCTCCACCACGCGCTGATAGGTACCGTGGATATTGACTGCATCATCTAATTGATTATTAAATACGCAGTCTTGAATGGTAATCTTACCCCGGCAGCCTACAAAGTGGGTAGCGTCGGCGGTAGTTGACATCATCCGGCCTTTCGATGGGGTAATGTTAAAATGATCGAGGGTGATGTCCGCGCTGTTTTCCACGATTAGGCCCATGCCCCCCGCATGATGCACATTGACGTTCGTAGCCTTAAAACCGTTCGTATCCGTGACCCGGATAGCGGGAGCGACGCGGTTCTGCCCCTGCTCACCCTTGCAAGCCAGAATCATCCCTTTCGGAGGCAGTTTCTTAGTATGATTATGTACCCTGACCAGGCCGGGACTCAACTCCTCAACCATGGTCTTGTCCTGCCGACCAATCCGCTGGTTTTCCGACGTGCGAGGGTCAAACTCGTACTCGTACTTGTACTTCACCTTATCAGTCTGGTACTGAACCTTGGTTTTTTCGTAGGTGGTGATCGGCGTGTACGCCTCGGTATCGAACATGATGCCCTTCGTGGCGGGGTCAAAAAGGATGGATTGACCGATCGTATGTTCGTAGTATTCTTTTAAGATAGGACTTTCGCAAAACTGAAATTTTATTAACTTGTGGGATGAAAACAACGCGCGAACTTTACTGCCAGTACCTTCTTTCGAGCCAAGTCAACTACACCTGCACGAATCTGGCTGACCATTTTGCCGACCTGACCCACGA
>JBDNFP010000508.1:0-4239 GCA_041689775.1 Spirosomataceae bacterium
TGAGAAAGGGTGTGTTTTTTCGTCCCATGGAACGAAGATAGATTAATGCAAACTAATTTCAATGCCCTACTTAAGCTTAATAAAGTCGATGCTTCACGCAAGAACCTCAAACCCGAAGTTTTCCTGCATCCGATGAGGAAATGGCACTTGAATTCCGAGTTTGAGAACGGCGTTAACGTTGGGGGCCGTATTGAGTACGTCTGGTTGTTCGGCATCATCGGAGCCTTGGTGCTTTTATTAGTTTGCATCAACTTTATGAACCTAAGTACGGCGCGATTGGAAAAGCGGGCGAAGGAAGTTGGTATCCGCAAGGCAGTAGGTTCGACGCGGAGCCAATTGGTTACCCAGTTTTTTAGCGAGTCTTTCCTGGTAGTGGGCCTGGCTTTCGTACTTTCCCTACTGCTAGTCATGGTTGCACTACCACTCTTCAATGAATTGGCCGATAAAGGCATGAGCATTCCCTGGGCTAGTACGACTTTTTGGGTCGCCAGTCTCGGATTTAGCTTATTTACCGGATTAACCGCGGGCAGTTATCCTGCTTTGTATCTTTCCTCTTTCAAGCCAATTGCGGTACTTAAGGGTAGCGGTTCGTCACTAGGGGGCCGGGTAGGTAGCTCCGCTAGCCTTCCGCGCAAAGTGCTGGTGGTGTTGCAATTCACCGTTTCCATTGCTTTCGTAATCGGGACGATCATGGTGTTTCGTCAAATCCAGTATGCTAAAAATCGTCCCGTTGGCTACGACCGCGAAGGATTGATAACGGTCTTTAACAATCGCGAGATGGACTCTAATCTTGAAGCGATCAAAAACGAACTGGTTAACACGGGAGCGGTCACGGACATAGCTTTATCTAGTGCTCCGCCTACCGATGTGTGGGACACCAGTACCGGGTTTAGCTGGCGGGGGAAAGACCCGAGCTTAGCCGTTGATTTTCCCAATACTGATGTGACCCACGATTACGGAAAGACCGTCGGTTGGCAGTTCGCCCAGGGCCTGGATTTTTCGCGGGAGTTCTCCACGGATTCCGCCACCCTGATCATCAACGAAGCGGCGGCAAACTTCATGGGCTTCGGAGACAGTGCGATAGGGGAGCTTGTCACCAAAGATAGTAAGACTTACAGGATCGTTGGCGTAATCAAAGACGTGGTGGTGCAGTCGCCTTACGAACCCGTACGGGCGTCGGTATATCATATCGCTGATCAAGAGAAAAGTGTATTTGTCTTAAGACTGAATCCGGAAAAGCACGTAAGCGACGCCTTGGCCGCCGTTGAAGCTATTTTTAGAAAGTACAGTACTACAGTTCCTTATGCTTACAGCTTCGTGGATGATGAATACGCCAGAAAATTTGGTGATGAAGAGCGCATCGGCAACTTGGCGGGCGTTTTTACCGGACTCGCCATTCTGATTAGCTGCCTGGGCCTATTCGGCTTGGCTTGCTACGTCGCCGAGCAGCGTACCAAGGAGATTGGCGTTCGTAAAGTCTTGGGCGCGAGTGTACCTAATTTGTGGGCATTGTTATCCAAGGATTTTGTACTATTGGTTCTGATTTCCTGCCTGATTGCGATACCCTTAGCCTGGTACTTCCTGCATGGCTGGTTGCAGCAGTTCGAGTACCGCACCGAGCTTTCGTGGTGGGTATTTGTGGCAGCTGCGCTAGGGGCGATGTTGATAACCTTGCTCACCGTTAGTTATCAGGCCATCAAGGCGTCTATGATGAATCCAGTGAATAGTCTTCGTTCGGAGTAGTTTAACTTTCCTTAGTTCCAAACAGTCAGGCGGGGTGTAGCAATCACTCCGCCTGTCTGTTTGTATAAATTCTTTTTTTACCCCGAGCCAATCGCCACTCTTATCGTCTTGGGAATCCCAGTTTGGTGCCCGATGCGTTCCGGAGTTTATCCGATCAGGATTATTTTATTTTCCTCACGTGCTTCAACTACCGGATGTACGCCCCCCCATTGGAGCCGATGCTCACAGAGGCGGCATTGCTTTATTTCTTTTAGAAGACTTTCCATACTACTATCGGAAGCATTGATGAATCAGGGTAGAGTAGTATAACATTCGTCTCTAATACTATCTATTAGTAAATAGTGCTGTTCTGTTGCCTAAGATTAGGGTTTTAACATTCAGATACCCGTAAATCTTCACTGTACGCCCCATCAGAATACTCATCCTAGCAACGTCTCAAATACTGTTATTCTACTATTAAATAGTATATCACTGATATTTTGTCGCTGTTTTAATAAATTTGTTTATTAATTTTAGAGGATCAGAATGGTAACGCGCAACAGAGCGTTTTGGTGTGAATAGATAAGATTACCCCATAAATATAACTAGTTATTCCTCGTAGTACCCTGTGACGAGTACAAAAAACTCGTTTAAAAGCCGATAGACGTTGAAGAACCATTACATCCGTCCCGACCAAAATAAGCACTATATTGCTCTTTGGCAACGCTCCGTTTCCGGAGACAAGGAGGCTTTTTGTGAGTTGGTGGAGGCGCACTATCAGGTACTTTTTAACTACGGTACGAACTTTACCTCCAATCGGGAGCTTATCAAGGATACTTTACAGGATTTGTTTATTCATCTCTGGGAAAAAAAAGAGACCTTCCAAATTCAACACCTTACCATTTACCTTCTCCGCTCCGTTCGAAATAACCTGTACCTGTCTTTTAGGGAAAGTAAAACTACGATTGTCTCCATTGATGCTAATCTGCACGATCGATCTGATGACTTTACTATCGAAACAGCTTTAATTTTTGAAGAAGTAGTTTCTGAAAAAAAAGATAAAGTTATCGAAGCGATTTCTAATCTGCCTAAACGTCAAAAAGAGGCGGTCTTCTTAAAATTTTATCAGGGTCTCGACAATGAGCAAATTGCTGAATTAATGGATGTAAACCGGCAATCAGTGGCTAACCTTCTTCACAAAGCCATTCTTAATCTCCGTATTTCTTTCGATCAGTATCACTACTTCCTTATTGCTATTTTTCTAATCTGAGAATAGGATAACTATCTATTGATCAATACGTGTAGAAAATATATTCTCCTTTTTATTAAAAAATATCTTTAAAAAAGAGTATCGCAAGGAATTCTCTGCATCTCTCAGGAAATGTAAGTCAACTAGTTAGTCGTCCCCTAGTGTATTATTTTATTAAATAATACACTGAATTTAACAAAAATCATGCCCAATACAGTAAATAAATAACTAAATCCACAGTAGTTTATTTTTTAGATACCAATTTTAATTATACGCTGAATAGAGGTTTTATTATAAAAAATAGTATGATCAGTTACTAAGTAGTAAAATAGGCTAATATTAAATAATCAGATATTTTTTTGATGAATAAAAATCTTTTTTCTTACCGGGAGTAAACTTTTAGCGTGGGCAGAATCTATACCTCAAATCAGAAATAAGTGGCCACGTTTTTATTAACAAAAATTAATAATTTACCGCCACTGCTAGATCTCTGAAACGTACTTAGTAGTGGCTTGTTGAATACATTAATTTAGAATCTGATGGGTAATATACCGAAAAAGTAGTGACGAACTTTTAGCTATCATTGATAGTACTTTAATTTATACTTTATTTACCCCAATGATGAGGTGGTTATCGATGCATCTAATAGGTAGGATAAGGGCGGTATAAGTATCTTTAAAATCTATTGTATGGTTTATCTTATACATAATATTTTAGACCAGAACTACGAGTTTGTCGCCATCTGTAATATAATTGAGAAAAATTATTTTAATAAAGTTAACGAAGACTTAGACTATTTCTTAGAAGAAAAACTTTTACAAAAAAATATAACTAACGGTAAAGCTACTTCCAAACAACTATACTAAGTTTTTCCCTTTTCGAATTTAGTAAGAATTTGACTGTAGTATTGGGATATAATATTGCTCATTAACAATCCAAACTTTCTGATATTTCATAAAAATAACGCTATTTTACAAGTAATGTATATCAATGTCTCATTCTTTGGCAAAGATCAATTTTAACCACCCATAATAAAACAAGAGGACAATACTTGGATGATGTATACTAAATTAGAAATTATTTATTTCAAGTCATTTAGTGAAGATAAAATTGATTCAGACAGAGACTAGAAAAAGATTCCAATTCTTTGAAATTAATATTTAGGACAGGTTTTAAATTGATAAGTATTTAATAGTGCTTGAATTCAAGTAATAAACGCAACGGTCGTTTAAAAAAGCCAGGCAGCCCTGATTTGGGCCATGGCCCAA
>JBDNFP010000509.1:0-5499 GCA_041689775.1 Spirosomataceae bacterium
GAGCGGACAAGCCAGTGGCACTGGTTTGCCCCAGGGAACTGATCAAATAATCCGTGTATAGATCAAGGTCTGTTTTCATCTGCCAAATTTAATTCGCTTTTTCTATCATATACAATAGACTTGCGTAACATCAGTTAGTAACTATTCTTTATCTTTTCGAACTTCCAAACTTTCCCAAGCCTGGGCCATAACGGCTTTGGGACTACCTGTTTCAGCCTTACTATACACCACCTTTTCCTGGGATTACTTCGGGGTGTACAAGCAATGGAACTACACGGCAGTTCCGCTGTATTCCGTCATTGCATTTATCCACTACGCCTACTCGTTCCGGTTTGTTATTCCTGACTTAAAACGTGGCAACTACACCATTTTCGCACTTCATCTATTTATAAGCCTTGTGGTGCTTACCGGTTTGTTTGGGCTGGTCTATCGAGCCTTTATTGGACCGGGAGAAATGGAAGGTTTAATAAAAGTACTATATGCCGATAAGGCGTTGAATTTGTTGCAAGGAGCAAACTTTCTTAACTCAATCAAGGTTTTCGGCGCTTTTCTTTATTGCTATCAATAGCTTCCTGAGCAACTGGCAGTACAATGCGCTGGGTAGAACTCCCGCATCTATCTCCAATTTCTTCTTCGACACGCTAACCTCGGCCACTACTCTTCGTATCCTACTCTGGCACGGAGCTGGTTGGTCATTTTGGATTTTCATTACGGTATTTAATCAGTTGGTAAGAAGCACGCCCATTGATTGGGGTAGTACCCCATTGATGACCATTCCTTCGGTCCTATTTTTTTACATCAGCCTTCGTACAAGCTTCAAATTACTAGCCCGCGACCAGTTGCTTCTGGCTATTCTAAGCGCCCTCGTACTTTGGTTTTTTCTCTGCCTCACCAAGGGTCTTTGGTTCGCTACCCTGGTCAAGGGGTTTGGACTTCCTCCCATTCTGGATGGGGTAGATGTGTTAAAAAAGACTTCTGAAGTAGCTCCGGCAAGTCCGTCTGCTCTGTACGATATTGGTAAGTCAGTCGGCTTTGTGTTCGCTACGATAGGTGCCAAAGAAGCCTACATTATTCTGACAAGTTTTATTTATGGCTACGCCCAACGGGCCATCCGGTACCAGCGGCAATTAAACCAGCTGTCCGAAATCAGGCAGAAAGAAGCCCTCCACCAGCAGGAACTTCAACGGCAGGTAGTGGATGCCCGGTTGCAATCACTGAAATACCAGATCAACCCCCACTTTCTTTTTAATAGTCTCAACTTCCTGTACGCGCAGTCTCTGCCGCTCTCTGATAATCTTTCGCGGGCCACGCTGTTGCTATCCGAAATGATGCGATACGCGCTGAATGAAAAGAGCGACGAAGCCAAAGTACCCCTCGATCAGGAAGTGCAACACCTCAAAAACTTTCTGGAATTCAATCAGCTGCGGTTCTCCAACCGCTTACAGGTCAATTTTACCACCGACGGCAACATCTACTACCGGCGAATCATGCCCTTGCTCCTATTTACATTTGTAGAAAATGCCTTTAAATACGGAGAACTGCACGATGCCAAAAATCCGGTTCTAATCAAATTAGAGGTATATTCTGATAGACTCGTTTTTTTGCACAAAACAAGAAGCGAAACGGACCCAAAAAAAACTCCACCGGCATTGGCCTCGATAATATTCGCCGTCGACTACTGCTGGGCTACCCCGATCGCCACACGCTTACGGTCAACGACACGGAGCATCTTTTCACCACCGAATTGATACTTGTACTATGAGCTTGAGGATGTTTTAAAACTCGCATATTACTGATTCACGACCTATTTCTGAAAAATCTGTTAATTAACCAACCTCCGTCCAGCCGTGCCCATTAACTGCCTCATAGTCGACGACGAACAGGGTGCACTTGATATCCTGACCCACTATATCGGCAAAACTCCCTTTCTGCATCTGAACGCGGCCTGCCTCGGCCCGATGCAAGCACTTGATAAATGTACACGGAGTCGATTGATCTGATCTTTCTTGACATCCACATGCCAGAGCTATCGGGAATCGATTTTATCAAACTCCTCAGAGGGCGCGCTAAGATTATTCTGACCACCGCGTACGCCGAGTATGCCCTGGAAGGCTACGAACTGAGTGTAATTGACTACCTGCTCAAACCAGTATCGTTTGAACGTTTTCTGAAAGCGGCCCAAAAAGCCCGCGAAGTTATTGAAGCCACTACTCCCCAACCGGCTCCTTCAGTGACAGCACCGGTGGCGACCAATAGCGAGGATGATCACATTTTTGTAAAAGTGGATAGCAGGGTACAGAAGGTGCGTTTCTATGATATTCTCTACGTCGAAGGTCTTGGTAACTACTTGATTATCTTTACACCCCACCGAGCGCATTGTGTCGCTATTAACCATGAAAGATGTAGAAGAACGACTCCCCGAGCGACTTTTTATGCGGATTCACCGGTCCTATATTCTTCCCCTCGACCGAATCCAATACATTGAGGGCAATCAGGTTTTTATTGATAAAAAGACGTCACTACCTTTGGGCGAAACCTACCGGGAGCGTTTTTTCAAAATACTCGAAGAAAAGATGATGACCGGTAAACGCTAGTACCCCGAGTGACCCAACTATTTATTCAATTTCTTTGACCGACCTTACCGCTTCCGAAGTACCCCCCGTTTCTCAAAAAGGCATCCTGTACATGCTCGGCGCGGTGATATGTTTTGGCACGGTGGGGGCCATTGCCAAGTGGCTCAGCCGCGACTTCGACACCGTTGAAATCGTATTCTTTCGTAATCTGGTCGGGGTAGTGTTTGTGCTAGTAAGCATACTACGAAGACCCTTGAAGCAAACGGGGGGGCGGCCCAGCCTACTTATTTTCCGGGGAGTGATCGGCACACTTTCGCTTTACCTTTTCTTTTACGCCGTTCAGACGCTAGGGTTAGGCGCTGCTACTACCTACCAGTACAGCTACCCGATATTCCTGGCGATATTTTCGTGGCTTTTTGTGGGTGAGTCACTCACCAAGCGCGAATGGTTGGCCATTTTTATTGGCTTCGGAGGTATACTATTTGTCTTCCGGCCTGATCTTACCGCACCCCTTGGTCATCACGCCATCGGTCTAAGTAACGCCATCTTCACCGCCATTGCCTACCTCTCCATCCGCCAACTCAGTGGTATTTATGACACCCGGGCCATTATTCTGTCTTTTATGCTTTCGGGCATATTCATGCCTATCCTATCCATGCTGGCCGGTGAGTACCTGTCCATTGATGGCTATGGTTTTCTTTTGGGGCATTTTGTGTGGCCCGCCAGTTCCGCTCATTGGGGCAGTCTGCTGGCTTTGGGCATCATCGCTATGATGGGGCAGTATTTTCTAACGATCGCCTTTACCTTCGACAAAGCCGGTCGAATCGCTTCGGTTGGATACACCAACATTATTTTTTCGGGCATACTGGGGCTTTGGCTTGGTGACCCTTTTCCCAGCACACTTACCCTCATCGGTATGGCTCTGATTATTGGCGGTGGCGTACTGGTATCGCTGAGGGTACCTAAAAAGGGATGATTGCCAACAAAGCTAATCTTTGTAAATAATTCCGATTTCTGAAATGATTTTGTGGTTATGCACATTCACCGCAAGCAAAGATTTCTTTTTTAGGTAATTTCCAATAGTTTTAAAGAATGATCAACTACTTCACCCAACCTTATCCACGCGAACCGCACTCCCTTCGACAAAAATTACTTATAGCTACCGGCTCGGGTATTTTTGTTGGCATTTTCCTGATCATCTTTCAACCGTTTGGTGCGTCTAACTGGTTTGACCCCCACAAGAATTTCTATTTAGCGGGTTATGGGATGATCACCTTCGTAGTACTTCTTTTGGTTACTGGTATCGGCCCTTTACTTTTCAAGAATTGGTACCGGGAAGAAAACTGGACGGTGGGTCGGGAAATTTTCCACACTCTCCTCATTATTGTATTTATTGCTTTCGGGAATTTACTGTATACCCAACGAATCAATATAAGCAGTATCGATCTTCCCAGCATCATTTTCTGGGTGGGCATTACTATGGCCGTGGGAATTATCCCGGCTTCGGTTATTACGCTCATCAATTACAATCGTCTCCTCCGAAAGCACCTCACCACCGATTTCCGGGTAAAGGGCCACTCCGCCGAGGCTTCTTTACCAAAACAGCTCACCCTCATGGCCGAAAACGAAAAAGACTCACTCACCGTTTCTGCGGATGATTTACTTTTTATTGAGTCGGCCAACAACTACTCTGAGGTCGTATTCTGGCGAGATGAGAAGAGAGAAAAGAAGCTGCTAAGAAGTAGCCTCAGCCGCATTGAAGAGCAGATTCAGGATGCCGGAATAGTGCGCTGCCATCGATCCTATATCGTCAACCTTCGGCAGGTAGAGAATATTTCGGGTAATGCACAGGGCTATAAATTACAGTTAAAAAACGAGGCTTCGGTACTACCCGTAGCCCGACGATACGGCGACTTGGTGGCTGGTTATTTTCGAAAATAGCTTTGTCAAACATCCCAAAAAGCCCCATTTAGCCCACAATCATTCCATTTTTCCCAAATCAGGGATGTATAACCCATTGGTTTGTGCGGTAGTTTTCAGGCAGATAGATTTGTGACAAGTCAATTAGAAAATCACAAAATATATACCACCTTTACCACTATGGAACTTTACAAAATCATCCTGTTCATCCACGTTTTATTCGGCTTTTCGGCCCTCACTACGGGTATCGTACCCATGGTCGCTAAAAAAGGCGGAAAGGCTCATAAACTTTGGGGAAATGTCTACTACTGGTCGATGTTTGGAGTGCTGATCACTACCCTCGGACTTTTTGCGCTGCGCCCAACCCAACTTCGTCTGCAATTTTTTCTTTGCATTGCCATTCTTAGCTTTTACATGACTTTCTCAGGCGAGCGGGCCTTGAAAATGAAAAAGTCGGCTACCCAGGCCAACCGCTTTGATTGGATCGGCATGGGTATCGCCATAGGGAGTAGCATTCTGATGTTTAGCTATGCAGCCTATTGTATCATCCTATTGAATAACACCTACCTGGCAATCCTGTTTACGGTCTTCGGTACCGTGTTGTTCATTACTGCTAACAATGACCGAAAACTGTTTGCGGGCCAGAAAGAGTCAGGAAAAATGTACTGGTACTTCGGCCATATCGGGCGCATCATGGGAGCCTACATTGCTACGGTCACGGCTTTCTCCGTAAACATGACCCGTTACTATCCCGAAGGTACTTCTACCTACCTGCAACTTATTCCCTGGCTGGCTCCCGGTATTATACTAGGCATCGGCACGAGCTACTACGCTAATAGACAGCGCGAAATACGTAACATACCTTTCAAATATAGTTTTATAACGGGTGGCATAAGAAAGATTTTTGTGAAACAGTAAAAGGGCCAAAACTCCCGGGTGTATTTCAGATTTGCAAAATAGGGAAAAAAAGTTGAGTTTTGAACTCACCCAAAACCTGCCCCCCCCC
>JBDNFP010000510.1:0-3301 GCA_041689775.1 Spirosomataceae bacterium
CTGAACGTCTTCGATCAATTGACCGACGTTCTAAGCGGCAGCTTCACTTGGGCTACCTAAATAATTACAAAAGCTTAGCTAAATTTGTCAATTACCCTTTTGACTTTCTATGCTATAAAGGTACGAAACCGACATTTTTAGAAATGTGACCTAAGTCATATTCCCGGAACATATTTATCAGGAATAGCTACTCTATTTTTTATATAGGACTAGGAAAGCGTTATTAGATAACAGATTATTAAAATAAAAACAGCCAAATTGGTCACAAGGCCATCGCAACTAATAATTATCTATTAACCATCAACTCCGTTCGGTACCTTCCCTACTTTCTGCGGGTCTTTTTTCTCATTACCGTCACAATCTCCTATCTTCAATTTTTAAAACTATCTGAATAGACACTTTATCGACAGTTAGGCATGTACAATTGGACAAAACAATACGTTAAGCTTCTCTTTACTTTTATTCTAATCAACAGTTTGTACTTAACGCCCTCGATCGCCCAACAGCCAGTAAAGGTCGACTTCGCTAAGCTCGATGCCTACTTTGCAAACGCCCAGAAGGCCTGGGGTGTACCCGGCATATCGATTGGGATCGTAAAAGACGGCAAGGTGGTATTCCAGAAGGGCTACGGCGTAGCCAAACAGGGCACTACTACCCCGGTAGACAACAAAACCTTGTACGCCATTGCGTCCAACTCCAAAGCCTTCACGTCGGCAATAATGGGTATGCTGGTGCAGGAAGGAAAGATCAACTGGGACGACAAGGTAAGAAAACACCTACCCTACTTTGCCCTCTACGATACCTACGCCGGCGAAAACGCCACGATCCGCGATATCCTCAGCCACCGCGTGGGTTTGGGTACGTTCAGTGGCGATATTGTGTGGTATAATTCCGATTTTACCTCCGAAGAAATCATCAAACGGATGAAGTACCTGCCCCCCGGCTATGAGTTTCGTGCGGGCTATGGGTACTCTAATGTGATGTTCATTACGGCCGGTGAAATTATTAAAACCGTTACGGGTAAAACCTGGTACGAAAATGTAAAGGGGCGAATCCTCGATCCGCTGGGCATGAGCCGTACTTTGGTGAATACCGATCAGGTAGCAAACATGGGTAATGCCGCCGCGCCCCACGCCTTGACTAACAATAGTATCCATACCCCGATTCCCTACACGAGCTGGGAGGAAATTGCGGCCACGGGTGGGTTGTTTTCCACCGTAGATGATCTGACCAAGTGGATGATCTTTAATCTCAACAACGGTATCAACGGTAAAGACACTCTATTGACGGCCCAAACCCGCAACATGGTCTGGACGGTACACAATAGCTTTATGGTAGACCGCACCAAACCCAACGACTACGGCACCGCTTTCGCGGGTTACGGCCTCGGCTGGGGTCTCCGCGATTATCAGGGACACCTCAAAGTATCGCATACCGGCGGCTACGATGGCATGATCACTTCCGTGAGTATGCTACCCGACCAGAAGCTTGGCATAGTAGTACTAACCAATGGCCTGAAAGCCCCCATCAATGCCTTGGCCCACTACGCCTTCGATGCCTTTCTGGGTCGCCCCGAAACCGACTGGTCTAAAAAAGATCTGGATCGTACCAATCAGGGTTACGCGAGCGATACCCGCAATGCCGACCGTACAGCAACGCGTGTCCTGAATACCAAACCCAGTTTGGCTTTAAACGCCTACGCGGGTACCTACCATACCGACCTGTACGGCGACATGACGGTAAAGTTGGTCAACGGCTCGCTGGACATTAGTTTTGAACACAGTCCGACGCTCAACTCTACGCTATCGCATTGGCACTACGATAGTTTCACAATGGAGTGGAAAACTCCTCGTCCCTGGTTTACGTTTGGTACCGTCAAGTTCACCACCGACAACAACCAAAAGGTAACGGGCATTGAGTTCGACGTACCCAATGACGATTTCTGGTTTTATGAGTTGAATGCGAAGAGGGTTGAGTAGTGAAGTCTCAAAAGTCATGAAGACCAACGTTCGTACAGTTGATTTTAGAAAGCGTTCCCATCATTTGTTAATTGTAACCCTGTATCCATGCTTCTCCGATTAGTACTTTTTAGTGTAGCACTATACAGCCTGATCGGCTGTTCTCTACCGTCTGAGGAAGATTATGTGCTTGATCCTGGTATTCCGCGAATTGAAACTGATACCGCCCAAATCGCGTACATCCGTACCAAATGGCTGAATGATAAACACATCGAAACCGCCTTCCTGAACTCCCAGGATCGGGTGCTGGAAGTATTCAGGTAACCGGTCCAGTTCAAAGACGTTGCATCGTTACGAGGGCGAAAACAACACTATGACCATTCGATATTACCATAGCGATAGTTCGCCCTTGGGCAGTGTGGATGTAGATACACTACGACGAAAGTATGACGGAGCGGGACGCCTGGTAGTAGAGGCAAATACTTACGGAGGTATTACTAAGAATAAGGAGTATGAGCCCAAAATTAGCTATTATATACGCTACCTTGACTATACCGCCCAGGGCGATACGCTCATTACGAGAGTAGCTACTATACGACCAATACATCCGCTGTAGTGAACATTGATCGCTGGGAAAAAGACAAAAAACAGCGGCTTAGCCGTCATTACCGTCTGTATGTTACGCGGATGCCTAACGATACGGTATATCATTATTCTCAACGGTTTGTCTATGATGCAGACGGAAGGTTAACCATGGCATGGTTTGATTATATGCATTTGGGGAAACGCTATGATCCGGCCGGGGCAGATACTATTTGGTACACCTATGATTCCAGGAATCGTTTGGTCGCCGAGCGCCATCGTTACACTACCGATATGCGCAATAAAAATGAACAGGATACCACTGGACTTTCTGATTTTGAGAAGCAAATGCGTGCTAGTGCTCGGGAAAAGTTTTTTGTGGGTACCGAATATATTCCAAAGAATAACCGTGTAGTTACAACAGAGTACCAATGCGAAGTTTTTGACCCTAAAAAGCATTTACCTTTGAAAATACCTTTGCCTCGTTGAAATAAAGAACAGGGATGCGAGGCCTAAAATAAATCAAAATCTATATGTCTATAAAAGCTGCTTAATCGCGCGGCTGCCAATTCACCCCGATCGAATGTTCCTTTTCCTAGTTCTGCTCTAAGAATATCGATTAGTCTAGACTTGATTATAGGGAGGTTGTTTCGGACAATTTAGGGTAGTGTCTATAAAGGGTTGATCATGCAGCGACGGAGTCGCCATATGTTCCTGTTTTGAAATAGTGTTTGTTGATGTACATACCAATGACATTGTCA
>JBDNFP010000511.1:0-26611 GCA_041689775.1 Spirosomataceae bacterium
GGTTGCGCCCGAAGGATTTTGAAAACAAGGAGGCGCTTCACATGAGGATAAATCATAGTCTTGAAAAGTACGGGAGACGAGAGTTTTCCATCCATTTCTCAATTAAATAAATGTATGTTTAAATACGGCCGACTACTTACTTAGGTAGCTAACAAGTATATATTTCCTCGTTTCCGGTAGAAACTAATGCTTCGCATTTCAACGTGCCACTACCTAATGGTCTATTCCCATCCCTTTATCTCAGTCGGAGACCTTCTCCATCAATAAATTTTCGCAGACCATCCGGGTGAATGTCTCCGCCGGGTGGCCCGCGTAGCTCACTACCATACTTCCGTCGTAGAATTCAATGAACTTTATTTCAAGTTCAGTACCTAACGATAATTCGCGGCCGTTGAGGAATTTTAGAAACTCCGAAGAAGAATGGGCCAATGCGACCAACTGGACGGAATCGCCTATCCCCAGCTCACTGAGCGGCAAATGATGCCCCGGTGTTACCTTGCCGTTCTGGTCCGGAATTGGCGAGCCGTGCGGGTCGATGGATGGGAATTCTAGAATTTCATCCATTCTTTCAAAAAAGGCGGGGGAATCGATATGCTCTACCTGTTCGGCGATTTCGTGCACATCTTCCCAGCCGAACCCCATTTTTTCTACCAGATACATTTCGGTAAGGCGGTGCTTTCTGATGATAAGTGCGGCTTGCGTCTCTCCGAGTTCGGTGAGCGATAACGGCTTATATTTCTCGTAGTTGACCAGCCCCTGTTTATGTAGATTTTTGACCATACTATTGGCTGTCGGAGTACTGACTCTCAATGAGGCACTTAGCTCCGAAATAGTCACTTCTCCGTTCTCTCCGGCGAGGGAATACAGCCTCTTCAAATAATTTTCTTCGGTTTGTGATGCCATCGGGTTTCAATTTTTCATCACAAAAATAAAACAATGTTTTAAATATATTTGTTAGAGCCTTCTAACTTATTAATTTAGCAATACTAAAATATAAAAGTAAACTAGTTTAAATATATAAGCATGAAGAATCTAATTTTACTAAGTTTCCTTTTTTTAGGGGTGGTGATTACTAGTGTAGCTCAAACGGGAAATATCACCGGGTGGGTTACTAGTAGCCAGGGTGATGTACTACCCTTTGCTACCGTACAGGTGATAGGGAGCAACCTGGGCGTGGTGGCAGACAGCAGCGGACGGTTCAGTATCCTGAATATCCGGGTGGGTGAAGCGAGCATCATGGTTCGTTCGGTAGGGTATCAATCCTACGTGCAGCGAGTAACGGTGACGGAGAATGGCTTTACCAAGGTGGAGGCAATCCTGCTAGAAGACCGTTTTAACCTGAACGTAGTAGTAGTAACGGGTACCCGGACCGAGAAAAGAAAAACGGATTCTCCGGTGATTGTAAATCTGATTAGCAGTAAGCAACTCGATCAGGTAGTGGCTATCAACTTATCGGATGGCCTGCGTTTTCAGCCGGGCTTACGCATAGAAACCGACTGCCAGACCTGTAACTACACGCAGCTCCGTATGAACGGATTGCAAGGGGGCTACTCACAGATTTTGATCAACGGTCGACCCATATTTAGCCCGCTGACGGGGCTGTATGGTTTGGAGCAGATTCCTACCAATATGATCGAGCGGATTGAGGTAGTTCGCGGAGGAGTATCAGCCCTGTACGGTTCGAGTGCCATTGGCGGTACGGTCAATGTGATTACCAAAGTACCTCGGAAAAACGGATATAGCCTGACGAATACATTCCAAAGCGTCGATGGTACGACTGATAATATTGTGTCGGGTAACGCCACAATCGTGAATGAAAAAGAAAATGCGGGTGCTACCTTTTTTGTGAGTAATCGGAACCGAAAAATGTATGACGCCAACGGTGATAACTTTTCGGAACTACCCGAATTGAAAAATAATTCGTTTGGTACCAACCTCTTTTTTGTTCCAAAAGAAAACCAAAAGATTGAAGTAAGCCTCAGTAGTATCAATGAGTATCGCTACGGGGGTGAGATGGTCGATAAACCCGCCTTCCTAACGCAGCAGTCGGAAGAAAGAACGCACAAAGTACTGATGGGTAGTGTAGACTATCAGATCAATTTTAACGACGAAAAAAACTCACTGATCTTTTACTACGGCGGACAAAGAACCCTCCGTGACCATTACACGGGTATTGCCCCGAACGGGGGTGAAGAGTTGGAGGGCTTCCTGCGTAACCCGCCCTACGGAGTATCTAACGTACTGACGCATCAGGGTGGGGTACAGTTCAGCAACCGCTTTGATAAATTTCTGGGGGGCACTGCCGTACTCACGGTCGGAACAGAGTACGTCTACGATGATGTATTTGATGAGATTAAGTCCTATAATTATCTGATCGACCAGACCACCAAGGACCTTGGCGTATTTGTGCAGCACGACTGGAACATCACCCCTCAGCTCAATTTTTTGTCGGGTTTTCGGGTAGACAAGCATAACCTGGTGGACACTCCCATATTTAGCCCCCGACTTTCGCTCTTGTACAAGTTTAGAGAAACTACCCAGTTTCGACTGGGTTGGGGAACGGGTTTCCGGGCGCCACAGGCTTTTGACACCGATTTGCACATTGCCTTTGCCGGCGGAGGAATTTCCCGTACTTCACTGGCGGATAATCTGAGGCAAGAGCGTTCAAGCAGCCTGACGGCTTCGATAAATTACGACAAAGCCACCGAGCATTTTATCGCTGGATTTACGCTTGAGGGGTTTCATACCTACCTGAAAGAAGCGTTTTATCAGTTTCCGCTAGGAACGGATCAGTTTGGGCAACGTTTTGAAAAAAGAAACGGTGAAGGAGCTACCGTTCAGGGGATCACGCTGGAAGGCCGGGCTAATTTCGACTACGTGTTTCAGGTAGATGCCGGTCTGACCATTCAGTCGAGCCTGTTTGATTCTCCCGTAGAAAATATTGAAAGCCTGAGGGCTCGTCGGGAGTTTTTACGGACCCCCAACCGCTACGGTTACGCTACCCTTACCTATACCCCCACCAAAAAATGGAATATCAGTAGTAATATCGTATATACTGGGGCCATGGAACTGGTCCACTTTGGAGGCGAAGGTACCGGACAGACCGAAGACGAGTACGTTACTACTCCCGACTTTACGGAAGTTAGCCTACGCGTGGGGCATACCTTCAATCTCCCTAAAAAAACCGGACTTGAACTGTTTGGTGGCGTGAAGAACATATTTAACGCCTATCAGCAAGATTTTGACCGGGGTAAAAACCGGGATAGCAACTATGTATACGGCCCCGGACTACCCCGGATTATCTTTATTGGATTGCGACTAAAATCTCTTTAAACAACCTAATGCAATTATTAAAAGCAGTGCGTACGACTATCCTAGGTATCCTGTTTCTGGTAATGGGTAATGAAAGTTTGTATGCTCAAAAGACGACGGAAGTACAATGGCTGACCTTTGAGCAGCTGGAAGACTCCCTCAAAGTACAACCCAAAAAGGTATTCGTGGACTTTGTGGCGGATTGGTGTACCTATTGCCGAAAAATGGACCGGGTTGTTTTTACGGATACGCAGGTAATCAACCTGTTAGCTACCAAATACTATGCCGTAAGAATGAATATTGAGAGCAGGGATACCATTGAGTTTGGAGGGACGCGCTTTGTGAACCCCAATGCGAGGAAGGTAAACCCAGTGCATCAGATTGCGCTGTTGATGGCGAGCCGGGAAGGGAAGCCGTTTTCGCTACCCACCATGGTACTACTTGACGAGACATTTACGGCCCAAGCCCGCTATTTTCAGTATCTCAACCCTACCCAACTAGTGGAGGCTTTGAAGAAGAGTTATTGAGTAGAATATAATACAAACAAAAAGCACGAAATAGTCCTGAACGGACTATTTCGTGCTTTTGTTTTGTGTAGGTTAAAGGAAATTTACTGAATACATACTCGTGAAGAAGGAAGTTTCGGGATACTTACTGTACCACCTTAGAAATTGATTCGCTAAACATTTATTTAAAAGTATTAGATTTAGCTTTCAATTTCTAGGTCTTGTGGCGTGGGCAATCTAAGTATTTGGACCTTAATGAGTTGATATTGTGGCAAAGCGTGGTTTTTATAGAATTGATACTTGTTTAATTATTCCTATCATACCAATAAAAATATATTCCAATAATGTCCATAGACTCTACTGTTTCCACCACCTTGATCCAAAAGCAATTAGACGAGAGTCGGCGTGAATTGCTTGATTTATCCACTCGAAATCGATTAATATCTATCCCAATTGGTTCAAAAAGTGCCAGACTTATTCAAATTTTTGATGAAAAGTCAGAAGAGGCTTACCGAAGGTTAGTTACTGATAAAAAGAACTTTACTTTTTTAGCAAGTAAGGGTCAGCTAAGCTCGACAGAAGGCAAAAGTGAGTCGAGTGATGAAACTTTGGATGATGATTCAGAACAATTAGTCGATTTAATTCAGCCAGATGACGAAGCTGATCCCTTAACTGGAAAAGCAAAGCGACATATTGATTCACGCTTGCAGACTCGTTTGAGTCCTGAATTACTACATCGAAGGTTATTTGATCTTCATAATGAAGCTCGAACTATCATTGAAGAACAAGGGGTCAATATCCTATACCTGGCTATTGGCTATTTAAAGTGGATAGATACCTCAAATAATAAGACAGAACGGTTTGCACCACTACTTCTAATTCCTGTAGATTTAATTAGACAATCGGTTAGCGATCGCTTTGCGATTAAATGGCGAGAAGAAGATTTGCAGGATAACTTATCCTTAGCAGAAAAACTTAGTATTGAGTTTGGTGTAACATTACCCCTTATTAGTAGTGAGGAGAATGACAGTTTTGATTTAGATGGATTCTTTAAGAGAGTAAGAGAGACAATAGCTCCAATACCAGGATGGTCAGTTGAGGTAGATAGTATGTGCATTGGTTTTTTCTCATTTGCTAAGTTTTTAATGTATAAAGACTTAGACTCTGCTTCTTGGCCAGAACTAAATTCTCCGACTCAACATAGTTTAATTCGGAGGTTGTTGAGGCCAGATGTAGAATCCTATAATGGCGAGGGGCTTAATCAATGGACAGGAAAAGAAAAGCTAGATGAGTTATTGCCAGTCGTTAGACTTGACCATGTCGTTGATGCAGATAGTTCACAGACAATAGCAATAGAGCTTGTTAGAGAAGGAAGAAACCTTGTTATTCAAGGCCCTCCGGGTACAGGTAAGAGTCAGACGATCACAAATATTATCGCAACGGCGGTATTAGATGGAAAAAAAGTCTTGTTTGTTGCTGAGAAGTTAGCCGCACTTGAAGTAGTTAAACTACGCTTAGAAAAAGAGGGGTTAGGTGTACTCTGCCTAGAACTCCACTCCAATAAAGCTAAGAAAAGTGCTGTAGCAAATGAGTTGAAATTAACGTGGGAGCTTGGTTGTCCAAGTGCAGAAGGGCTAAGTGGTTTGAACGACTCTTTATCAAGCCAGCGAAATAATTTGAACGACCATGCTAATAAGTTGCATCATTCCAATCAGAAAGGACAATCAGCATTTGATCACCTCAGCTCATTGACTTACTATGGACTTCCACAAGGTGATGAAACTGGTATTTCATTTCAAAATGCTGAGTACTGGGATAGTTTAAAAATAGCAGAGCAAGAGTTAGTAATTAAGGATTTAGTAACTAGAATGGAGGTGGTAGGAGATGTTCTAACTCACCCATGGAGGGGAGTTTATCTCACTCACTATACTGGCCTAGAAAGGCAGAGTATTCAAGAGGTTATCACTCGATTGATTAATAATCTTGAAGAACAAGTGCAGGTTACTAATGGTATTGCAGATGCACTTAATACGGAGCTAGGTGATTTAACTATGAATAAGGTTGGGTACTTTCAAGTTTTAGGTGAACTCGCTATTGATCGCCCTATAAGTAAATTAGATACTATTAATTCTCATGTTTGGGATGACGCTCCTAAGGCAATTGTAACACTCTCTAAAACAAAGCAACGTTTTGAGGAAATCTCAAATAAACTAAATGATCAAGTATTACCTGGCATTTGGAAAAAGGATTGGAGTTTCTGTAATCAGCAGCTAGGAACTAGTGGTCAAAGATGGTATAAATTTCTACTCAGCGATTACAAGGCAGCCATGAAACAGATGGCGTCGGATATTAAGATTCCCTTACCATCTACTTATGAGCAAAAAGTTGAGTTAGTTAATGAAGTGTTAGAAGGGCAGCAGGCTTTCGAAGTATTGCAGTCGAAAAGTGCACTTGGACAGCAAGCTTTTGGCGGTTTATGGGAGGAGGAAAATATTGGACAGCTTTTAGTAAATACGGCTGAATGGATAGATAGGATGGTAAGTACAGGTTTGGCTGATCTTAAACGAGAAAACTTCTTAAAAGCAGATATTGATCAAATAACTAATACTGTAACTAGGTTAGATATTTTAATTGCTGATTATCAAAAAGATTGGCAATGGTTAGAGAAGGCTTTATTAGTATCTACAAAGGCGTATTTTGATGAAGACTTATTCATGGTAAATATATCTGATTGGCGGCAGGTACTTGTTAGCTGCCGAGATTCCCTCGACAAAATATCAGATTGGGTTTCTCTACGTTATGAGTTCCAAAAAGGATTATCGAGTAAAGTTTCTCCATTGATTGAACTTCTGGAAAAAGGAAAAGTGCTTCCTCAGGATGCACTGCCTGCATTTCGTCGTACACTTGCTTATCAACAGCTCGGTAGTATTTTCCAAAAAGAGCCTGATTTAGCTAGTTTTAATGGAGAAATTCATAATCAAAAAGTAACAGCTTTTAAACATACAGATCTTCAAAGGTTGAACTTAGCGAAGGTTAATGTTTTAACCAAACACTACCAGCATATACCGGCTAAACTCCCTGCAGGTGCAGTTGGTACTCTATTAGGCGAAGTAAATAAACAAAGATCACACCGACCTATTCGCCAATTAATTAGTCAAGCAGGGCTTGTTATACAGGATATTAAGCCTGTTTTTATGATGAGTCCATTATCTGTTGCTCAGTTTTTAGAACCTGGAAAAATTGAGTTTGATCTGCTAGTTATAGATGAAGCCAGTCAAGTCAAGCCTGTTGATGCATTAGGTGCAATTGCTCGTTGTCGTCAACTTGTTGTCGTTGGGGATGATAAGCAACTTCCCCCAAGTAATTTTTTTTCGAAGTTAACTTCGAATGACGGTGGTCAGGATACAGATGATGACGAAGCTGATGCAGGATTAGTAAAAGCCACCGAAATGGAGAGTGTGCTCTCGTTGGCAAAAGCCCGAGGTCTAATAGATACATTGCTTCGCTGGCATTATCGTAGTAAGCATCACTCATTAATTGCAGTATCCAATAAGCGGTATTACGAGAATAAACTATATGTTGTACCTAGTCCATGGAAGCAGAATGCTGGTCTCGGTTTAGTTTGGCGCCCAGTGAATGGTGTTTACGATCGCTCAAATACAAGAACCAATAGTATTGAAGCAAAAGCAGTTGCAGAAGCCGTTATTAATCATGCCCAAAAATATCCTAATGAAACATTAGGAGTTGCAGCATTCTCAATGTCTCAGCAGCGGGCTATTCAAGATGAAGTAGAACGCCTAAGAAGAACTCACTCAGAATGTGAAAGCTTTTTTAGTAAGTTTCCTTATGAAGGCTTTTTTATTAAAAATCTGGAAAATGTCCAAGGAGACGAACGAGATGTGATTTTTTTATCCGTAGGTTATGGTCGAGATATTCATGGAAAAATTAGTATGAATTTTGGACCACTTAATCGGCAAGGAGGAGAGCGGAGGTTGAATGTGCTTATTTCCAGGGCACGTAAACGATGTGAAGTTTTCTCTTCAATAAGCGATCAAGATATAGAAATAACGACGACTACGGATGAAGGTGTAGCTGGCTTAAAGCAGTTTCTGCATTACACAAGGACAGGTCAGCTCAATGTTGCAGAGCAAAGTTCTCGACCCATTGGAAGTCCTTTTGAAGAGGCAGTTAAAGAAGCATTAGAAGCTAGATTTGGTTGGGAAGTACACACACAGATCGGTGAAGCAGGTTTCTTTATAGACCTTGCAATAGTAGATCCGGAGAAAAAAGGTAGATATGTGATTGGAATAGAATGTGATGGAGTAGCATATCATTCATCTCCCTCTGCTAGAGAAAGAGATCGTTTACGACAATCAATTCTTGAAAATCAAGGTTGGATTATTCACCGTCTCTGGGGGATTGATTTTTTTCGAAAAAAGGATGAAGAAGTTGATAAAATAAAAACTGCCTATGACGCTGCGTTAGAAACCCTGACGGAGAATGATCGAATTGAAATCATAGTGCCAGAAGAAGAAAACATTTTTCATTTAACTAGAAAAACTGAGGAAGAATCGTCGTTTGCGGTACCATATCAAATATATTCAACTCCTTATATTCTTAGTTCAGATCCGTACACTCTTTATGCCCCACAAATTGGAGATATCGTACATGAGATATTGAAAGTAGAATCACCGATGCATTTTGATGAGTTAACTACCCGAATGCGTGAACAGTGGGGATGGGCAAAAGCAGGGAAAAGGTTTAGAGCATTAGTAAATGAAGGTCTCATTAATCTAAAAAGGGACAATTTAATTTTACGTGATGGTAACTTTGTAACACTTAAATCATCAACGGTAGCTGTTAGGGAAAGAGGAGATGGTTCTCCCTTAGGCACAAGGAAGCCAGTAAATATCCCTCCATCTGAAATAGACTTATCTCTACTTCATATTGTTAAGTCGGCCAAGCATATATCCCGAGAAGAGGCTGCCAAGGCCGTAAGTATATTATTAGGTTTTAAAGCGATTAGCACAGAATTCCGAGGGTTAATTAACGATCAAATTAATGGCCTATTGGGTAAAAATGAGCTGTCTGAGGTAGATGGTGGCCTAACGATATAATACTTTGAAATTGATTTTTATCTGTGGCTAATGTAAGCGCTTACGTTAGCCATAGATAAAAATTAACCTACCGCATCCGCATCACAGCGCTCATAGTTTCCAATCCTTCAAACAGGTTCTTCAACCGGATGTTCTCGTTTTCGGCGTGCTGATTGTTGTCGTGGTTGGCGATGGGTACCGTTACGGTTTTAGCATTGAGGTACTGCTCGAATAGGTACAGCGGTAAGCTCCCCCCGGAGGTCGGTTGTAGGATCAGCGGGTCGGTAATCGTAGTTTGTACGGCCTTAATTACCTTTTGAGCAATGGGCAGGTCCATGGAAGTACGCTGGGCATTGTAGCCATCGTTACCGGGAAGTACCTTGGCAATTTTAGCGTACATAGCGCGTTCGGCATCGGTGGGTTCGTGGTCAATGACGTGGTAGCCCTGCGATTTGACGTGATCCACTACCTTTTGTTGTTGGCGTTGCCAGTCGTTGCCCAACACCAGCCGTAGGTCGAGTACGGCAGTAGCGTAGGTAGGTATCTGGTTGGAGGCCATTTTGCCTACGTTACCACTTTGCATTCCGTTGATATTTAAGGAAGGTAAGCTGATAGCCTCGTTCAAAAGCGACCCCGGCATTTCCGCGGCACTAATTCCAAGTTCGTTTTTCATTTGCGCCTCCACGGAGGGCACTTCCTGCATGGCTTGCTTCTCGGAAGCACTCAGCGGAATGACATCATCATAAAAATCCTTCACGGTCACCTTGCCACCCTCATCTTTCATGGAAGCCAGTAGTTCGGCGAGCATCAGGGCGGGGTTTGGGGCCCAGTTGCCATAATGTCCACTGTGCAACGGGCGTTTGGGGCCGTACACGGTGAGGTCGATGTGGGCGTCGCCGCGTACGCCAAACACAATCTGCTTTTTACCCGACTGATGCACCGGGCCGTCGCAGATAATCCAGAGGTCTGATTGCAGCATCGAGGCGTGCTTTTCCAGAATTTCGTTCAAGTGGGGCGAGCCGGCCTCCTCTTCGCCTTCGAAAAAGAATTTCAGATTGGAAGTAGGTACCAAGCTACTTTTGGTGAGAGCTTGATACGCATTGATAATCGTGTATACACCAGCTTTGTCATCCGAAGCAGAACGAGCATAAATGCGCCATTCGGGCTTATATTTTCCGTCGGTGGGCAGGTCTATTGGGCTGCCGTTTTTATCGAGCGCACCCGTATACAGTTGCGGTCGGAACGGGTCGAGACCCTTGGTCCACTGGGCCGGATTAACGGGTTGGCCGTCGTAGTGAGCGTAAAAAATCAGGGTTTGGGTAGCGCCGGGCACCATCACTTCACCGTACACCGCCGGAGGAGTACCCACGGTGGAAGCTTGCAGGAGCTGGACGTTTTTGATACCGCGCTTGCTCATCATATCCATAATGAAGGCCGCGTTCTTTTTAATGTTTGCAGTGTCGCGGGCTACGTTGGGTATAGATAGGAAGGTGGAAAACTCACGCACAATCTTGTCGGCATTTTGGACTCCGTATTTTCGGATAGTCAGTACTTCCGGCGACTGAGCGGATATAAATTGACTAATCAGACAGCAGGATAAAAATAAGAGTAAAAGCTTTTTCATGGGGTAAAGTTAAGGGTAAGAAAATGGATTAGGGTGATGATTTTACATCCAAGTGAACGGATCATTCGAAGGAATGTGGGTAATTTTAATTTTGGGTAGTTTGGGTTGCAACCAATCCACAAAGTACTCCATCCCCGGTTCTTCGCTGAGGGAATGTCCCAGTATAATGAGGGATATATCTCTACCCAACAAGCGGGCATCGCGGATATACTCGGCGGTTTCCCATTCGGAGACTTCTCCCACAATCAGTACATCCGGTTTTTCGCGTTCGACGATACCTATTTGTCTGGGGCCACCCCACGCACCCGGCAGCAGGGCCACCCGGGTACAGCTTCGTTCAGGATCGCCGATGACTCGCAGGTGCGCAATACCGAGCGTTGATTTGAGGTACCGTACCAGCTCTTTCAGAGAAACTGACGGAATGGTATGTACCACTTCCCCGGCTTTGTAATAGGGGAGCCAGTTCGCTTTTTTGGCTACCCCGTAGCTGACCGTATCGGGGGTTAGCCGGTGGATGTAGTGATGAAATCGCCAGATGGTAATACCGTGCTTGGCCAACAGTTGCTGCTTCTCTTTGACCACTGAATTATTTTCCACCCAATCGGGGTTATCCAGATGATTGTAAAACGTAGGTTCGTGGGCAATGATAAAGTTGGCGTTGAGGGAGCGGCCTCTTCGATCACCGTGATCGTCGGAAACATGGTGGTAACGATGCCACTAACTACCTGATCACTACTCCCCGATTTGAGGGTATCAACGGTTTCTTTCAGTAACAAAAGCTTTCCTTCTTTCAGAATAAAGTCAATAATCTGCTGTACGGTCATGGTCTTAGTGGAAGCCAGCGAAGACAATGAACTCAGTCCGGCTACGGTAAGCAGGGAGGCGGCCTGAGTAGTTTGGGCTATGAAGTCCCGGCGGGTAAAGTCATTATTTTTCACAGGGATCAGAGTAGTCTAGAGTATGATGAAATGTATTCACTTGGTAATGTTCACGTTGAAACGTGGCACTTGGTAGTCCTTGTCGAGGTAGTTGGCCGGTATAGTACTCATGTTGCCATCACGCGCAGCGCGGTAGTGCGGCGATAGAATCTCAATGCCTGACTCGTTGCAGCAGTCCTGGATATTCTGGTGTAGCTGCGAATACATTACGGCCTGCTTGTTAGGCTCCCGGGTGTAGGCATTGATCTGGTAGGCTACGTAGAAGTCTTCCAGACTGGTCTGCAACACAAAGGGTTGGGGGTCTTTCAGTACCATATCGGTTCGGTCGGCGGCGTCGAGTAAGGCCTGATGCACCTGCTTCCAGGGTACATCGTAGCCAATCGTAATGGTCGTATGCAGGATCAACCCTTTTTCAACAGCATCACTGCAATAGTTGATGGTGTGGCTGCTCATCACCGTAGAGTTCGGGATAGAAATGATCTCGTTTTTGATGGTCCGGATGCGAGTTACCAGTAAAGATTTTTCGATTACGTCGCCCGTCACTTCCCCGATCTTGACCCGATCCCCGATTTTAAAAAGACGCATATAAGTAAGTACCAGTCCGGCGATAATATTAGAAAGTGAGCCCGCCGATCCAAAGGTGAATAAGAAACCCAGGAATACAGAAATGCCTTGGAAAACGGGTGAGTCGCTACCGGGTAAGTAAGGGAAAATGACCACCAGCATAAAGGAAAACGTGATAATTCGAACGATTTGGTAGGTTGGGTTGGCCCAGTCGGGATAAAAGCCGGATAGGCTTATGTGGCCGTTCGCGATCTCAGTTTTCAAGAAGCGCACCCCTTTTAAGAAATACGTAAATATTGTCACGATGACGATGATCGTGATCAGGTTAGGCAGGTAATTCCACAAGCCCAGCGCCATTTTTTTGACCGGGTTGAGGATGTAGCCAAAAAGTGTTTCGGCTAGGTTTTTTGTCCAGGGAAAGATGCCAAAAAGAACCGGGAGTGCAATGTAAACGAGCAATGCGATCAATAGCCACTTAATGGTAGTATTGACATTTAGAAAGACGTTGATCTGCTGCTTGGCATTGAATAAGGTGGAGTTACGGATTTTAATTCCGTGAATTCGCTTTCCTTCTTGGGCTTCAATTTCCTTTGCCGTCCAGCGGAAGAGTTTATTCAGGTTAAATATAAAAATAATCGCGGCCAGGAGTACCAGAAGTGCCAGGCTGATTTCCCCGGCGAGGGTGGAAAAGCTGGTTTCTTTTAGGTAGGTTTCGGTGGCTTTACCAATGATCTGCTGGTAGTTTTGGGCCAGATCCATTTTGATGGTATTATTCCAGATCGCATCGTTTTCCGAGATACTCATCACGATGCTTTCGTTGTACACAATATCAATGGTAGTTTCAGCTTCTACTACCCGCAACTGTTCAGTTTTGAAGGTTAAGTCATCTTTCAGTTTTTCGATACGACCACTAATCGCATCGGCTCGATCTTTGGCCGAGAAACTCCCCAGCTTGCTGTATATCAGAAAAAGGGTATCACTAAAAAAGCCGCTTACGGGATAGGCCTTGACGGTCCGACGGAGCGAATCAATCTGGGCTTTTTTCTGGGTAACACGCTGGATTTCCTTATTGCTCAGGTCCTGTAATTTTTGTTGTAACTCTTCCTTTTTGAGGTTATCCGTAGTTCTCAGGGAGTTGAGCTGAGCTTGTAGTTCCTCTCTTCTCAGCGAATCTTGGAGCCGCCGCTCCTCAATAGTGGCAATTTTCTTGTTATAGTTTTGTAAAATGAGACTACTCAACGAGTCATTTTTTTGACTTAGGGTGTCAGTCTGAGCCCCAATTCCCTTGGCTACCAGCGTGAAGACTATCAGAAGGATGAGTTTTATTTTGCTGTGCATACAGGTCGATACAGGTTTTTAGCCTCTAAAATTTCACAAAAGGGATGGGAGTTCAATATACTATTTAAAAATAAATACTGCTGAGAGGAAAATTCGTAAAGAAAGAAGCGAGTAGGTAGGGCCGAACGCATCAACTGCCAACCTTGTAGGCTGGCAGTTGATGCGTAACGTGGTACGTAATAAACAACGGATAGCCGGCTACTGAGCAACTTTATTTATTGGTTTGGTTTCGTATTTTTTTGGAGCATATAAAAATCCAAAAGCTTCGGCGCCTTCTCGTTCGTGCACTTTGTGGTGCACATAGTGAGCCTTCATAATGCGCTTCATGTAGTTGGAGCGGGGCGTAAACTTGATCTTAATTCGCCGGTGTACGATTACATCGTGAAAGAGAAAATAAGCGATTCCGTACAGCGAAATACCCAGGCCAATCCAGAGCATAAAACCCAGGGAGGGTACCTCTGAGCCTATGATAATGAGGGCAGTAGCCGAGATACCGAAGATGATACCAAACCAATCGTTACGCTCCCACCAATGCTTGTGGTGCACGTGGTGCGACTCGTGCCACTGCCACATAATACCGTGCATGATATATTTGTGCGTAAACCAAGCGAAGCCTTCCATGAAAACGAAAGTGCCCAGCATGAGTAAAATGTTCATTAATAAATTCATACGATCAATAGAGAAAATTCAAAAGATATTGTGAAAGCATTTTTGTATACAAGGTTCACAAAAAAACGTTTTATGGGGGTAAATTGTTAACAAAAAATTGATTCCTGATTTTTTAGGAATGTTAAAAGTGTTTTTTTATAAAACAATCTTCGATTTAATTCGGACCGATTGATGAATCTACGAACTTTAAAAGAACTGGTCAGGCAAGGCGAGGGTGATACACTGGAATTTAAGTTAAAATCCAACCACCCCGAACGCATCATCCGCGAAGTGGTAGCTTTTGCCAATTCAGGAGGAGGAAAACTATTGATTGGAATCGGTGACGATAAAACAATCAAAGGCCTGAAATACGCAGACGAAGACGAATATATCATCGAGCGGGCAATTGAAAAATATTGTGTACCCTCGATTTCTTACCGGACCGAACGAGTAACCGTTGCTGGCGAACGAGACGTCCTGATCTTTCATATCAATCGGAGTACCGAGAAACCCCACTCTGTACTTGATGCCTTCGGCAAAAAGAAATCGTATGTGCGGGTGAAAGACAAATCGGTGCAGGCTAGCTACGAAATGCGTCAGATTATGAAACGGGCGCGCCCCAATCGCGACGTACGGTTTAACTACGGTGAAAAAGAAAAGCAACTCATGCAACTGCTGGATGAGCAGCAAAGTGTTACCGTAGACTCCTACGCTACCAAAGTAGGTATTCCTCGTAATCTTGCCTCCCGTACCTTAGTCATGCTGGTACTAGCAAACGTACTGGAAGTACACCCCGACGAGATGGTAGATCGCTTTACCGTTGCCATGGTGTGACGTTGCTTTACAACACACCAGCCGCTCTGCGGTAGCGAACCAAGGCTACTAAATAACTATATACGCTATTCAGATAGTTGCTCTCGGCGTTTTGCAGGGTAGTTAGGGTAGTGTTAAGCTCGGTCAGAGTCAATACCTGTTTCTCGTACCGAAACATATCCGTTTCTACCAGTTCCCGGGCAAAGTCAACGTTGGCCTCCGTATCTTCTACGTCCATCCGGGCCTGCATGAGGGTAGTGAGTGCGCTTTGTGCTTCGTAGCCTAAATCCTTGGCCAGCTGAACCTGCGTATTCCGACTGATTTGCTGCCTGATTTTATAATCACCTTCCGTTATCCGGGATCGCCTTCCGTCAAAAATGGGTACGCTTAGGCGTAGACCTACGTAGTTGAACGGGAACCAAGTACCCGACTGGAATGGGTTCAGTTTACTGCTGAGTTGTAGGGCCGCATAATTTCCATAGACCGACAAAACTGGTAAACGGCTTGCTTTCTCGCGCTGCTGACTTAATTCCTGAATTTTAAAATTTAATTCTTCGGCCTGTATTTCTTTTCGGGCCATAATGTCGGGGGCTACTATCGAGAGGGTATCAGTTAGTATATCGCTAAGTGACTGGGAAGGTTTGTAGCCGGTATTTTGGTCAACGCCCATTCGGTAGTGCAGTTCCTGAATGGCGAGATCACGGTCTTGGATAGCCTTTCGTAGCAACAGCTCGGCATTTCTTTGGTCAAGCTGTACCCGTTTGAAATCATTGGGCAGGAGGGTGCCGGCGGCTTCTTTGGTGCGGGCTATTTCGAGATTACCCACCGTCCGGCGCAGGGCATATTCCGCCAGCCGGATGCGTTCCCGATTAAAAACGGCTAGGTAGTACGCTTCGGTGACAGACTGCCGAATGGTAATCTGCTGTTGTTCGGCGAAGTTTTGTTCTGTTTGTACCTTGGTAGTGTTCAGTTGCTGATCGTACTTTGACTGGGGAGACAGTATTTTTTGCTCGGCTGCTATACCTATACTGTTGTTAAATGGTAACCCGAACTTCACCTCGGAGCTACCGCTCGGATTCCGCCCCGTAATATCAAAGGGCAGGATGGTAGTTTGCAGCTGAGTGTTCCAACGGACATCGGCCGATCCCGTAACCTGCGGTAGCCAGCCTGCTTTCAGTTTGGCATTTTCTCGCTCGGCCAGTTGAATATTCAGCGCGGCATTTTTTAGTTCGCTACGGTTGGTTAGTCCAAGTTGAATAGCTTCTTCCAGAGTAAGCGACTGAGCATAAGGAGTAAGTGGGGCCACACATCCAAGAATAAAAAGTAGCGTGCGGTAGTGCTTGTGTATGGTGAATTTCATAGGGAAAAGATCCAATAGACGTAGGAACATGTTCATGATTTATCCTCTAAAAACGGCGGCGGGTTCTAGCTTAATAATTCTGCGCATACCAAAAAGACTACCCAGCATGGCGATGAGAATAGTGACACCTACCAATGAGAAAGATAGTACAGGCGTAAGTTGCAGATCAAGCGACCCCTTCGTGGCGTTGATGAAGACTAGCAACAACCCGTAGGCCAAAGAAAAGCCGGTAACGGCGTAGATGAGCGCCTGCGATAAGATGAGTTTTCGGATGGTTCGGTTCGTACCCCCAATGGCTTTGAGCGTACCGTAGTCGCGCAGCCGGTCACTGACGGCCGAGTAAAGGGTAAGGCCAACGATGGCAAAGCCGGTAATAACCGCAAAAACTACCAACAGTCCGAACGAAGCCACAATACCACTGCTGGACGCGAAATAACGAAGTGATTCGTCGGCATAATTTTTTCCGGTACGAGCCGTGATGCCGGGTATTTCCGCGTTGATATTGGCCACAACCTGTTCGGGTGTGAAGCCATCCTGCCACGATACCAGTACCGCTGAGGCGCGGGTGGTGGGAACGTTACATAGTTTTCGGGCGCGTTGGATGGTGGTGAAGCCGTAGGAAGTACCGAGTCCCTGGGTTGTTTTGGTAAGGCCCGCTACGCGAACGCGCTGCCCGTTGTATTCTACCTGATCGCCTACCTTTATTCTATTAGTAAACTCCGGGTTCATGGAGTCCAGAAAAATGGCTCCGTCTTGCAGCAGGTCATTGGGCTGTCCCTTAATAACCCGCCAAGGCCCTCCCGCAAAGGAAGGAGCTTCAGTACCAATGATAGACACGGGTGTTTTTGATCCATCAGAAAGCTTGACATTACCTCCACCGAAAACCATCGGACTGGCGCTTTTTACCCCCCGGATCGACATCAGCTCGCGAGCTATCCGCATGTCGATTAACGGCAGATCAATGACCTGCTTACTTTTATCGCTGACCACCCAAATATAATCTTCGTTAAAAGTGGCTAATGATACTGTGCTGCCGAGCAGCGCGAGGCAAATCATTACCTGCTGACCCACCAGAAAAACCGACAGGATCATTCCGAACAAGATTCCAAACATCTTGGCCTTATCGTACCACATAAACTTGAACGCTTCTTTTATCAGCATGGCTTTGGGGGCTTAGTTAAGTAGAATGATGCAGTCTACCCTACTGCCGATGAGCGGCATTCGGCCGGCATCTAACCGGACCGAGACGTCACGTACCCGGCGATCTTCCAGCTCCGTGGCCTGATCCTTGAACAACGACTTTTGCTTTAAGTAGTCGGCCGCGTAGGTAACCTCTCCGGTAGCGAGCGTATCGCCGGTTGTTTGCGATATCACGTAGGCCTTCTGGCCTACTTTTACTCGTTCGGCGTAAAGTTCGTCTACCTCCGTTTTAGCAAATAGGGGCCCTTCGGGCGCAAAATCAGCGATGGGGGTATCGTTCCCAATGTAATCCCCCGTTTTTACCAGTACGTTCAATACTTTCCCGGCCACCAGAGCCGAAACCTGTTTTTTGTTCAATACGGTACGGTAGTAGCCAATATCAGAGTTGATCTCGGTTAACTTACTCTTGGCTTGACGGATGTTAGCCTCGGTTTGGTCCATATCCTGCACCAACTTATCGAGGGTAGCTTTACTATCATCAAGTGCTTGCTTGGTAAGAGCCTTTCCTTTGTATAGCTCGACGTTACGCTGGTAGGTTATCTGAGCATTTTTAAGCTCTACTCTAAGCCCGGCGAGGGCTGCCTCCTGCGCCGAAATGGCGGCTTGCTGGGCACCTACCTTGCTACTAGCTTGGGCCAATTGAGAGCGTTCCAAGTCGGTTTCCAGAGTCAGGAGTTGGAAGCCTTTGGGTATCGATTGATTTTCACCAATCATAATGTTGAGCACTCGGCCGCTGCTTCCGGCGGTGAGCGTCATCAGCCCGTCTTCGGGCTCCACGCGCGCTACGCCCACAATCCGGTCGTTGGTGGATGGTAAAGCCGCAATAGAATCTTTTTTTGCTTCTGTTATCTCCTGATCGTCACTATTTTGACAGGAAGAAGTACTCATCATTACTATTGCATAGCAGAGGGTCAGGAAAGCGGATGTGTATCGAATACGGTTCATGGGTACTTGTACGTTATATTCAAACATGGGTAGATTGCCAAGGGTTAGTTGGTAGTTTTTTCTAAATCAATTTCTTCCACGTAGCCATTCTTTACTTCCACGGCGCGGTCGGCGTACTCCCGCAGTCGAGGGTCGTGGGTTACTACGGCTACCGACTTACCACTTTTGGCCAATTCCCGGAGTTCGTTCATTACTACTCCCAAGGAATCTTTATCAAGCGAGGCGGTTGGTTCGTCACAAAGTACCATCTTGGGGTGGGTCACGAGTGCCCGGGCAATGGCAATGCGTTGCTGCTGTCCCCCCGATAGTTCGCGGGGTAAGTTGGTACGGCGGTCGAGCATATCGACGGTTTTTAAGGCCTCATGCACACGTTGCTTTATCTCGGAAGACTTTACATTCATGAGTTTGAGGGGCATAGCTACGTTTTCCTCGGCGTTCAGGGGCATCAAAAGATTGAAGTTTTGGAATACAAAGCCAATGGTGTTCAAACGAAGTCGGGCCAGATCATTTTGGCCGAGTTCATTAATGTACTTGCCGTCTACCCACAAATCTCCGTAGCTGGGATAGATCACACAGCCTAGTAGAGAAAGTAAGGTAGTCTTCCCGGACCCGGAAGGTCCAATAATCAGAGTCAACTCTCCCTCATTGAGCTTGAAGTCGGTCGGCTGCAGGGCCACGATGGTCTGGTCGCCGGTCTTATATTCCTTTCCTACCCCTTTCAACTCTGCAATCATTGTAATCTATTTTCGTTAAATTAGTATGAAAGTATATGATATTGGTGGCCACATACTTATAAAATGCTATTATCACACACAAAAAAACTATGACTTCATATATAGTAACATATTTTTAGTATTAAAACATAGTATTGGTTGTTTTGTTCTAAAGACACAACAAAAGTGCTTTATCCTCAGTTTGTAGCTGTATAAATATGATTAGGAAACATAAATGAATAAGGTAGTTGAGTTGGTAAATATTTGGGCAAAAATGGAGGCCGAGCATCCAGAAATGGATATTACGGAGTTTTGCGTCTGGTATTTAGCCGAGCAGACTCCCCGTTCTGAGCCGTCCGGGATACGGATGGAGGATAAACTTAGCGCCCACCTGGGTAGAATGAACCGGTACGTACAATTCTACGCTAAAAAAGCCATGCTGGGGTTGCCACTTAATAATGTAGAGGATGCCGTGTATCTGATCGCCCTATCGAATATGGGTAAACCCAAAAAAAGTGAATTGATTCACAAAATGTTGTCTGAATTTCCGTCCGGAATCGATGTAATTAAGCGCCTGATTAACTTTGGACTGATCGAAGAGTTTCCGGACGAAGAAGACCGGCGCTCGAAGCGGGTTCAGATCACCAAGAAAGGCCGGGAGGTATTGGCCAACTGCTACCCGGTAATGTCCAAAGTAGGCAGCATGGTATTTGCTCAATTGGTGCCGGCTGAAAAGGCGATGCTACTCAAACTGCTGATCAAACTGGATACGTTTCATGCCGATCATTACAAAATGGCTCGTAACGGGGATTTCGAGGAAATATACCGGCAATTGAACCAATAATCCTTTTCCATTCGGACGAATGACAATAATCTGATACTTTTGTAGTTAATTTAGGAGGATTCTGACCATTACCTACTTTGTATCTACACGGATAATAAACACGCTTAAAAAGATCTGTTTCGGAAGCTAAATACTTATGAACACAAAAAGGCTCAACTATATAGTTATCGTTATGCTGTTGCTATGCATGGTGGGGGTTAATCCTGCCGATGCTCAGCGTCGTAATCGTGACAAGGAAGCAGTACCAGTAGGTTCTGTTTTTCGCCTGGAAGAAGAAAGCTTGGCGGCCGAGGGAATGAAGTTCCTCATGATGGATGAGCCCATACGAGCATTACCCGTCTTTGAAAAGTTGGTGAAGCTGAGCCCTGGTGACGCCGCCGGGCACTTTATGCTGGCCTCGGCGCTCACAAAACTCAACCGCAACGAAGAGGCGCTACCCGAGTCGAAGCGTGCGTACGAAATAGATCCTTTGAATGTGTACTACGCTCAGCAGCTGGCCGGGCTATATTCAAAGCAAAAGAAATACAGTGAGGCGGCCAAGATTTATGAAGCTCTGCTGGCGGGTAATCCGGGCAACGTTCAGTATGGAGTAGAGCTGGCAGCCATGTATGTATTTAGTGATCAGTTCGACGAAGCCATCAAGACCTATAACCAACTGGAAAAATCAATTGGGGTTACCGAAGAAATTACGCATCAGAAGCAGCAGCTGTATCTACGGCAAAATAAAATAGATAAGGCCATTGAGGAGGCTAAGATCCTGATTGACGCCGAACCCGACGAGTTGGACTACCGGATCGAACTGGCAGAGCTCCTGATGGTGAATGACCGAATCGATGACGCGATAGCTCCTCTGGAAGAAGCCCTCCGCTTCAACCCTGATGAGGCACAGGCACACGTATTGTTAGCCGATATTTACCGCCGTAAAGGAGATGTGGAAAAGTGCAATCGGGAGCTGAAAATCGTGTTTTCTAATCCTAATCTGGATGCCGAACCCAAAATCAGGGTATTGTCGGGTTACTTATCTATGCTCAAAACGGATGCTGATCGCGACGAAGCAATAATCCTGGCGAAGCAATTGGTTGATACCCACCCCCGGGCATCGAGAGCCTGTGTATTGTACGGTGATCTGCTGGTACAGCGAGGACGTAAAGCCGAAGCCCGTGATATCTACGTCCGCTCGGCGCGAATCGATGGTTCTGTATACGAGGTATGGGGGGCGATTTTACAGCTAGACGGCGAACTCAATCAGTTAGATAGTTTATTGGCTCATTCGGAGCTGGCCTTGGAAGTATTTCCAAATCAGGGTATGATCTGGTATTCTAATGGTACCGCGCAACTGGTAAAGCGCAATTATAAGCGAGCGGTTTCCTCCTTGGAAGAAAGCCGTAAATTGATTAATAACAATCCCGAGCTGGTAAACCTGATCAATGCCCAACTGGGCGATGCCTACAATGGACTCGGTGACAACAATAAGTCAGATACTTCTTACGAACTGGTACTGAAAGAAGACCCTAACAACGACCACGTACTGAATAATTACAGTTATTACCTGTCGCTTCGCAAAGAAAAGCTAGATCTGGCGCTACAACTATCGGAGCGCCTAGTCTCGCGGAATCAAGATAATGCTACCTTTTTGGATACCCACGCCTGGGTGTTGTACGTACGCAAGGAATACAATAAAGCCCGGGTATTTCTGGAAAAAGCGGTACAAGCTAACGCCAATGTGAGTGGTACCATTGTAGAACACTATGGGGATGTACTATTCCAGCTAGGAGAGATACCAAAGGCCTTAGAGCAGTGGAAAAAAGCAAAGACAATGGGAGAAAGAAGCGATCAGCTCGATAAAAAAATTGCAACCGTAACACTTCATGAACAGTAGTAAAACCCTTTGGTTAGTGATGGCCTGGGGAGTGGTATGGTTATCTTCCTGCCATAAGCCCCGAACCCGGAAGGTAACTGAAAAGGAGATTAGCGTAAAAGTTGACTCAATTATTAGTAACCCGGACTCGTTGGCGATTGGCACCATAGAAAAATCAGCCACAGAGGCAGAAGGTAAACTAAATTTTTCCGTAGAAGAAATAGATTTTGATTATTTGACCGCCAAATCCAAATTCTCGTTTAAGAACGAAACCCAGAATATCGACAACGCCAACGTAAGTATCCGGATCAAAAAAGACAGCCTGATTTGGTTTTCGGTCAATGGAGTAGGTTTTGAGGTAGCGCGTGGCATCATTACTCCCGACACCATCGTATTCATGGATAAGTTCCATAAGGAGTACTACGCGTACAGTTACGAACAGCTAAGCCGTGAGTTTAACTTTGACCTTTCCTATGGCCTTCTGCAATCGATTATCGTCGGCAATTTGCCCGTGCCCCGTACTCCCAATGAAAAGGTACGGCGCGAGAAAGATTTCTTGCTACTGCGGCAAGATGACGGCCGGATCATGTTAGATAGTTATATCGGAGAAAAAAACCGGAAGCTCAAACGATTACAGGCAGTAGAACAACCCACAAAGAACTCATTAACCCTTGATTACGAAGATTTTACGGAGCTAAATAGCTATCTTTTTCCATTTACTAGCCTGATAACGCTGGATGTCCAGTCGAAAAAAGACAAAAAGTTTTATCAGACCGTGATGCGGATCAAACATAGTAAAGTGGAACTGCCTAGTAAAGCCCCAGGGTTTCCCTTTACGATACCGCAGAGCTACCAAAAAAAGTAAGGAAATACGATTGGATGCTCTCTCAGTAGGGCTAAAAACCTAAGTCTGCGTACCTTTGCCGGATAAGAAACGGGACTGAGGCGTCTCTACCAATCAATACTATGCACTGTCAATCTACATTTTACCGGACATTAGGGCTCTTATTGCTATTGTTTTCCAGTCAGTTGGGAGTTGTGTTGGCTCAAAAAAGCCGTCAGCAACTAGAAAGAGACAAGCGAGAGAATTCGGAAAAGATGGGTGATATTCAGCGAATTCTGAACGAAACTGCATCCCAGAAAAAAGTCAGTGTGGGCCAGTTACGGGCCATTAATCAGCAGGTATCTACCCAAAAAAAGCAGATTGATTTGCTCTCTGATGATCTGGAGCTACTGGATAGTGAATTAAGGAGTCTGGAAGAGGCCCGTCAAGAATTGAACGAAGACCTAGTAAAGTTAAAAAAAGAGTACGGGCAGATGATCTACGAAGCCTCCAAGCGCAATGCCTATCTTAATCAGCTTATCTTTCTGTTTTCGTCTGCTACCTTCAATCAGCTGGTACTACGGTATAAATACCTTAAACAGTATACCGAAGCCCGTCAGGCACAGGCAGAACAGATGGAAGAGGTACAGCAAGAGCTGGTGGCCAAACGACAGCGGATTACGAGTAAGAAAAAGCAGCAAGAATCCGTACTAACCACCCGGGTGCAAGAAGCTTCCAAACTAGAATCACTTAAAGTACAGCAAGCATCCGTTGTAAAAGAATTATCCCAGAAAGAATCTCAGTTACGGGCCGAGCTGGTAGCGAGCCGTAAGGCCGCCACTCAGTTGGAAGCCAATTTGCGTCGTATAGTTGAAAAAGAGATGCGTGAGCGAGCCGAACGCGAACGCCGCGAGCGACTAGCGCGCGAAAAAGTCGAACGGGCTCGACTGGCGCGCGAAAAGTCAGAAAGAGAAAAGGCCGTAGCCGCCGGTACTACCCCTCCACCGGTAGCCGAGCCCGTTGAAAAAGCTCCCGAAGTGGTGAGTAATGGTGGCATGACCGACGAAGAGGTGACCTTGGCTTCGTCTTTTAAGGCCTCCCAGAATCGTTTACCCTGGCCAGTACGGGGCTTTGTGTCCGATCATTTTGGGCGCAAAGAGCACCCGGTACTAAAAGGAGTAATTATTGATAACCTGGGCATTGATATTCAGACCAGCGCGGGCGAGGCGGTCCGGACGGTATATGACGGTATTGTGCTGGACGTAACGGATATGCCCGGGATGAATAACGTTGTAGCCATTCAGCACGGAGATTATATGACCGTATACGCTAAAATGCAGAGTGTGACGGTAAAGCCAGGGCAGAAGGTAAGAGCCAGGGATGCTATCGGCACCGTGGCCGCAGACACCGAAGGTACTTCCTCTCTGCAATTTCAGGTTTGGAAAAATACAACGCGTCTTAACCCCGAGCAATGGCTCTTGAGTAGATAAGGTATACACTCCTCGAATTAATTTTTAACCAATACTAATTCAAACATTATGTCGGTCCATAGCTCGGATATAAAGCGCGTTACGACGCATACTATTCAGGAAATGAAAAACAGGGGGGAGAAAATCTCCTGCCTTACCGCTTACGACTACTCCATGGGCGGCATTGTAGATGCTGCCGGAGTAGAAGTGATTCTGGTAGGAGACTCGGCCTCTAATGTCATGGCTGGCCACGAAACTACCCTGCCCATTACCCTCGATCAAATGATTTACCACGCTACGTCGGTGGTTCGTTCGGTTAGTCGGGCGCTGGTAGTCGTAGATCTGCCCTTTGGCTCGTACCAGGGTAATTCCGAAGAGGCACTCCGATCGGCGATCAGAATCATGAAAGAGTCTGGAGCGCATGCCGTAAAATTGGAAGGTGGTGCCGAAATAAAGGAATCAGTTACCCGGATACTAAGCGCGGGAGTACCCGTCATGGGACACCTCGGCCTTACACCGCAGTCAATCTATAAGTTTGGTACCTACACGGTACGCGCAAAAGAAGAAGAAGAAGCGGAGAAACTACTAGCCGACGCCCGTATGTTGGAAGAAGTGGGTTGTTTTGCGGTCGTACTCGAAAAAATACCTTCGGTACTTACTCGTCAGGTCTCGGAAAGTGTCCTGATTCCGACGATTGGTATCGGGGCCGGTCCTCACGCGGATGGTCAAATATTGGTATTGCACGATTTGCTAGGAATTACCAAAGAATTTAAGCCTCGTTTCCTGCGTCGCTACGCCGATTTACATACGGTGATGAGTGAAGCTATTGCAAATTACGTGAGCGATGTAAAAGGGAAGTCGTTCCCGAATGAAAAAGAATCTTATTAACAGCCGAGCTCATTTGAGTAGTCGTGGCTTACTAAGTGGGGCATTTATTATCATATCAAAAGAATACACATTTAATTACCGTTGGCAAGAGACCAACTTACCTCATGGCGAAAAGACCCTTTCAAGTCATATACGAAGACAACCACCTGATCATCGTAAATAAAGAACCAGGTGTGCTGGTGCAGGCTGACGCTACCCGCGACGCTTGTTTACTGGATATGGTCAAAGACTACATCAAAGAAAAATATGACAAGCCGGGAGCCGTTTTTCTGGGTACCGTGCACCGGATTGACCGTCCGGTAAGTGGCTTAGTGGTGTTTGCCCGCACCTCCAAAGCACTCGAACGGATGAACGAGCTATTCCGGAAGCGGGACATTCAAAAAACCTACTGGGCCGTGGTGCGCCGCCGACCCGCCGAACTAAAAGGAAAACTGGTTCATTGGTTGTCCAAGGATGAAAAGCGCAACGTCACTACGGCTTTTGATTACGAAGCCCCCAATACCCAACGCGCCGAACTTACTTACCGGGTATTGGGCGAAATCAATAAGTTTTTTCTGCTGGAAGTAAGCCCGATCACGGGGCGTCCGCATCAGATCAGGGTCCAACTGGCCACGATGGGTAGTCCTATTCGCGGAGATGTGAAGTATGGCTATCCTAAAGGAAACTTTGATAACTGCATTAACCTGCATGCTCGTCGACTGTACTTTGAGCATCCGGTTCAAAAAGAGCCAATTATCTGCAAAGCAGGGCTACCGCTAGACCCTTTCTGGGAGGAGTTTTTGCCACTTGATCAGGAAAAAATTGATGATGAGAAGCTAGGTTATCTGTACGAGTAAAGTTTATGTGGGATAAGCTGAGAGAGCGTTGGAAGGTTCGTACTGGTTGGGATGTGGCTGTTATTCTGGTGGTCTTTGCCTGCACCGGCTTTTCTGTTATGTACAGCAAAATATTTCTGTACTGCCTGTTGGGACTTACAGCTGAAACAACGGCATGGTGGCTCAGAGTGTTGATCACGGTAACCATTATACTACCGCTCTATCAGGTACTACTTTTAGTGTGGGGGTGGATCTTCGGGAAATTTGACTTTTTCTGGGAATTTGAAAAGAGAATGTTTTCTCGGATCGGGAGTCTATTCAGAAAAAAGTAGGGTATGGATTGTCTTCAATAGTTGAGTGGAGAGATCAATAGAAAGGTACAGACAAGTAGTGCAATTCAAGAGGTTGTCCGGACTTAAAAAATTATAATTCAAGGTCGGTCCACATCCGTTGTGCCATTTTCTCCATCATATTCATAACTCCTTGTATAACACCAAATACCAAGCACAAGGGTAGTATGATAGGTAAAAAGATGAACCATTGCAGGGCCATCGAACAGTTAAATTTTTTGAGAACTGGGCTTTTCATTTTTTAATGGGTTAAAGGGTGCAACTCGTTTTTGGTAAGATGTTAGCTCAGAGAGTACTACCCCAAGATCCGTGCCATGTGATGATATCTCAATATTGAAACGATTAAACTTAATATTAATTTAATAACTGATGTTACGCAAGTCTATTGTATATGATAAAAAAAGCGAATTAAATTTGGCAGATGAAAACAGACCTTGATCTATACACGGATTATTTGATCAGTTCCCTGGGGCAAACCAGTGCCACTGGCTTGTCCGCTCTGCTTGA
>JBDNFP010000512.1:0-2541 GCA_041689775.1 Spirosomataceae bacterium
GGGTTTTCCCGCAAAAAAACGTCGAACTCGATTTCAACTTTTCCAAGTACAATTTCGAAATCACCGAATTCTATACCAAACAGGCGTTTACAAATTCCGGAATTTTCTTTCAATAACTTATACTTATCGTTCATAGTCAGTCTTTTACGAACAAATTTAGAAAATATTATTTAAGAGAGTGGTCTATTGCCATCGACGACGAGCCGCCGGCTCTGGAAGTGGTGCAGATGCACGCCGCCAAGGTATCGTTTCTATATCTTGAAGCGACCTTTACGGATGCCTTTGAGGCGATCCCCTATTTGCAGCAAAACAGCATTGATCTTTTGTTTCTGGATATAAAAATGCCCGATATCTCCGGGATTGAGTTTGTGGATTGCCTGCAACAGGTACCCATGGTGATTTTTTCGACTGCCTATTCGGAGTACGCCGTAAAAGGTTTTGAACTAAATGCCATAGACTATCTGCTTAAGCCTTACTCGCTGACAAGATTCACGCAGGCCTGCAACAAAGCCTTGGAAATAAAACAACTACGCCCCAAGGGGCTTTGTCTGAAAAAACACCCACTACCCAAGGGTTTATCTTCATCAAAACGGGCTATGAAATGGAAAAGGTCTGGCTGAAAGACCTGCTATACCTCGAAGCTGAGGGTAACTATGTGGCCTACGTACTAACCGACCCCAAATTACTATGCCGACAGAGCCTTCCGGAGGCAATGATTCAGTTGCCGGGACGTCAATTTATACGTATCCACCGTTCTTATGTGGCATCGATTGGACATATCCGGAAAATTGGCCGGCAAAGTGTGTGGATCAATCATCAGGAGATTCCAGTGGGGGCTTCTTATGAGGAGAAACTAACCGAGATTCGGACCCTGCTAGAATGTTGATACTCCCACGAACCCTCAACCTCTTTCCGTACAACCAAGTAAATTTCTAATCTTTGACTCTTTTTGAATTCTCCCAAAGGCTCAAAATGTAATTCCATTACTCTTTTATCTATATCTCTGAGCCCTAGTTACTGATCCGCACTTCGGAGATTTATTTGAACGCTGGGCGAAGGATGAGTACTTTTCGTTGTATTTTTCGAAGAATAAAATCAAGGCAGTGGCGGATAGGATGTGGATGCTGGTGCCCGCCCAATAAACCTACTAGGTAGGTAGTATGTTTCTCGTTTAATTTGGTTGAAGCGCAGTTGTTGGTACTCGATAGTGTTAACAAAGTTTAGCTACTGCCCGATCGAGCAGTAACTAAATTCCTGTCTTTTACTTGATTTTTTCACAGTCGAGCTATACTTTAAGGTCATAAAATATCTTCCTCATTCATGCATACTGGCGACGAAGAAATGCAGTTTCTAGAAAATGTCCTTTTTGAAGCCTTGGGGCATTCTCCCAAAATTATCGATACGCGGCTTATAGCCGGCGGGAGTATTAATACGACCGTTCGGCTAGCGACCGACGAGGGCACTTACTTCATAAAATGGAGCGAAGCACATTCCGATGAGTTATTCCAAACCGAAGCCTAGGGGCTTGATCTGCTCGCCCAGGCTGGCACCTTTACGATTCCGAAAGTTAATCCATCAGGGTAAGCAGGGCTACAAAGCTTACCTCATGCTAGAATACATCGAAGCCGGACCACAACGGCCCACCTACTGGGAAGAGTTCGGGGAATCTCTGGCTCAGCTCCACTCACATACCCGCCCTACCTTCGGGCTTGGTTTTACCAATTACATCGGTGCTCTTCCCCAACGAAATAGCCCTTGCAACAGTGGTGTTGAATTTTTTATAGAAGAGCGCCTAAAAGTACAAGCCGGCATGGCATTGTACAATAACATGATTTCTCCCCAACTACACGAGTCTTTCCAAAAGCTGTACGATGCGCTCCCTGGTCTGTTGCCTAATGAACGCCCCGCCTTGGTCCACGGAGATTTGTGGTCGGGAAACGTAATCACCGACCCTGACGGCGGAGTTTGTCTGGTTGACCCTGCCCCTGATTACGGCCTTCGCGAAGCAGAAATAGCCTTTACTTTTCTATTCGGTGGCTTTAAATCATCCTTCTACGAATCTTACACGAATGCCTTTCCAATGGAGGACGATTTTGAGCAAAGGGTGCCAATATATAATTTATACCCTCTGCTTGTGCACGTTAACTTATTCGGGCATAGCTACGTAAAAGCGGTCGAAAAAGTACTGAGTCGGTTTTAGGCAGTTATAAAAGTAATAATTACTCTTATAACTGCCTACTAAAAAGTATTCAGCAAAATTGTATTATTTGAAGTATTAATGTATATTAGTATTCATTAATCTAAGTTTCCCCTAACCACAACTTTTCTCCTTCAAACCCCCGGCAGTATGACCACCAAAACCGCTAACGACCTGGCTTTACCAGTAGGCGTTACCCTCGATCGTTTCATCATGCGCAGTCAAAGTGCATTTCCATACGCTACCGGAGAACTATCCCAGCTCCTCCGGGATATCGCTTTGGCCGGAAAGATCATTGGCCGCGAAGTAAACCGGGCGGGGCTGGTAGACGTCACCGGTGCCAC
>JBDNFP010000513.1:0-23975 GCA_041689775.1 Spirosomataceae bacterium
AGAAGGTGGGGGTGAAATTCCCCCGCCTTACTCGATTAGCGGTAGTTCTTTTTGGTCTTGATAGAGTATCATTTTACAGGTATTGGTGTTGCTGTTGTTTCGTGGGCGTAAATAATTTTCCAAACACCGTCTTTATTTTTAAATAGCAAACTTCCTACATATGGTTCAATTTTCATTTTTTCTCCACTTGTTAATTCAAATTCATTTATACCTGTCCAAGTACACATTACCAAATCTTTTGACAAAAAAGTAAAGTCCTGTTTTATTGTTGAGAAGTTTAATGACTTTAATCCTTTGAAACCTTCTCCCTGCGCCTTTTTCATAGTGGCGAAGTCATTAACAGTAGCGTCTGAATTTACAATTTTAAATGTGGCATCGTCTGAATAAACACTTGCAGCCTTGTCAACATTTAGCTCTTTTGCATCTTGAATAACTATGTTAATTTGATTTGATATTGCTTTTTTGATAACTTCCTTTTCGTCTGTTGTTAATTCTTTATCTTCTGCATTTTTAATTGAGTTGTTACTATTTTTACAAGCTATGAAAAATGATGAAACCAAAAGTGTTGTCAGTAAAAGTGCTAATATTTTCTTCATTGTTATTCTTTTAAATTGTTGCTTACTCTATTCAGTTTTCGGCTTCCCTGTTTTAAGTTGTCAATTATGCTTGCGGTCGTTGAGCATTACCGCTAACGGTTTGTGTATGATTAGTTGCGATGTTAAGCACGAAAGTTAGTAAATAAAGACTGAATAGAAAGTCCACTAGGGCTTTCGTAAGTAAGCTAAAACCAAGCAATCAATTATACACGTTGTTGTGCTTTCGTTATTTTTAAATTACTCTTCAGTCGTCACAATTCCAACTACATTTCTGAATCTGCCAATTTCTTGGTATCCGCATATTGCTGAAATAAAATAATTTTTCCTTCGTCATTAAGTGTCCATAGATGTGCGACTTGTGCATTATAGGTCTTACCATTTTTTTACTTTAGCGTCATATCGTAGAGTGGCTAAAACCATATTATCATTCATTCCGTGGATTTTCACATCCTGTAACCCAAAGTATTCGTGATTTGTTCCAAGACGAGCAAACACGCCTTCTAAAATTGCATCAGGGCCAATGTAGGGATTGCCATCTGCAAGCGAATTACTTTCAGCTTCATTCCATTCGATTTTAGGATGCATTAACCCAAGGACAGTTGGCGTATCGCCAGTTGAAAAACCATTGTATAAAGAGTCAATAACTTGAATGTTTTTTGTTGAGTTGCCATAATTTTAGTTTTAATTGATTTATCTAATCACTGATTAAGTTGTTATTCGGATGGTAAATTTGAATTGAATATATCTCGAAATAATTTCCATTTTCCGTCTTCTTTTTTCCAAACAACAATATATTTTTCTTCGGCAACAGTATTATCGCCAACAAAAAGCGTTAATTCTCCTTCTTCAACAATTAAATCTTCTGTTCCATAAATGTTTTCAAGTCTTAAATCAGCTTTAGTTATTCCTGATTTAACGATATTTGACATTGCAGTTTGAATATCAGTTCGTCCCACAACTGATGGTGCTCCAGCACTCATAAATTTAGCATCTTTAGTATAAGCATTTGCCAAACCAATTGAATCACCTGCTGCAACCAATGCCATAAAGTTTTGATTCGCTTCTTCAATTTCTGCCTTGGCGGTTATCAAATTAAATTCGGGGATAGACTGTTCTTTTTCTTTTGGCTTCTCATTACAGCTTTGAAACACAATTACAAAACTTAAAAGTACAGTAAAGTAAGTCAATCGATTAAATAGTTCTAATTGGTTTTTCATAATATTAATTAATAGTTTATTGCCTACTTTTTCGGTTTTCAGCTTTACCGTTTATATTTCTCACTTGAGTTTGTCTTAATGAAGCACAACGGTTTGTATATGAAACGTAGTGCAGAAAATAAGCAGTTTCTTTTCGGATAAGCACAAGCCGAATTTTTAAATTTTACTAATTATTTTATTTTTGGGAATTTGTCAAATTTAAAAATTTGGCGACTTCCCAAAAATGCCCGAACCTATGTGTTAGCAAAGACTCGCACTATGTTTTATATGCGTTGTTAGGCAACGTTCTTGTCCGCGTACATAATTATTTCGTTCAATTCAGCTCGTTTATTTTCTTTTTCCTCCTCAATATCATAATCATCTTGGATTCCGAGCCAAAATTTCGCTGAATTTCCAAAATACTTGCTCAATCGCAAAGCCGTATCTGCTGTAATTCGACGATTTCCTTTAATTATTTCTGAAATTCTTGTCTGTGGTATTTTCAAATCTTTTGAAAGTCGGTAGGCAGTAATTTCGAAAGGTTCAAGAAATTCGTAATTTAAAATTTCTCCTGGATGTACATTTGCTAACTTTTCCATATTTTTCTTTTTAATGATAATCAATTATCTTAACGTCACTGGCATTTCCTTTATCCCAAACGAAAATTATTCTCCATTGTTTATTAATCCGAATACTGTAAAAATCGCTTAATTTTCCCGTGAGTTTTTCAAGTCGGTTGGAAGGTGGAATTCTCAAATCAGAAATGTCTTGTGAGTTGTTCAGCATTCTCAATTTCCGTCGCCCAACGTTTTGAATATCAATCGGCATTTTCTTAACTCGGATTTCATTCCAAATTTGTTCAGTTTCTTTTGAGTCAAAAGTTAATATCATATCTTTTACGTTACTAACGTCAAAGATATGTAAAATATTTAAATGTTATGGGGATTTTTCTTGAATGTTGCATAACGGATGGGTATTGGCGTTGTTGCCATCACAGAATTTAATTAACAAGATAACACTTTAAAGTTATGACAAAACTATCAGAAAGCACGGAAGGCAATAACGCTAATACGTTGTTATATGCTGTTTTTTCTTCGGAATTTGACAAATGGGAGAAAATTTATAATCCTTCAAATTATTTTATCAAAAATGGGAGAACTATTCCTTACGACTTTCACAATTTTTGCTCAACTTTATGGGGGAATATGTTACATAAAAGAGGCACTTGGTTTGAAATGTTTCTGAAAAAAATGCTAAATACTGCAAATAATTAGCAAAATGATTTAAAAGATGCTCTCTGGAATACCGTTAGAAACTTTAATATAAATAGCATATAACATTTGTATAAACGTAATCAGTTGCGTTTATTTCCGTTATCAGGGTTTTCTTATAAAAATTAATACTCTTATAATTATATAAAACATGGTAAAAGTTTAGAAAAAAGTCTCATATTTAGTAACCTTTGTGGTCGGTTGAACCTGAATCAGTACTAAAATAACTACTTTCCTATCTCCTTTGTGATGCAAAATACCCAATTCTGGTCGAAATAAGTTATTATAAGAAAGCCCTGTTTCCGTTATGTATGTAGTCCGTCTGACTTATCTAACATGATAAAGCCCTCATCCGCCTTCGCTCGGCTCCGTCGAGTGACAACTATCCCTTAGCCCTCTGGGCGGCTTTGTCTCAAGAGCTCCGCAAAGATTTGGCGCATCAATTTCTATACGTAAATAGTTTCCTTTGCTAAAACCAATTCGTATTCGTGAGATTGGCCATGCAGTCATTCAGCGTTTTAACGCAATAATGTAAAATCTACCAAATCATCGTTACTCAATTTATGCAATTGGTTTGAATATTTGCTTTGCTTTCCGTAAAAGTTATTAAACGGTAAAAGTTGTACCCTAATTCCTGACTAACGCTTTTCGATAAATAGGCAAGCCACTGAGCCTTACTCCCCCTCCCCAATCACCCCGGAAAAGTCCGTTTTAAATCCATAATACCCACAAAAGGCGGTTAGGGCGATGACGGAGAGAATGGAGCCTTCAAAACCAAAGCCTCCCCCGGTGAGCCAAGCGGGGGGGAGGGACGAGAAGCTAATCAGGCTCGCTATGTCGAAACCACTGACGTTGAAATCATAAAAGGCGGACTGCATGAAGTTCCAACCCCAGTGAAAACCGGTGCATACCCACAGGTTCTGGTATTTGATGTACAGCAGTCCCAGCGCCAAACCGGCCAGTAGTATATTGAGGCCGGCCAGCCAGTTGAAGTCCGGGTTGAAGAAGTGCAGCAGGGAAAATAGCAGGGAACTTACCGCCAAGGCCCAGTAATTCCCGAAGCGGTGGGCAATGACCCCGAGCAGGAATCCACGGGTCAAAATCTCCTCCGATAAGCTTTGAAATAGGAATAGAACCAGGAAGCCAACAAACAGGGAAGAATTCCACTGCACACCGGTGTACTCTAATTTTTGTAAAATGGTGAGGACAATGACCCCGACGGTAATGATCAGTGCGCTTTCGATAAATCCTTTTCCCAGACCAACGAGTACCTTTTCTCGGTTAAACCCCAACTCCGCAAACGACCGTTTGAAGACAAACTTCCTGACCACAAAATAGGCGAGGAGGAAAGCCGCATTGAGGGGTAGGTACTCGATGGCTAATCCCCAGAAAGGATCAGTTTCACTCTTCACGGGGCCATCAACCAACGCCAGGACTTTGAACAGAGCCGTGTAGGATACGATCAGGATGGCACTGAGTAATACAAAAAGAAGTATTTCGAGTAAAGTAAAACCAAGCTTTATAAAAAACGCCTTGTTCATGAGAGAATAATTTGGGGATGTTTATCCGGCAAGTTAGTCCTACTTTTTTGAACATACCACCGTGATCATAAATCCGGTGATGAATAAAACGGACGTTCCGAATACAATGGCGAGATACGCATGGAACGGACTAGCGTAGGCACTCATGGGCCCTTCGGTCCAGAATAAGGGCGATAAGCTCATCCAGAGAATCAACAAAACGCCCAACACTACCCCGACGATTGCTCCTTTTTGGTTTACTTTTTCTACAAAAGCCCCGAGCAGAAATAGCCCCAACATTCCACCGCTAAAAACGGAAGCAAGTTTCCACCAGGCATCCAAAGCACTTTTAACGTTGATCATGGCAAAACCAATCCCAATGCCGATGAGGCTGATGACGAGGGTAGTGACGTAGAGTATCCGCATGGATTTCTTTTCGGAAAGCGGCTCCTTGGAAAAACGTTGGTAGTAGTCAACGAGCACCACCGTGGAAGAACTATTGATACCCGTAGAAATGGTACTCATACCCGCCGCAAATATGGAGGCAATGAGTAGCCCGGTGAGGCCGTCGGGCAGTACGTCCACGATAAAGAACGGGAATACCCGATCACTCTTGGCCAGGTCGTGGAGTTCGGCTGGGAGGGTATCCGGGAACACGTTGTAGTAGGCAAACAGGGCGGTACCGATCATGAAAAAGAGCATGGATACGGGTAGGTAGAGTAATCCGCCCCACAGCGCCGAACGTTTGGCCTCGGCCTCTGAGCTGGAAGCCATGTAACGCTGCACGTAGTTTTGGTCGATGCCGTAGTTTTGGAGGTTAATAAAGATACCGTAGATCAGCACGACCCAAAAGGTGGATTCGGTCAGGCTGCTGCCGAAGCTACCGAGGCTGAATTTATCGTACTTGTTGGCGATGGTGATGATCTGTCCCGGTCCTTCGGGCATGGAAAAGGCGATAAATAGTAGACAGGCGATGGCGCCTCCAATCAAGACAATGCCCTGAATGGCGTCGGTCCACATCACGGCCTGAATACCGCCAAGGAGCGAATATCCCATGACGACCAGTCCCGTAACGCCGATGATGGTGAGGATATCCCATCCAAAGAGCGCATTGACGGGTAGCGCCAATAGATAGAGTATGGTACCGATCCGCATGAGCTGCGTCAGCAGGTAGCAGGCCGATACGTACACCCGCGCCCACAAGCCGAATTTTGTTTCCAGAAAACTATACGCCGAAGGGCTGTTTAATTTCCGGTAAATCGGCACAAAAAACCGCACCGCCATGTAGGCCGAAATGGGTAGGGACAGGCTAAAAACGAAGGCGTTCCAGTTGGTTTGGTAGGCGTTGCCCGGTAACCCCAGAAAGCTGATGCTACTGACAAAGGTGGCAAAGATAGACATGGTGACTACCCAGGTAGGGAAGTTGCTGTTGCCCAATGTAAAGGAAGAGGAAGAGTTACTCTTGGAATAAAACGAAGCTCCAAAGAGCGTAATCCCGCCCATGTACATCAAAAAAACGATCAGGTCGAGGGTTTTCATTTGTATCAATTTTGAATGATAGGATGATAGAATGTGTGAATGTCCTTCTGTCCAATGATAGAATTTTGGATTTCTATTCTATCACTGAATCAAAATTGAACATTCATACTTCTCCGCCAATACCTTAAACGCATCCATTAATGCTTTGAACCGTAGAATGTCTACGGCGGGGAGGGTTTCGGTGGGGATGCGGGTGTGGGTGGTGATGGGTAATCCGCGTTCTTTCAGGAACATTTTGGCGGAGTAGGGGTAGAAGGTATGCGTGGTACGATCCATGAGGGTGAGCATGGCGTGCAATTGATTGAGTTCTTCGGTTCTTCCGTTCTTCCTGAATTCTCGCAGTAGATAGGTATACAGCTCCGGATAAAAATTGGCAGAAATCGGCGAAACTCCATCGGCTCCGGCTTCGAGTGAATCGAGGGCGGTGGTAGTATCCGCATTCATGAAAAGCAGATTAGAGTTTTCGGTGGCGGCTATTTTCTTTTGTAGAGAAGCCGAGTGGCAGCAGGTATCCTTGTGGTACACAAAGCGCCCGGTACTGACCATCCACCGCATTAAATCGGGGCTCAACAACCGTTTATACGGAATCGGGCATTCGTAAATACCCAAAGGAATGGAACCCGTCTGCTCAAAAATGGTTTCTAAGCGTTGCTTAAAAATATCGTCGCCTTCGTCGGGTAGCACAATCAGGCTGGATATGAGTACTACGGCGCCTACCCCGGTGTCGTATACTTTTTTGATGAATTCAATATTCTGCTTTAAATCTCGCCCCATAGTTCCGGTGGCGGCCACGGGTACCTTTCCTTCACTTCCCCGAAGTACCCCCTTGATTAGCTCCAAGCGCTCCGAATCGGTAAGCTGGTACATCTCGCTGGAAAGGCAATTGGCAAACAGGCCGTTTGAACCGGCGTTGATGTAAAAGCGCGTGAGCGCGTCCAGTCCGTTGTGGTCGATGGTATTGGATTCGGTAAAGGGGGTAATCATGACGGGCCACAGCCCTTGGGGTAGTTTGGTATTTACGGACATAAAGTAGAGCTTGGAGGAAGTTTAAGGATTTAGAGTTTTATGAAAATTTTCTTGCGGTACAGCCAATAGGCCGGGATGAAATTCATGGCCGTAAAAAATAGCGCGTACAGCATACTCGCCAATTCCGGGACGATACCGAGTCCCATCATTCCTTGAACCGCCCGTTCATTTAAGGTTTGTCCGCCGATTTTTAGCCCGTAGAACAGTAACGCGAATATATCTGCTAGTACATACACCGTAATAGCGTTGGCTCCGAAAATGATTCCGGGTTTGGTACCTGCTTTGCGGCCGAGTATATCAATGGCAAAGTAGGAGGCGCCCAGTACCATGGCGGCCATGCCCGAGGTAATGAGCACAAAAGAGCTGGTCCATAAATTTTCATTGATCGGAAAAGTTAATCCCCACAGGTATCCGCAAGTCGTGGCCAGTAAACCCAGAGAAAATAGGTAGTTTACTTTTTCATGTGGGGTATAGTTGCCCAGGAGCAGTCTTCCGGCCAGCATACCCGTAATGCCCGTGACTATGGACGGGAAAGTACTCAGGATACCTTCCGGGTCCCAGGTACCCTGCCACATTTTGCCGGGTAGAAATTGCTGATCCACCCACGCGGCCAGATTCCGGCCGGGTTCGAGTACTACCTCACCGATACCGGGTGTAGGAATGAGGATCAGGGCGAGCCAGTAGGCACATAGCGTTATCAACCCAATCCAGGCTTGCTGTTTCCAGTTAGTATGCAAATAGAGTAGCGCGCAGACCAGAAAAACGATGGCGATTCGGTGCAAAGTACCCGTCCAGCGTACGTCCGATAAGTCAAAGTCGGGCAGCAGGTTGAGGAACATCCCAACCACAAAAATTTTCAAAGACCGAACGACTATTTTTCCATACATGGCCTTGGGGGGAATACCCTCGGCCAACCGTCGGGAGTAGGCAAAAACAATGGAAACTCCCACCACAAAAAGGAAGAAGGGAGCGATCAGATCGGTAAAGGACAGGCCATTCCAATGGGTATGGTTTAAGGGTCCAAAAACAAAATCGCTATTGCCGGGAAAGTTGACCGTAATCATGGCCGCAATGGTAAAACCACGCATAGCATCCAAAGAAATAAGTCGACCGGGATGGTTAATCATACGGTTTAGAATCAAAAATAATTAGTAAAAGCATTGTGGTGGCAATAGTATTTTTAATACTCCCCGCAGTAGTATTAGGGCTACTTCACTTTGGTTTTATATGAAGAAATACGGAATTGCGTTGCTTTTACTTGTTATGAGTCTCGGCTTTTGGGGCTGTACGGAAAAACAAGAGGAAACGGAGGTGAGGAAAAGTAAACTCAGAGTATCGTGGAAACTGCTCAGTAATTTCACGGATGTTAAGGACGGTTTTAACGCTCGATTTGTACTCGAAAATGGCGGGGATGAAATACTGGAAGGCACCAATTGGGCTCTGTTTTTTAATATGGCGCCCCGGCCGGTTTTACCCGCTACCTTACCCCAGTCCGCCCGCATTGAGCATATAAACGGAGATTGGTACAAACTGCTGCCCGAAAGTGATTTCAAGCTCGTTCCGGGCGATTCGGTGGTCATTGAGTACTCGGGTACGGAGGGAATAATCAAAGAAACCGACGCTCCACTCGGCCTGTACATAGTGTACTATACGCCCCAAGGCAAAGAGGAAAAAATTGAGGAGATTGAACAGTACACCATCGAACCATTTACCGAGCGCGACCAATTACTCCGCGGACCGAAAGATAAGCTACCCATGGCGAGTGCCCAACAAAGGTACTTGGATAACCTTGCCCAACCGGTGGTTAGCGGTGCTCAACAATTAAAGATTATTCCCTCCCCCGTTCGGCTTGAAAGTAGGGTAGGTACCTATACTTTGAACGGGAAACAGGTGATTCACTACGCCAAAGGGCTGGGTAAAGAAGCCAATTATCTGAGTGGACAATTGAAAAGTACTACCTCAGCTACCTATACTTCCAGCGAAGGTACAGGTACTATGGGGATAACTTTGTCCGTCGAACCACTAATCGTAAACGGAATTAGCAAAGAGGCCTACCGCCTGACGATTGGCGAGGAGGGAATTAAGATTATTGGCTCCGATCCGGCTGGTGTTTTTTACGGAATCCAAAGCCTGTTGGCCCTGATACCCTACGAAAGCTACGGTAAATCAACCGTTGAACTTCCCCAACTACTGGTTGAAGATGCCCCCCGGTTTCGCACTCGGGGGTTCCAATTGGACGTAAGCCGTAACTTCCAGAATAAGGAAAGTATCCTGCGCGTGTTGGATCTGATGGCCTACTATAAATTGAATCATTTCCTGCTGTATACCACCGAAGACGAAGGGTGGCGACTGGAAATAGACGGATTACCCGAGTTGACGGACGTAGGGGCGCAGCGCCAGCATACGAGTAGTCCTGATGCACCCGTTATGCACCCCGCCTACGGTTCCGGGCCGGTGGCGTACGCTAAGGGCACGCACGGGAGCGGCTACTATACCAAAGCCGATTTTATAGAGATATTGAAATATGCCGCCGAAAGGCACATCAAGGTAATCCCTGAGCTTAATTTTCCCGCGCACGCCATGGCGGCAATCAAGTCGATGGAGGCACGGTACCAACGCTTGATGAAGGAAGGGAAAGAAAAAGAAGCCAATGAGTATCGGTTGATTGACCCGGACGATCGCTCCGAGTATCTGTCTGCCCAAGGCTACAAGAATAACGTTGTGAGTGTGGCGCGGGAGTCGACCTACCGGTTTTATGAGAAGGTAGTTGACGAAATGGCGAAAATGTACCAGCAAGCGGGCCTGAAAATGGATGTAATCCACGCCGGGGGCGATGAAGTAGCGGAAGGTGCCTGGACCAAGTCGCCGATGGCGGCTAAGCTTCTGAAAGAGAATCCTTCGATCAAAGATCCTCATAATTTACAGGCCTATTTCTTTGGCAAATTAGTTGACCGCCTGAAAAGTCGGAATTTGACCATTCACGGGTGGGAAGAGGTGGCCCTATTAAGGAAGGATGATGGAAGCTACGGACCCAACCCGGCCTTTGCCAACAAGAAAGTAGTGCCTTACATCTGGAATAATCTGTTTGATTACCGGGATATGGGGTACCGGCTAGCCAACGCCGGATATCCGGTCATTTTATGTAATGTGTCCAACTTTTATTTCGATTTGGCCTATACCAACGACCCCAAAGAACCGGGCCTCTACTGGGCTGGTTTCGTGGATACCCGCGATAACTGGACTTTCGCACCCTACAACATGTTCAGTACGACGCGGGAAACGAACATGGGGCGGCCCCTGGACGAAAAGAAAGACTTCGTGGGGATGCAGCAACTGCGGGCTGATGCCCGTAAGAATATCATTGGGGTAGAAGCTCAGCTTTGGTCCGAAACGGTAAAAGGTCGGGATATGATGGAGTACTACATGCTTCCCAAGCTCATGGGTTTTGCGGAAAGCGCCTGGTCAAAGGAGCGGAAATGGGAAACGATGTCGCAGTCGCCCGCCCGAAAAACCATCATGGATCAGGAGTGGACCATTTTTACGAGTAGGGTATCCGAACAAGAGTTACCCCGGTTGTCAAAAAAGAATGGAGGGTATAATTACCGGGTGCCCACTCCCGGCGCGGTGATTGAAAATGGAATCCTGAAAGCCAATACCGAGAGTTCAGGCCTCAGTATCCGGTATACCACCAATGGTACCGAACCCACCGCTCAGTCACCCTTGTACAGCAAGCCGGTACCGGTAGGAGAGAGGGTCATGGTAAGGAGCTTTGACAAGGCGGGTCGATTCAGCCGTACAGTAGTAGTTAATCAATGAGTAGCGGTTAGCTAGTAGTTTGTTAGTTTTTTATAGCACTGATTATTAAATAATTATACAAAAGAGTAGTCGCAGATTCAGGTTTGAAATACAAAATTAGTTTACATTTTAGAGAATTATAAAGCTCTGATTGACAGCTAAATAAATCTTAATTCCTGACACCTACTTATAGATAGGTACCAAGTGTTTAATCTGAACAATTAATGCATACTAATTCTGTGGTAAGTTCTAAGGCAGAATCAGTTTGTATTATTCATCTAGTCAAATCCATTGCCACTATTTTTCTATATCAAATACTTACAAAAAGATAACGGCCGGGTGGTGTTTCGCTACAAGCTAATAGCTATCAGCTACTTAGCATTCATAATAAATAAACCACACGCACAAAAATTATGATTTTAGGAGTAGACATTGGTGGTACAAACCTTCGGGCGGGGATCGAGTTGGAGGGAGAAATTATTGACAAAAGGATTGTTCCTCTCCGACAGAAAGATTCCCTGGAAGCTACCCTGAAGCAATTAATGGCGCTAATAAGCCCGATGCTGGCCTATCCCGTAAGTGGGATTGGGGTCGGTGTGCCTTCCGTGGTGGATACGGAACGAGGGATTGTGTACAACGCCGTCAATATCCCGTCCTGGGAAAGGGTAGAGCTGAAAACGATCCTGGAAAAAGAATATAAGGTACCCGTATTTGTCAATAACGATGTGAATTGCTTCACCCTCGGGGAACATCGCTTCGGCTTGGCCAGGAATTATAATTCGGTGGTCGGAATTTCTATCGGCACGGGCCTGGGCTCGGGCATTATTATCAACAATCAGCTGTATTCTGGCAGTAATTGCGGAGCGGGAGAAATAGGTTTACTGCCCTACCTCGACCACAACCTGGAATTTTATACGTGCAGTAGCTTCTTTGAATCGGTGCACGGTATATCGGCCCTTAAAGCCGAGGAGCTTGCCGAAAAAGGCGATCCCCGAAGCTTAAGGGTGTGGGCGGAATTTGGTTTGCACCTGGGGTTTGCAATCAAGGCGATACTGTACACCTATGATCCGGAAATTATTATCATGGGAGGTTCTATTTCCAAGGGATACCCGTTTTTTTATCAAGCATTACGTAAAAGTATGGATGACTTTGCCTTTCCCGAAACCTTGAAGCGATTAAAGATTCTCCCCTCCCAGGATGAAAATATAGCCTTATTGGGCGCTGCCGCTCTGGCCGAACTCCAAAAGTGCAAAGTTTAAAATTGTTGAGTATCTTCCCTGAATCGTTGCCTTTCGTAAGTCCAAATTACCCCGCCTCATGAAACAAAATACCCTGATCGTAATTCTTATTCTGCTGATCTTTTTTGTCATTTCCTTCTTAAGTAATATTCTTGGACCCATTATTCCGGACATAGTCGATAGTTTCGACCTGAGTATTGGGTTGGCTGGCTTTATGCCTTTCGCCTTCTTTGTGGCCTACGGGGTTATGTCGATTCCTTCCGGGTTATTGGTCGAAAAGTATCGGGAAAAGAAGGTGTTACTATGGGCGTTTATGTTGGCGTTTGCGGGGGCGCTGCTGTTTGCTTTTATCCCCGGTTTTGGGGTGGCTCTTTTTTCACTTTTCCTCATTGGAGTGGGCATGGCGATGTTGCAGGTAGTGATTAATCCCCTCTTGCGGGTAGCCGGTGGGGAGGCCAATTTTGCCTTTAATTCCGTATTAGCCCAGTTGTTTTTTGGGGTCGCTTCGTTTTTATCCCCTTTGCTGTACAGCTATCTGGTATTGAATGTCCATTCGGACAACACCTCGGGTCTGATGCAGCTTTTTAACTCCTTGGTGCCCGAAAATCTGAAATGGGTATCCCTGTATTGGGTGTTTGCGTTGATTTCTCTGTTGATGGTTATTATCATTCAATTTGTCCGCTTTCCGCAGGTTGAGTTAAAAGAAGACGAGAAAATTGAAGCGGGCGGCGTACTTCGCGAGTTACTATCGAACCGGAAGGTACTGCTGTTCTTTTTGGGTATTTTTGCCTACGTGGGTACCGAGCAAGGTATCGCCAACTGGACCTCCAAGTTTTTACAAACCTACCACGGAGTTGATCCGGCAACGGCCGGGGCTTCGGTTATTTCAAATTTCTGGGGGCTACTCACCGTTGGCTGCCTATTAGGATTAGCATTATTGAAGTTTTTCGACAGCCGCAAAGTATTGATTACCTTTACCACGGGGGCTATAATTTCTCTGATAGCAGCCTTGTTCGGATCGGCTGAGGTCGCCGTTGTTGCGTTTCCTTTGACGGGCTTTTTTGCTTCCGTGATGTGGTCTATTATTGTATCGTTAGCCCTGAATTCCGTTCCCCATCATCACGGTACCTTCTCGGGTATTCTGTGTAGTGGCATTGCCGGTGGGGCGGTAGTACCCCTCATCGTGGGTGGACTAGCCGAATGGGTAGGCTTACGGTTCGCGATGATATTTCTATTTACTACCTTAGGGTATATATTCAGTATCGGTTTGTGGGCTAAACCACTGGTTACCAATGCTACCATCCGTTTTAAAGATATGTTCACGAGTTAGTACTATGTATAAAATTGTACTGCTGATTGACTTCGCGGAGGAGTATAGTAAAAGTTTGCTGAAAGGAATTTCTAAGTACTCCCGGGATCATGGTCCTTGGGTGTTTTGTCGCATGCCGCTATTTCACCGGGAAACGATGGGCATCGACGGGATTCTCAAATGGGCTTTGGAGTGGGGTGCCGACGGAATCATCGGTCAGATGTATAACGATAAGGATATTGTCAAAGTAGTAGAAGCGGGCATTCCTTTGATTGCTCAGGACTTTAAGGAACGATTCAAGGAGATTCCGAATATTACAGGTGCTTACCGCGAAACCGGGGTAATGGCAGCGGATTATTTTCTAAAAAAAGGATTTAAAAATTTTGCTTTTTACGGGTTCAAAGATATCGTTTGGTCACGAGAAAGAGCCGAAGGATTTGAAGGTCGTATCCAACGAGCCGGGTACCGGGTGCATTACTTCGAGCACCGTAAAGCCCGGACCAGCGAGCTATGGTATTACAAGCCAAGTTCTTTGAGTAGCTGGCTGAAATCGCTCCCTAAACCGGTGGCGCTCATGGCTTGTGATGATAATCAAGGGCAGCACATTACCGAAGCGTGCCGTTTGTCGGGTTTACGTATACCCGAAGAGGTAGCCGTTTTGGGGGTAGATAATGACGTCATGTTGTGTGAACTTTCTGATCCTCCGTTATCCAGTATAGCCCTCGATGTAGAAAAGGGTGGCTATGATTCGGCCCAACTACTCGACCAAATGATTCGGAATGGTATGACCGGGGCCTACGATATTGTAGTAAAGCCCACGCAAATAGTCACGAGGTACTCAACGGATATTTACGCCACGAACGATACTTGTATCGCTACCTCCCTAAAATATATTCACCAGAATATTGACAAAAATCTACAAGTGGATGATATTGTCAAACAGGTACCTTTATCGCGGCGGGCATTAGAAAAGCGCTTTCATGATATTACCGGCTATCCGATCTACAAGTACATATTTAACCTGCGAATCGAGAAATTTACTAAAAAACTTCTCGAAACCGATATGTCCATTTTCGAAATTGCGATTGACATGGGCCTCAACGATAGCAAAAATATCGCCCGTCAGTTTCGTCAGGTAAAAGGCTGTACCCCCATCGAGTACAGGCAGCGGTACTTGGCCGGAAAATAATACATTACTTACTGAATAGTTTGCTTTGCTACGTTGACACCCCGGAGTGTAACCTTGGGGGCTTTTTTTTCATTTTTACGACAACGTACCGTGAGTACTTTATTTTCTCCGGGTAGGAGCGAGACATAATTATCTGACCAAAATACCGGGGTTATGGCCTCATTGGTAATCCCGTCTTGGAGTTCTAACTCAATAAAAAAGGCTATTTTTTCGATTGGATTAGAAATATTTACCGAGACTTCAAACTCTCCATTGATCTCCCTGGTGGTCATTTTAGCCGCTACTTGTGCGGGAGCTAGTCGGTTGAGTGAGGTAAAATCGGCGAATTGTTTTTGGGGTGTATAGTACCAGTAGTAACGGCCCCAATCTAGCTGATCGGGTTTACTGGCAAGCCAATAAAAATTATCGGCCACTAATTTACCGTTCTTGTCCTTCAATTTTAAGTCCAGAAAGTAGACCTCACTGGTAGTGGGTAGTTTAAGGTTACTGTTCCTGCTAATACCATTATTTGGTAAGTCATACGTTTTGGTGAATTCCTGAATCACCTTCGAATTACTATCCAGTAATTTGACTTCGGCAGTCATCTCATTTGCGTCCTCCTGAGTATCGTTACCGAAGTAAATCAAATTGTCGCGGTAGTTGTAGATTATACTCAGGGGAGCGCAGGCTTTTTTAGCCCCGTAATAGGCTCCGGTAGGCATTAGGTAGTAGTCAAAAAGCTGCCAGTAAAACTCCGGCCAAGGCGAATTGAGCATCCATTGAATCACGCCGGTGGACTTGGCATGATTGACTACGTGGGCTTCAAACATAGGTCGGATAGCTTCGTAGTTCATGATTTGCGCTTTGAGCGTCAATTCGTCAAGATCTTTGGGAGTCCCGTAGCGTTTATTTAAAGCAGTCAGGTATACACCCAAGGTATTAAAATCTTTCCGACCGGAATGGTAGTTCCAAACGTCATTATCAGCGGGCCATAGTCTTGCATCTGGAATCATTTTTCTGATGCTACTAGCCGGCGGAATTTGCGGGCCGGGGCCAACCTCTGAGTTAAAACCAAATGCTCCACCTAACTTTTTATCTTCGTACCAATATACCGGTGGTACATACTCGTAGGGACCATTCATTTTCATGCCGGATGGGCCGGAAACGGTACTTTCAAATGCTCCGGTTGAAACTAAAAACGGCCGGGTCTGATCGTAGTCCGCGAGGATTTGCCGGTACCGCTTTTCCAGGGCTGGCGTTGGCATGGCGTCGCTGCCTCCGGCCCAGGTAAAGATGCTCGGGTGATTACGCAACCATTTTACCTGATCCCGAAAATAATCAGACAATAGAGTCTCTTCGTTTGGGGTTAGTTTGACGGCGTAGAGATCAACACCTTCGTTGATGGGGAGGTTTTCGTCGCCGGGTTTCATGTTCAGGGGTAGTCCAAGATAATCGGGCCATTCCCATTGGCAGCTCCAACCTACCATCAACAAGATTCCGTTGCGATCACAGAGATCATAAATATGCTGGTTATTACCCCAAACTCCTTCAAAGCGTAGAGCGTTCAGGTTCATTTCTTTGACGTACCGTATTTGAGCCGAGTCTTTTTTTGGTTGGTATCGTAAAAACAGATCATCTACCCAGCCCGCACCTTTGATCAGCAGTGGCCGGCCATTAATTCTGTACCCACGTACACCTTCTTGGGTGAGGTAGGTTTCCACTTCCCGGATTCCAAAGGAAGTACTTTGCTCGTCGATTCGATTTTGCTTTTCGTGTAATTCCAGCCTTAGATCGTACATTTCCGGCGAGCCTAAACCGTTTGGCCACCACAGTCGGGGATTTTTGATGGTTAATTGTGGGAATTTTTTCGGTGTGAAATAGATTGTTTTATGTTCCTGCGGTTCCAAGGACACTTCTTTTTCAAAACGAACAGACTCAATAAAGCCCGTAACTCGAACGGTCTTCGCTTGATTACTATGGTTGGTGATTTCGGTGCTAATGGTTAAGGTCGCTTTGTCCAGAGTACCGGGTTTTAGGTCCGGCGCTACGAAGGGCATATCCAGAGTTACCTTACCGGAGCGGCGTAAACGGATTTCGCGGAAAATACCCATGTAGTGATCGGGTGGGGTAGGAGCCCAATCCACAAAGCCCATGTAAAAATCGCGAACCTGCGGGGGGAATACTTTTACCAACAGCGTATTAGCGCCGCTCTGCGCTGCTTGGGTAATATCCAGATCAAACTGCCGGAAGGCACCGAAGATCGTATCTTGGTTGGCTATTTTTTTACCATTTAGCCAGATATCCGCCCGATAATTGATCCCGTCAACCAGTAGACGCAGTACTTCGGCATCTGGTTGAATCTCGTCAAGTGTAAAGGTGTTTCGAAACCACCACGGCTTTTCAAAGGGTGCCCGGGGGATCGCTTCCAGATTCTTACCCATAAACGGGTCCTTATAAACACCCGCCTCCACGAGGGCTCCTAGTACCGTGGTAGGTACCTTGGCTTTGGTCCATACCGTAGGGTCGGGTGCGTTTTCAGTAAGCTCCTGAATATTCTCAGATACGTTCGCTGAAGAGGCAATTACCCAGTTCTCAGAAAGTACTTGTTCCCCGGTGGTATAGTCCTTTACCTGACAACCAACTAGAACACTTACAAAAAAGGGAACCAGAGTAAGGGTTTGATATCTATGAAAAAAAGAAGGACAAGTGTAACCCATAGGGGAAAAGAAAAATTTAGACGCTGAATTCGGGAGCTGTAACTAGCGCCTGAACTTTCCTGATTGCCTGAGCAAAAGAAAGCATATCTTGGGAGCTACCCAACATGGCGTGTTGCAAAATCCAGACACCTTCGTCTGCGCAGGCCCGCTCGGCTACCGGGCATTCTACGTTGGTATAACTAACGGAATCAGGCAGGGCATAGCACATGAAGTTCTTATTCTGAAACAGAGGTTGTTTGTACAACGGATACGGGTAACCCCTAAAACAAGGTACTCCTTCGGCCGCCAGCATTTCTACAAAGGTATTCTTATGAACTCCATTGAATTTGGTTGAATCATAGCGAAAAATATAAAGGTGCTGGCAATGAATCGTTTCACCGTGCCCACGGGTGAGTGGATTTATTCCTTCAATTGGTTCCAGTAATTCGTTCAGATGTAAACCATTCTCGTGCCGTAGATGGGTTTGTGCGTCCAGACGCTTTAATTGCTGGGACAGTAAAACGGCCTGAATCGGGCTGATGCGGTAATTGCAGCCGGGCAGATAGTGGTCGTACCATTGTCCTTCGGGTAGTCTTCCAACATTACGAAGGGAAGCCATGGTCCGGTATAGCTCTGGATCGTTGGTGATGACAATACCTCCCTCGCCACTCGTCAGATTCTTGGAAGATTGGAAGCTAAAACTCCCGGCATCGCCGATGGTGCCCAGTTTCTTGCCCTTAAACTCGGCACCGTGGGCATGAGCGGCATCCTCAATAACCCGCAAATTATGTCGCTGGGCGATATCCATAATAGCATCCATAGCGCAGGCTTGTCCGGCAAAATGAACGGGTATTATGGCCTTGGTCCGCGGGGTAATGGCTGCTTCAATCTTACTAGCGTCAAGATTATACGTACCTGGGTCAATATCCACAAAGACAGGTACGCCGTTTGCTTCCACGACGGTAGAGGCGGTGGCAATGAAGGTATACGGCGGAACAATCACTTCGTCGCCGGGCCTGATGCCGCAAGCAATTAATGCCAGTCGCAACGAAACTGAGCCGTTCACGCAGCTAACGGCATATTTTGCGCCGCAGTAGGCCGCAAACTCATTTTCAAAGGCTTCCACCACACCGGTGCAATCGGGGTTACCCCATTGTCCACTTCGGATAATATCTGCTACAACTTCGGCTTCTTTTTCATCAAATATTGGCCAAGGGAAACTAGTTTTTACTGTTTTTTCTCCTCCGTATAGTGCCAGGTATTCGTCCATATTTTGTTCATAGGTTTAGGCCTTAATACTGTCCAGAAAGGCTATCAGGCTACTCGATGCTTGTTTTTTTCTTTCCATACTAGTCCATAAGATTTACTCTCTAGTATTTATATTGATCTATCGCTCGTATTCAATTCATACATGAAACTTTCAAAATCATTTCTATTAGTGCTCCTGATCTCCGGTATGACCCTCGGAACTACTTGGGCGATACGGGGTCAATTCGGTCATGAACAAGGAGCTGCTTGGGCGGGAGGAATCGGAGCATTAGTCATTCTCTTGTTAGCCAAACGAAAAGATTGGTACCCCAAAGCTTTGCGGGCGACGCTTGCAGGGGCGATTGGTTGGGGATTGGGGGGAATTATGAGCTACGGTATAGTAGTCGGCTACGGCCGGGGCTCTGATTTTAGTAATGTATTCTACGGCTTGACGATGCTCTTTGTGATAGGAGCATTGTACGGTTTTTTGGGTGGCGGTCTGTTTGGATTAGCCTTAGAAGAGTCAAAAAACAAACGAGTAGATTGGGCGCGATTACTCGTCGAAATGGTAGCGGTAGCACTAGTTACGTATTTCTTTGTCATTGAGCAATGGGGCTGGTTGATGACCCCGCCCCGCTCAGAAATGTGGGCAGTCTGCCTAGGGGTTGCATTCGCACTCACCTGGTACATGGTTAGGAATCAGTACACCGCTGCGCTTCGGGTTGCGGTATACGCTGGACTGGGGGGAGGTTTTGGCTTTGCCTTTGGAAACTTCTTACAAGTACTCGGGCATGTTTCTGAAATCCCTTTCAATTTCTGGAATGTGATGGAGTACAGCCTTGGTTTTTTTGGGGGAATTGGAATGGCCTATGGTACCTACACAGCAGAATGGGAAGTACCTGAGCAGCCATCAGAGAAGTCAGATAACCAATGGTTTCCAATCGTCATGGTATCTTTGGTCATTCCATTGATCGTATGGGATCAGTCATTTGTTTTGGAGCGACTGAGTAAAATGGGGGAAGTTATTCAGGTAGGTAATCCGGAGTCCTTGGCGAGCATTAGTCAACTAATGGCTCTACTCTTGATCATTGGGATTGGGGGATATTGGGTCAACTACTTTTATATTCAGAGACCAGCCGACCTATAACAGCCTGAAAATATACTTTCTGACTCATTTCGGGCTGTACACTTTTTGTAGTTGGCTTGTTACGGGAGCGTTTTTTAGTACTTACCGAATTGAACAGTACCTCTATTTGGTCAATTTGCTAATTATTGGCTTGGTCGTTAATTTCCTGACGGCTAACTTCCAACCCAAGAGTAATAACACCTGGCATTGGGGAATAGCCTTGTTCGGAATTGTGGTAGTACTTGGGATACTAGCCTTCATTGCGGTTGCATCCCATGGAGAAATAAAAGGAGCGCAAACCAGATTTTAATCTTTGTTTGCGCTCCTTTCGACGAAAAAAGCGTGCTTTGCAGCACGCTCTCCGAGATATTCTTAATGAACAAACGGTTAGATAACGCGAACGTTAACTGCGTTCAATCCTTTTTTTCCCTGCTCTACTTCGTAAGACACTTTGTCATTCTCGCGAATGTCATCGGCTAGGCCTGATACGTGTACGAAAATGTCTTGATCACCATTTGATGGGGAGATGAAACCAAATCCTTTGGTATCATTGAAAAATTTGACTGTTCCTTCTTGCATTATAATTATTGTATTGGTAAATATTCATAACAAAGGAACAGCAAAATAATTGAAATTCCAAACGTATACCAGTTAATAACTTGTTTTTCACTGATTTGTGGCTATTTTAAGCTGTGAAGGCACTATTTATTTTCAACTTAATTACAGAGAATGGTTTGGAAATGGGGAAGTACCTACTTTAAAGTGACGGTTTTTCCGGTTTTAGCTGAATTCTTAGCGGCTTCCAGTATCTGTACAACCGTAATATTGACGGGAAGCTCATATAAATCGTTGGGGGTCATGATGAGTCGTCCTCGTACCACATCGGCTAAAACGGAGAATGGATCTTCGAAAGGTTCCGGACGAGGGGAGAGTTTAAGGGTTTCTTCGGGACTCTTTTCCTGTAATCGCTGCCGTACCGTGGTGCGGTCCACGGCTACGGCATATCCCTTAGTGCCGTATACCTCCATATCTTTTCTGGCAAAGGTCCAGTTCCATGACCCCTGTATGATGCACTGTGCTTTGGGATATTGCAAAATGATGGTCGCCTCATCGTCCACTTTTGGGTATATATTGGGTTTATTTTGTTGAGTCACCGCCGTTACGGTCAAGGGTTTCTCTCCTAGCATCAACCAGGTCATCAGATTGGCGCCGTAGCACCCAAAATCCATCAAGGCACCACTTCCGTTTTGGACGGGATCGGTTAGCCAGGAAAAGAACTCATTGCTCACCCCAATTTCCTTTGGACCTTGGTGTCCGTCGTTGACCATTACTTTTCTGATCTCACCCAATTTACCTTCCTCGTAAAGTTGTTGCACGTGTTGGTTACTGGAATACCAGGATGTTTCAAAGTTGGTAAGTACCTTAATACCGTTTTTCTTGGCCAAGGCCCCAATTTCCAACGCATCTTCGTAGGTGGTGGCGAGTGGTTTTTCTACCATTACGTGTATTTTTTTTGGCGCGGCCGCCCTGACCACGTCGATGTGCTCATTGATCGGGCCAAACGCCGTCACAGCCTCTGGTTTGGTTTCGGTGAGCATTTTATCAAGGTTATTGTAGAACAACTTCGGATCTAGCTTATAGCGGTCAATGAATTTTGCTATCAGCGCTTTATCTGTTTCATAAATTCCTACTAGTTCGATATTTTTTTTCTCCTTCCGATTGAAAATCCAACCAATGTGTCCGTGACTGATTCCGGCCACGGCTACCCTGACGGGTGTTTGGGCGTAGGCAGGAGCTACCATTAGGCCCACAAGTATTAGCAATAAAGCTTTCATAAAGTGTTCGGTTGTTTTGGGGTATATACTAGTGGTAAAAAGAGGCATGTACAGGAATTCTACCATGATTATCGAATCTGAAAGCATGTTTAAAGTACAATATATCCTATTATTTGAGATGTAAAAATAAGAAAAACAATAAAGAAAGATGGACCAGGACTCACTAAGGGCAGGGGAGCGCATATAACCCTTCCAACTCATTTCAAAAACTAAGCCATACGCTAGACTACGAGGACAACACAGATTGGGGTGATACCCCTGCACCTCGGACGCAGTTCTTTCGGAGTCCCCAAAAGAGATTATCAGCGAGGTTAAAAGTCTGGATGTGGGTATGCCGAAATCAGTAAACCCCTACCAGGGATGTGAACATGGGTGTATTTACTACTACGCCCGTAATTCCTACGAGTATTGGGACTTTTCGGCTGGTTTGGACTTCGAAACTAAGATTATGGTCAAGAAGGATGCCCCTAGATTACTGGAAGCTGAATTCCAGTCAACGAAGTGGAAGCCAGTGGTAATTTTATTTTCTGGTAATACGGATTGTTATCAACCGGCCGAGCGGCAGTTTCGACTCACCGATCCATGTTGGAGTTATGCTTAAAGTACCGGAATCCGGTGGGTAAGTAGTAGAACAATATTAGAGATAGAGTAAAATTATTATATTTATCTGAAAGTCAGTAATTTGAATGTTTTAAGTTGTATTAATAAATAAGCCCGACTACTTATTATTACCAAAAATATGCTTGTTTTCCGGGATATTGACCTACTAACTGAATTGGCCCGGCTCAATTTGGTACACGTCTATATTACCATAATAACCCTGCAAAGAGTTGCGGTAGGTTATGGACCGAAGGACGGTTACCGCCGCTCAACGTTTATAGGTAATTCAAAAACTAACCGCTGCTGGTACCCCAACCGGGGTAATGACCGCGTCCATTATTCTTGGTCTGACCGATCATAAGATTCCCAAACTAATTGAAGCGGCCGCTGAGGCGGGTGCGGTAGGAGCGGGCTACACCATCGTCAGGTTGAATGGAGCCATTGCTGATCTTTTTGAAGACTGGATGCGGAACGCCTTTCCGGACCGGATGGACAAGGTGTTGAATTAAATCCGGGAATGCCACGGCGGGAAGCTGAATGATAGCCACTTCGGGACCAGAATGCGGGGAGAAGGTGCCCTGGCAGAAAATATCAAAGCAATGCACGCGATCTCCCGTTCCCGGTGGATGGAAAGGCGAAGTCTCCCACCGTTGGACCACTCCCTTTTCAGGCGGGAAGGTTTACAAATGAAGTTATTTTAGCTGATAATTTTTCAGGGAAATTATCAGCTATTTGCCACATCTTCTTGGTAACCGCGTATAGTCAATTAAACCAATAGTTACCTCTATTGCTAACTGCGAGCAAGTGCTGAGGATACTGACTCATCTATCCATAAATTATCTTAGTAAGTGGCTGACAATTATGATAGCAGAACCGAACGCGAAAATATTTCTGGCTGAAAAGCGATTGAAATTAGAAAATCCTTTTAATCAGAATTTTACTACCTATTTACCCGAGCAAATAGACTTGTCAAGAAAGACTGTTGTGGGAGTATCTTCTTCTTTATCCGATGACATACTAACAAGGGGGAATCAGCTTACTAGTAGAAGTGAAGGCAGATTCATGGGTTGTGTTTGTTCCTTACATCGGTGATCTGATTCTGAGGTTTGGGCAGGAATACCAATTGCTACTGGCGGAGGGCGAAGTAATGGTCAAGACATTCAAGAAAGGTGAATTGTACGAAATCAGGAACCCCAGTCCGGACGACCACATTAACTTTTTCCAACTCAGGTTTTTCTCCGAATTTTCTCACAAATATGAAGTGTCGGACATTCAAATGGCGGCTTATCCTAACGCTGTACGATCTATCGTGACCTCAGGAAGTACCTCCATATCAATCGGACTGTACGAGGATAGAAAAAAGGAGTTTATACCCTAAGAAGTTCTCAAAACGGGCTATTTGTTTATGTCATCGAAGGTGTGTTTGAATGTAAAGATCATCTGGTTCAGAAACGAGATGGTCTTGCTTTGCGGAACGTAGAAACTGTGGAATTTGAGGCACTCTCGCAGGGTGCAGTCCTTCTATTGGTGGAGTTCGAAACCCCAAATGTAGTTTTCGTAAGTAACGGTTGATAAATCCGGGAAAAAAGATGCCGGATGGATACTATTTTCTGCTCATGAGCGTAATCGAAGTAGGGGCATGTCTCTACTTTTTAAACTTCTGAATTATACTCTGATGTTACGCAAGTCTATTGTATATGATAAAAAAAGCGAATTAAATTTGGCAGATGAAAACAGACCTTGATCTATACACGGATTATTTGATCAGTTTCCTGGGGCAAACCAGTGCCACTGGCTTGTCCGCTCTGCTTG
>JBDNFP010000514.1:0-13376 GCA_041689775.1 Spirosomataceae bacterium
CCAACGTCAGAAAGTTTGGCCAATATTGGCCCGAGTCTCTTTTCGATGCTCATGGGTCGTAGGGGGTGAAATGCGGATTTCAACCTCACGACCCTTTTTGATCTTTACCAAATCAATGCCCGAAAACTGCTCAGACTATTAGACAGGATAGTTTTAATAAATCAAATATTAAATACTCTTAAAATGATCCATTTAAGTCGTTATAACGAATAGTAAATCACTATTTACTTACTTCCACCCAGACCTAGAAAAAGCATTGTCTAAGCCTCTAAACTATTTCGTCTTGCTTTCGCTCGCCTCTGTTGAGCGAAACAGAAACGGGACAATAATAAATATACATCCTCCGGACTCTGTTTACAACGTATCTCGTCTAGCGGAGATGAATAGTACTTTATACAATGCGCTAGTGTGTCTTCCGAATGATCATTTACTAAAAATCCAAAACGCCGGGCCTAAATCCTATTCATCCATAAATAATTTTAATATGAGTGAGTGAACGGTAAAAAGAGTGTGTCCAACGGCACCAAAACGTATAGTTGCATAAACTCGCTACACAACGACCCACCCATAAACACAGGTGTTTGGTACCCAGCTACGGCCCCTCTCCCAGTTAGTTATAACCAGCCCCTTTTAAAACAACCTACAATTTTGGTAAATCAGAAAGAAACTAATCCCAGGTTTTCGTAACTTTCACTGCCCCTTCCGCCGTATGTCCACCGGTTGGGCGTTAGCACAGTAAGTTTATGTCAACTAGTATCCGATTCCTTTCATTATTTTTCTTGCTGGTAGTCCCGTGGGACGCTAAGGCTCAGGATGCTTATGTTTCACTCAGTAACGGTGAACTGATTGTCATTGATGTGCCGCAATGTACCAGTCGCCGGATCGGCAATACCATCATTCCAATGTTTGATATTGCAATTAGTCCCGGCGGGGTCCTGTACGGCAATGGGAAGGACAATCGCCTATACCGGATCAATTCCCGAAACGGACTACCCACTCTCATAGGAGCGCTCAACCCCGCCCAAGACGATGATTTCAATTCTCTGGTTTTCAGCGCTACGGGCGTACTATATGCCGCTACCAACAAATCTACCGACTTGTACCGCATTGATACCACCACGGCTAACGCTACGGTGATTGGCAACATGAAGTTTCAGGCAGCGGGCGATCTCACGTTTTTTGAGGGAAACCTTTTTTTGGCTGCCCAGAACAATCAGTTGGTGCAGGTGGATATCTCAGACCCCGGAAAATCAAAATTGGTGGGAAAGATGAATACTAATAGTACCATTTTTGGAGTAGTGTCCATTGGTACCAAAGATTGCCGGGGCGGGCAACCGCGGATGTACGCACTCGGCGGGAATCAAATTTATGAAGTATCGTCTACGACGGCCTCTACCCGACAAGTATGCCCCAATCTGCGGCTTTCGGGCGAAATTTTCGGGGCAGCTTCGCCCTTGGAAGCCACGCCGCAAACCCGAGCCAACGCCGGAAAAGACACGCTACTGCTGCTGTGCGAAACCACCAACCGTATCCGGCTGAATCCTTTGGTTGGGCCCAAGGAAGAAGGCGGTAGTTGGTACGGGGCGTCCAATACTCTGCTTGCTACCGACCCTGAGGTGGCGGTAGCCTCCCTACCTCCCGGCGACTATGCGTATCGGTATCAGGTAGGGCAAGCCAATTGCAGCGATACCGCTACGATTCGGCTTCGGATCAGTCGTCTCAACCCAGGATTACCCACCGATACTACCTTGTGTGTCAACAGGAGTTGGAAGATTAGTTTGGTAGACCCCGACGCCAGGTATCAATGGCAGGATGGGAGTAACAGCTCGTTGTATACCATTAGCGCACCGGGGACGTACACCCTTTCGGTAGCCAAAACATGCGGTAGCACCGCGGCCACCATCCGGGTAGCCTACGATGACTGCGGGGCGTGTAACCTATTTTTACCGGACGCTTTCTCACCCAATGACGACGGTCTGAACGATACCTTCGGGCCAATTACGGATTGTCGGTACCAGACTTTTTCTTTCAGGATTTTTAATCGTTGGGGGGAAGTAATTTACAACACCACCAATTCCGCCGATCGGTGGGACGGCCATTATCAATCCGCAAGGGTACAGGCCGATCATTACCTTTATCAGCTTGTATACCGGCTAGAGGCCAACCCTACCGAGATTCAGACGCGTTCGGGTAAGGTACTTTTACTTCGCTGATTGGCGTTACTTCTTTGGTGTCGGAGACTACCTCTGATGCCGGATCGGGGAGGCTATACGCAATGGGCCAACCGGAAAGGGTTTCGTCTTCCCGGTCTTCGGACCATTGCCGGAAAGATTCGTTAAACGTTTTGAGATTGACGCACATAGCTGAATAGATAAGTGGTGTAGTGAAAAAATCCATCGGCCCGTATTGCTACGTGTCGATGGATTAATAGGTTAAAACTGAATTTACCGCCAACGTTTGTACTGATTGATGAGGCCGTTAGTAGAACTATCGTGATCGGCAATGGGCCAGTCGTTTTGGAGCTCCGGATAAATCTTGTTGGCTAATTGCTTCCCAAGCTCAACGCCCCATTGATCAAAACTAAATACATTCCAGATCACACCCTGCACAAAAATCTTGTGCTCGTACATGGCAATCAGGCTTCCTAGCACGCGAGGAGTAATCTTCTTGACCAGTATAGAGTTGGTGGGACGGTTGCCTTCAAATGCTTTAAATGGCGATAGGTAATCAATGGCCTCTTTGGTATAGCCCGAAGCTACGAGTTCGGCGCGAGCCTCCTCTTCGGTTTTCCCGTTCATGAGGGCTTCGGTTTGGGCAAAAAAGTTGGATAGTAACATTTTGTGGTGGTCGCCCAGCGGATTATGACTCAGAGCCGGGGCGATGAAATCGCAAGGGATTAGCTTCGTACCCTGATGGATCAGCTGGTAAAAAGCGTGCTGACCGTTGGTGCCGGGTTCTCCCCAGATAACCGGACCAGTTTGGTAGTGTACCGGCTCACCGTTCCGGTCTACATTCTTGCCGTTACTTTCCATATCGCCCTGCTGAAAGTAGGCCGCAAAGCGATGCATGTACTGATCGTAGGGTAAAATAGCGTGCGATTGCGCATCAAAAAAATTGTTGTACCAAATACCCAACAAGGCCAGCATGACGGGTATGTTACGCTCAAACTTGGTGGTACGGAAGTGGTTGTCCATGTCGTGCGCCCCGGCGAGCAGCTGCTCGAAATTGAAGAAACCAATGGAACAGGCGATGGAAAGACCAATGGCCGACCACAAGGAGTAACGCCCTCCTACCCAGTCCCAGAAGCCAAACATGTTGAGCGGGTCAATGCCAAATTTTTCAACCTCCGCCTGATTGGTAGAAATAGCAACAAAATGCTTCTTGACGAATTCGCTGTTTTGGGCGTTGTCCAAAAACCAGGTACGGGCGGTGTGCGCGTTGGCCATAGTTTCTTGGGTAGTGAAGGTCTTGGAAGCAACCATGAAAAGTGTCGTTTCAGCATCCAGCCCTCCAAGGGTTTCGGCAATATGGGTACCATCCACATTAGAAACAAAATGAACGTTCAGATCGCGGTCGCTGTACGATTTGAGTGCCTCGGTCACCATCACGGGTCCCAGGTCACTACCCCCAATCCCGATATTCACGATGTCCGTGATCTTTTTTCCGGTAAAACCCTTCCAGCCACCAGAGCGAACCTTCGTGGAAAATACTTTCATTTTTTCCAGCACTTCGTTTACATCGGGCATCAGATCTTTGCCGTCGACCATCACTGGTGTATTGGATCGATTTCGAAGGGCGGTGTGCAGCACCGCCCGGTTCTCGGTAGCGTTAATTTTTTTGCCGGCAAACATCTGATCAATGGCCTCTTGGAGATTGCATTCTGTGGCCAACTGCACCAAATAAGCTCTGGTACGGCCGTTGATGCGGTTTTTGGAGTAGTCGATTAAAATATCACCCATCCGGATCGAAAACTTCTTGAACCGGTTGGAGTCTTCCTCGAATAGTGCGCGTAAATGCTTTTTAGATATAGTCTTATGGTGCGTTTTTAATTTCTTATGAGCAGCCGTTTGGTCAAAAGGAATTGCTGGAAACATAGAGAGGTTGTTTAGTAATTCAGGTATTTTGGATGGAAGAGCACGAAAATAACTGTTTAAACCACTTTTTCCTTGTACTATCCATCATTTTCTTTTTTAATTACAAAAAATTAGAGGAATTATGAAGGACTTCGATTAGGGTCAGGGTACTAAGGGGCAGAACAGAGTGAAAGGTGAATATAATCATACTTTTAGAAAAAGTAATGATGCCAGTAGGATTACCATCTCAGATGCGTAAAAGTTTGGAACAAATCTCTTTTCGGAGGAAGAAATCAACATTAAAGCCAACTAATCTAGATGAACCCCTACCCGGCAACAGCAGCCATCAGCCACGGAAACGGCACCTTTTCCATCGAAAATATCGAAGTATTCCCACCTCAGGAAGATGAAGTACTAGTAGAAATCAAAGCCGCCGGAATTTGCCACACCGACTTCGACTCCTTATCCTGGAGAAAGCCCGTCGTCATGGGCCACGAAGGGGCGGGTATTGTAAAGCAAGTGGGGCCGCGCGTCACGAAGGTAAAACCCGGTGATACCGTACTACTCAATTGGGCCATTCCTTGCGGTAGCTGTTTTCAATGCCAGGAGGGCAATCTGCATATTTGCGAAGTCAATTCCCCGGTGGTCGCCGGCAACAAGGCCAGCGGCGGGCACGCTGGTCTGGAACGAACCCGTTGGCGTGGTGTACCCATCGAGCGGTCGTTTAGCTTGGGTACTCTGTCTTCCCTCACTGTGGTGCGGGAGGCGGCCGTGGTCCGAACGGATACGTCTATACCTTTTGCTTCCGCGGCCATTGTGGGTTGTGGGGTTATGACGGGCGTAGGGTCGGTACTCAACGCTGCCAAAGTAAAACCCGGCAGTTCGGTGGTGGTGTTGGGTACCGGAGGAGTGGGGCTCAATGTCATTCAGGGTGCCCGCATCGCGGGGGCAAGTACCATTATTGCGGTTGACCTGAATCTAACCCGATTAGAAATGGCCCGACTGTACGGCGCCACGCACCTACTCCAAGCCGAACGCCATGATAAGGGGCTACTGCAAGTGGCCGAAGAAGTAAAGTTACTCACTAATGAACGTGGTGCCGACTATGCCTTTGAATGTACGGCTATTCCCGAACTGGGGGCCGCCCCGCTCGCCATGATCCGCAATGCGGGAGTTGCCTGCCAGGTCAGTGGTATTGAACAGGAAATCAGCATTGACATGAATCTGTTTGAATGGGATAAAGTATACATCAACCCACTGTACGGGCAGTGTAATCCGGAACGCGACTTCCCCCGCTTGCTTGCTTGGTACAAGGAAGGAAAGCTCCTGCTGGATGAATTAGTGACGCGTACCTACGAGCTGGAAGAACTCAGTCGGGCCTTCGAAGATATGCATCAGGGAAAAAATGCGAAGGGAGTCATACTTTTTTAACAAAAGACTAGATTCACGAGTACCTTCCGACCCCAACTATTATGTAATTTGCGTCCCAAAACCAAGGACTACCCGCCATGCATAAAATTCTGCTGCTAGAAGACGACGCCATTCTATCCAACGAAATAAGTACTTTCCTGAAAACCAAGGAGTTTTTGTGCGATACTGTATTTGACGGTAACGTGTTTTTCCGGCAGTTGAAACTTCAAACGTACAGCGTGTATTTATTGGATATTAACGTACCGGGTATGAACGGTCTGGAAGTATGTAAAAAAATCAGAAGTGCTGATAAGTCAACCCCCATTTTGATGTTAACGGCCTACGGAGAAATTCAGGATAAGTTCGATGCTTTTCAGTTCGGAGCAGATGACTATTTAGTGAAACCCTTTCACCTCGATGAATTGTACATCCGGATCAAGGCAATGCTCCGAAGAAGTACCCAACCCCAAGATACCAGTGAGGTAATCAGCATTGAAGACCTGAGGATTAACCTCACCGAAATGAAAATTCAACGCGGTGATCAACCCATTGAATTGACCCCGAAGGAGTACCAGCTACTGGTACTATTGGCCAAAGCCAAGGGGAGAACGCTGTCTAAACAAACCATTGCCGAGCAGATCTGGGATATTCACTTCGATACCAACCTCAATACCATTGAAGTGTACATAAACTTCCTGCGTAAGAAAATAGATAAAGACTTTGCGAAAAAATTAATCCACACCCGTCCTGGCTTCGGGTACTATCTCAGCAGCGAATAGCATGACCCTGAAACTTCGAATTTCTATTTATGTCAGTGTGGCCTTCTCCATTCTCTTCGGATTGGGTATCACCATCGTCTATTTGGCTTTCGCCTCGTTCCGTCAGGTCGAATTCACGGACCGTCTCCAAGAAAAAGCATTGACTACGGTAAACCTGCTCCTAACCGTCAAGAATATTGACAAACAACTACTTAAAGTAATTGATCAGAATAGTATCAACAAACTATACAATGAAAAAACACTCGTTTTTGACGAAAATCTAAATCTGATTTACAGTAGTATCGACGATGCTCCCATTCGTTGGAACCGTCAGGATTTATTGAGCTTAAAGGAATCAAAAAAGTTTATCAAAGTAGATAATGGCCGTGACTTGGTAGGGTTATTTTATGACTCCAAAAAGGCTGATTACTACGTCCTTGTCGCGGCGGAAGACAAGTACGGCAACAGCAAGCTGAGGTACCTTTCCTACATTCTTTTGTCCACTTTTTTGGCGGGGATAACGGTAATGTGGATATCCACCTACTTCATCATAAAAAAGCTAACCAAGCCCTTGGAGACTTTCCAGAGAAATATAGTTCATATTTCAGCCAACGAGCTCAATACGCAGCTTCCGATCAGTAAATCACGCAATGACGAAATTACCCTCCTTACCCAAACATTCAATCAGATGCTGGCCCGGATTGAAATGTCATTTATTGCCCAACGGGAATTTACGGCCAACGCATCCCACGAATTACGAACTCCCATTAGCCGGATCACCTTTCAAATTGATAATCTCCTGCAATCAAACGAACTGGCAGAAACGACCCGAAACTACCTTACGAGCATTACTGCAAACGTCAATCAGTTATCCGAACTGATCAATTCGCTATTACTGTTGGCAAAAAGCAGCCCCTTGGATTCGGGTGAGCAACTTTCGGAGGAGCGGATTGATGAAATATTTTTTTCTTCCTACGAGCAAGCCAAGAAGAATCTCCCGGATTTAAAGATGAATTTTGAAATCAACGAGAGTAAGTCTATTTCCAACGGTTTAGTCATACAGGCCGCCCGATCGGTATTAGTAATAGCCTTCGCCAACCTACTCAGAAACGCCTACCAATACTCATTTGATAGAACCGTTAGCGTATCGATTACCCAATTGACGGAGGAACAACTAACCGTTACATTCTCAAACTGGGGTGAGCCACTGAGTACACAGGAAAAGTCGAGGTTATTTCAACCCTTTACCCGGGGAAGAAATTCAAGAAATACGCAGGGGTCTGGCTTGGGCCTAGGTATAGTCAAACGAATTCTGGATTACCACAGGGCTACCGTAAATTACTCTGCCTCGCCGGAAACTCACCATCACTTCGAAATTATTTTTACGATTTAAGGTTTTTTTAAGGTTGATTTAAAGGTGTTTTTAAGATGCCAATACCACATTTGCGATGTAATCAATAGTGCATCCGCCGATGAAGTACCTGATCATCCTATTCTCCTTTACTCTTTTGCATGCCACAAATGCATTTTCGCAAATTACCCTGCGGGAATGTGAAGATTCCTTTCGTCAAAACAACCTGCTTCTCTTAGCTGAACAATATAATATTAACGCTGCCAAAGCTGCCGTTATCCAGTCACGCATTTGGGAGCTACCCTATTTATCCGGTGAATTTAACGCAATCAATCCGCAGGATAGAAGAGTATTGGAAGTCGGTAGCCACGGTCAAAAGAGCCTGGCGGTGCAGCAGCTCATTTACCTGGGAGGAAAGAAGAAAAATGAAATAGAGTTCGCTAAATCCAATGTGGTATTAGCCGAACTTCAATTCGAGCAACTACTACTAGCGCTACGTTACCAGCTCCGCCAGGATTTTTACAGTATATATTTCAACCAACGGAAAATTGAAAGTATTTCCGCTCAGGCCAGCCGACTCGATACCCTTATTACTGCCTACGCAGTGCAAGTAGAAAAAGGTAATATCCCCCTGAAGGATCTGGTCCGTTTACAATCCTTGTCTTTAAATCTGCGCAACGAACTGATCGCGCTCCGGCGCGAAACCATTGAGCAACAAAACGAGCTAACGCTGATCACCGGACTGGACCAATCCATAAGCCTGGTAGTTAGCACGGAAGAGTTGCAGCTTAGCTACCAGAAGACCATCAAATTTACGCCGGACGAGCTTCTTACCCTGGCCCTGGATAACAACCCTGAGTACCTGAGCTACCTTAAAATAATGGAAAGTAACGAACTCTACCTCAGATGGCAGGAGTCACTGTCTACCCCCGATCTTACCGCCGGACTTTCCTACGACCAACGGGGAGGAGCTTTCGGTAATCAGGTCAACGTTACGGTGGGTATCCCCCTCGCCCTCTGGAACCGAAACCGGGGAAACATAAAAATAGCGGAGGCTCAACTGGCAAAAGCGAATATCCACAAGGACTTCAAGGTGCAGGAGCTCCGGAGTCGGATTCGGTCTGCCTACCAGATTTGGGAACAGCACTTTAATCAATACGGCTTGTATAGTCAAGGTGTCAGCAACCTGGACGACGTATACAATACCATGATTCTAAACTTTCGAAAGCGTAATATTTCCATCATGGAGTTCACCGACTTCATGGAGAGTTATAACCAAAGTATGCTTCAACTCAACGAGATGCATAAACAATTAATCTTGTCCGGCGAAAACCTCATTCAACTTGTGAATACGCCCGTATTCTGACTCTGAACCATTGTCTCATGAACTATCTATTTAAATACGGTCTTCCTACCCTTTTTTTACTATCCTCTTGCAGCCATGAAAAGCCACCAGTGGAAATGGATGAAACATTCGTATTGAGCGATAAAATGTTGGCCACCACCACTACTTCCGAGGTAACTACGCAGTCTCTGAGGAAGGAAATGACCTTCTTCGGGAAAATCACCGCCGATAATAACAAAATGATCGAAGTATACCCGGTGGTAGGTGGTAACGTAACCAAAGTCTACGTTGAGCTAGGTGACTACGTAAAAAAAGGACAGTTACTGGCTACGATCCGGAGCACGGAGGTAGCTAGCTACGAACAGGAACTGGACGACGCCCAGAATGATGTCGTGGTAGCCAAAAATAATCTTAAAGTAGCCCAGGAATTATTTGAAGGCAAACTCAACGCCGAACGGGATGTCATACAAGCCAATGGTCAATTGGAAAAGGCCAAGGCTCAATTGCAACGTATACAGGAAACGTTTAAGATTTACAACATCAAGAAGGGTGCTATCTACGAGGCCCGCTCCCCCATCAGTGGCTTTGTAATTGAGAAAAAAGTCAACGATAACATGCTACTCCGGGGCGACAAGACGGACAATATTTTTGACATCGCCGAGATCAACGATGTATGGGTCATTGCCAATATCAATGAAAGCGATATTGAACAGGTAAAACTTGGGATCGATGCGGCAATTACTACCCTCAGCTATCCCGATAAGGTGTTTCACGGGAAGGTGGATAAAATTTTTAACATCATTGACCCCGAAACCAAGGCCATGAAGGTTAGAATCCAGTTGGCTAATCCCAATTATCTTCTCAAACCCTCCATGCGGGCCAGCATCAAACTTTCCTACACGGAAGACCAGCAGATGCTGACGGTTCCTTCCGCCGCCGTCATTTTTGATAAGAGTAAAAACTTTGTGATGCTATTCAAGGACCGGAATAACATTCAGACCCGTCAAATTGAAGTATTCCGTCAGGTGGGTGATATTGCCTATGTCTCAGTCGGGCTCAAAGAAGGTGAAAAAGTAATCACCAAAAATCAAATATTGATCTACGACGCCCTAAATGACTAGTCTGATATGAATAAGTTTATCAAGAATATCATTGCTTTTTCGCTCAAAAACAAAGGGTTTACATTTTTCTGGGTAGGCATCCTCGCGGTGTCGGGCTTCGTGGCGTTCCAGAATATGCCCATTGAAGCTTTCCCTGACGTTACTAATACCCAAATTATTATTGTTACCGAGTGGGATGGTCGTAGTGCCGAAGAGATTGAGCGTTTTGTAACAACTCCCGTTGAAATCGCCATGAACTCGGTCCAAAAAAAGACCAGCGTCCGTAGTATTACCATGTTTGGTTTATCGGTTATCAAAATCATTTTTGAAGATGAAGTTAATGACTCTTTTGCCCGCCAACAAGTTAATAATCAGCTTCGGACTGTGTCATTACCAGAAGATGTAGAGCCGGATGTTCAACCCCCCTACGGACCAACCGGAGAAATTTTTCGCTACGTGCTAAAAAGTCCACAACGCGATACCCGCGAACTCCTGACGATTCAAAACTGGACCATTGACCGGCAAATTCGGGCTATTCCGGGCGTGGCTGATGTGGTAGCTTTTGGCGGTCAGGAAAAAACGTACGAAGTGAGCGTGGATCCCAATCGCCTGGCAAAGTACGATATTACTCCCTTACAGGTATTCGACGCCGTCAACCAGAGTAACATCAACGTAGGTGGCGATATCATTGAAAAGAACGGTCAGGCCTACGTGGTTCGGGGCGTTGGTTTGCTCAATACCACCGAAGACATTGAAAATATTATCATTGATGATGCCGGCGGAAACCCAATTTTGGTCAAAAACGTGGCCGATGTACTCGAAAGCTCCATGCCGCGCGTTGGACAGGTAGGGCTCAACGACAACGATGATGTAGTAGAAGGAATTGTGGTAATGCGCAAGGGAGAAAACCCCAAAGAAGTGCTGACGCGGGTAAAAGAAAAGATTACCGAACTAAACGAGCGGGTACTGCCTTCGGACGTAAAAATGGAAACCTTTTACGATCGGGATAACCTCATGAATTTCACGACTCGCACCGTGATGCACAACGTGATCGAGGGGATTGTATTGGTGACGGTTATTGTGTTTCTGTTCATGGCCGATTGGCGCACGACGGTTACCGTGTCAATTATCATTCCGCTGGCTTTGCTATTTGCCTTTTTATGCCTCCGGCTAAAAGGTATGAGCGCCAACCTACTCTCTTTGGGTGCGGTAGATTTTGGAATTATTATCGACGGAGCCGTGGTAATGGTGGAGGGTATATTCGTAACCCTTGATCACCTGGCTCGCACCAAAGGGATGGATACATTTAATAAGCTTGCCATTGGTAGTGTCATCAAGAAAACCGGAACAGAATTGGGGAAAGCCATCTTCTTTTCCAAACTTATCATCATCACGGCATTGATACCCATTTTTTCCTTTCAAAAAGTGGAGGGTAAGATGTTTAGCCCGCTGGCCTACACGTTGGGGTTTGCCTTATTGGGAGCGTTACTATTTACCCTAACCCTCGTGCCCGTACTATGCCATCTATTCCTGGATAAGAACGTTAAAGAAAAACATAATCCTTTTGTCAATTTCTGGAACAGAATCGTGGAGAAAGGCTTTACCTGGACCTTTGCCCATAAAAAGAAAACGTTGCTGGCATCCCTGGCATTAATCGGGATCACCTTTTTCTCGGCCACGTTTCTGGGAACCGAATTCTTACCTCAACTCAACGAAGGGGCACTTTGGGTGGAGGCCAAAATGCCCATGAGTTATAGTCTTGAAGAAACCACTAAAATGACCGCCACCCTCCGCAAGGAATTACAGGAATTTCCGGAAGTAAACGGGGTACTTTCCCAGGCCGGGCGGAGTAACGATGGTACCGACCCGAGTGGTTTTTACTACGTACAGATGCAGGTGAACTTAAAACCCAAAGATGAGTGGACGCGGAAGATCACCATGGATGGGCTGGTCAGGGAAATGGACGACTCCCTTTCTAATTACCAGGGAATAGGGTATAACTACTCCCAACCCATTATTGACAACGTAGCCGAGAGCGTAGCCGGCATCAACGCCTCTAACGCCGTCAAGATATACGGCGACGATCTGGATAAGCTGGATGAGATTGCCAATGAATTAATTAAGGAAATTGAGCATGTGCCCGGCATCAAGGACGTGGGTATCCTTCGGAACGTGGGCCAACCCGAAGTGAGCGTACTGCTCGACCGGGAAAGAATGGCCGCCTATGGTATAAAGGTAGCAGATGCCCAAGCAGTATTGGAGATGGCCTTTGGCGGTAAAACGGCCACCCAAAAATACGAAGGCGAGAAAAAGTTTGATATCCGGGTGAGGTACCTCAAAGAATATCGAAAGGATGAAAACGATATTTCAGCCTTGTATGTGCCCACTATTCACGACACGAAAATACCCTTAAAGGAAATCGCCACCATCCAAAAAGTGACCGGACCAGCCTTTATTTATCGGGACAATACCAAGCGCTTTATCGGTGTAAAGTTTTCTGTTCGTGATCGGGACTTGGGCAGTACCATCGCCGAAGCCCAAAGTAATGTCGACAAAAACATCAACCTTCCCACGGGCTACAAGGTAGGCTGGACCGGTGAGTTCGAAAATCAGGTTCGGGCTACCAGTCGCCTGGCTGAGGTAGTACCCCTTAGCCTGATCGGCATTTTTATAATCTTGTTTATCATGTTTGGCAATATCAAAGACTCGCTCATTGTATTAGCCAACGTACCGTTTGCCATCATCGGTGGCATCATTGCTCTGCACGTCACGGGAATCAACTTTGGTATTTCGGCCGGGGTAGGATTCATCGCCCTTCTGGGCATCTGTATTCAAAACGGGGTAATTCTTATTTCTGAATTCCACAACAACATTCGAAAAAGGTTTCCCCTTCCCGACGCTATTCTGGAAGGAGTAAAAACCAGAACTCGCCCCGTTGTTATGACCGCGCTCATGGCTTCCATTGGTTTACTTCCGGCCGCTATCTCCACGGGTATCGGCTCAGAATCTCAAAAACCATTGGCAGTTATCATCATCGGGGGGCTTATCACCGCCACGATTCTAACGCTCTTGGTGTTTCCAATTATTTTTTGGGTGTTCAATCGAGATAAACATGCGATGCTCAATTAACTAAAATTTTTGATCTGAATTCGGACAATCAAAGCGACTAAAAAACGACTCTACTTCTGATTGTCATCTTGCCCAAAAAGCTACTACGTAAACGTTTTTATTTGGTTACAATCAAAGAATACACATACTAACCAACAGTAGCATTCTCTCAATTCATAACATACTTAACCATGCAAAAGACAACTAGTGCCCAAGAACTAAGAATATCGG